>DAOUCP010000056.1:0-10460 GCA_034432155.1 Anaerolineae bacterium
GGGTCTGGCCGGGATCGGGGGTCGCCCGGGTTGGCAGCGGGGCCGAGGTGGGCGTCCTGAGACTGGTCTGACCCTTGGCCATGGTCATGGAGTTTGACTCATCGGCCAGGAGGAGGATATCGAGCGGTTGTCGCAGTCCGGGACAGGTCTCGCTCACCACGAGCGTCACCGCGGCCACGTCGCCCAAGAGGAGCTGGGAGGGATCCGCCCACTTCTGCAAGTCCGGCAAGCACCCACTCACGGCCACTGTGGGGGTGGGCGTCACTTGCTGGAGGGGTCGTCCGGCTTGCGCCAGCCCGGCGAAACCGATCGCCAGGACCGTCATGGGTAGGAGACCGACGAGGACCTTTCGCATGGTAGCCATGGCGCGCACATTCCTTCCCGAGTCGTCACCAGCACTTGGCGGTCGGGCAAGCGGTACTGCGGCGCCGCCCACCCGTCCAGCATAGGGCGATCATTGTAGCTCACTTGGCGATGGTGTGCATGGCGCCGTGCCGCCAGCCCTGCGATGGCGGGGAGATCGGCTGCCCCGGCCCGCTCGTGCCCCCCATCGGCGGCACGGCGCTGACCCTGCGGCTGGCCGATCGCACCGCTCGATTGCTGTCGGCTGGCCGCTTTGGGGTTGCAGGCAGAGCGAACACGCCCGTTCCGGCGCCAGTCCTTCCGTGCTTCGGGCCAGCAGGATACAATAGCGCCGATGGAGGGCCCGACGAAGTCGCCTGCGCCGCCGCCTTGCCTGGTCACGGGAGCGGCTGGTTTCATTGGCAGTCACCTGGTGGACCGTTTGCTAGCGGCAGGGCACGTGGTCGTTGGCGTGGACGCGTTCACTGACTACTATCCGCGCGAGGTCAAGGAAGCCAACCTCAGGGCGGCACGAGCCAACTCATCCTTCCGTCTCGTCGAGACGGACCTGCGGACTGCTGACCTTCGTCCGCTCCTGGCCGAGGTCAGGGTGGTCGTCCACATGGCGGCCATGGGTGGACTGCTGCGGTCCTGGACAGCCTTCGAGGAGTACCTCAGCTGCAACGTCCTGGCGACCCAACGTTTGCTCGAGGCGCTGCGCGACTCTCCGGTCGAGCACCTTGTCCATGCGTCCACCTCCTCGGTCTACGGTCGTGACTCTTCGGGGGCCGAAGATCACCCCACCCAGCCCGACTCGCCCTATGGGGTGACCAAACTGGCCGCCGAGCACTTGATCCAGGCGTACGGTCGCAACTTTGCCGTGCCGTTTACTATCCTTCGGTACTTCTCGGTCTTCGGGCCCCGCCAGCGACCGGACATGGGCTACCACATCTTTGTCGACCGACTGTTGCGGCGCCAGCCGATCACGGTGTTTGGTGACGGCTCGGTGGTCCGGGCCAATACGTACATTGACGACGCCATCGACGCCACCATGGCCATCATCGAGCGAGGGCCGAGCGGCGAGATTTACAACATCGGCGGTGGCGAGCCCATCTCGACCCTGCAGGCGCTCCGCTTGCTGGAGCGCCTGACTGGCGAGCGAGCCCAGGTGGTGCATGGGCCGGCTCGACCGGGCGAGCAGCGCCAGGCGGTGGCCGACACCCGCAAGGCACAGTGCGACCTGGGTTGGAAGCCGACGACCGCCCTGGAGGCGGGACTGCGGCGGCAAGTTGCCTGGCAGCGACAGCTCATCGACGGGGCCAGTGGGCCGTGACCGAACGACGCTCGCACGAGCCAGTGCGCTTGGCACCGTTGCCCGAGCCGCCGGCGATCAGCGTGGTTATTCCCCTGTACAACGAGGTGGAATCGGTGGCGGAGCTGGCCCGCCGGCTCACCGCCGTTCTCGAGCGTCTGGGCACCGCCTGGGAGGTCATCGTCGTCGACGATGGCAGCACCGACGGCTCCTTTGAGGCTTTGGCGGCTCTCCACCGTCGGGATCCCCGCTTCTGTGTGGTGCGGCTGCGGCGCAACTTCGGACAGACACCGGCCTTCGCGGCCGGATTCGACGCCGCACGGGGCGACATCGTGGTGACGATGGACGCTGATCTCCAGAACGATCCGGAAGACATCCCTCGCCTCCTGGCGGCCATGACGGAGAATGGCTACGACATCGTGAGCGGCTGGCGACGCAACCGGCAGGAGCCGTGGCTGCGGCGGCGTCTGCCGTCGCAGCTCGGCAACTGGGTGATGGGTTGGTTGACTGGTGTCCGACTGCACGACACGGGTTGCTCGCTGAAGGCCTATCGCCGCGAGGTCGTCAAGAACACGCGGCTGTACGGCAATCTGCACCGCTTCATCCCGGCGGTTGCCAGCTGGTATGGCGTTTCGGTGGGCGAAGTGCCGGTGCGTGACCAGGCCCGGGAGCATGGTCACTCGAAGTACGGCCTGGGCCTCAGCCGCGCGCCGCGAGTGCTCCTCGATCTGTTGACCTTGCGCTTCCTCTTGGGGTACAGCACGCGCCCATTGCACATCTTTGGCGGCCTCGGTATCCTGGCGTTCGCATTCGGCTTCCTGATCGGGTTGTACTTGACGGGCGTGAAGCTCCTTGGACATCAGGACATCGGAACGCGGCCGCTGCTCCTCTTGGCAATCCTGCTGGTGGTGGTGGGAGTGCAGTTGATAACTATGGGTCTTCTTGGCGAGCTTGTCGTTCGCACGTATCACGAGACGCAGGACAAGCCCATTTACGCCGTGCGGGAAGTTCTAGACGGCGCTGGCATCGAGGAGAGGTAGAGTTGATTATGAACCGCCCACATCTCCGGACCATCGGTCTGCTCGTCGCTGCCGCCTGGGCCGCGTTGTTGGTCGCGGCGGCGCCTCTCGGAGTGCGCCGCTCGGCGGCCGAGTCGCCCCCGCCCGATGAGCGGGCTCCCCGCGTGCTTGGCCTGGCGGCGGTGCCGCCCCAGGACGTTCCCTGGTTTGCCTGCAACCTGGAGGGCGGGCCGGTGTTCGGCATCGGTGTCTCTCAGCTGGCCAGCGGCGGCCAGCTCGTGTTCGCTGGCGGCCACGAGACCTTCGTGTCTCGCAACGGCGGAGCCAGTTGGTTCCTGCCGCGAGCCACCGGTGAGGTCGCCAATCTGGTCGCTGGACCCGATGGCGTTGCCTTTGTGGCTTCGGCCGAAGGTATGGGCCAACGGACGACGAACAGTGGTCGGCAGTGGTACGCCACGCGACTGCGGGGCGATGCGCCGGTGTGGTTCTTGGCGGTCTCCCCTGACTTCCGGCGTGATCAGGTGGCCTACGGGATCACGCGCGACGACTGGCGCCTGTACCGCATGGAGAAGGGCGGCTCGAGCTGGACCGAGGTGGTGATCGAATTGGACGCCACGCCGCGCTTCCAGTTCGGTGCCGTGGCCTTTTCGCCGCACTACGCCCTGGACGGCACCATGTTCGTGGGCACCGATCGCGGCGTCTACAAGACGGAGGACGGTGGGCGTGACTGGCGGCTTGTCGGCGGGCCGGCTTCGGGTGCGCCGGTGTTCGGCGCGGCGGGCGGGGATGTTGCCCAGCAGGGCCTGGTGGTGCCGCGCGAGTACGGCGACGATCCGGCCCGGCGGTTCGATCGCGACCTGCGGCATGTGTTTGCCTACAATCGCAGTGGGCTGTACCTGTCGCAAGACGACGGGCTGACGTGGCAGCGATTGCCGTTGGAGGCGGAGCGCATCCAGGGTGTGGCGGTATCGAATGCCTGGGCGAGCGATCCGGTGATCATGGCCGCCATAACGGGTCGCCAGGGGGAGGTGGTGGCCGTCTCGGCCGATGGCGGGACCACGTGGCGGCACTTCCCGGGCAAGGACGGCATCGTGGGCACCGCGATCGCCATGGACGTCGAGTTCTCCTACGTCCCAGCCGAGGTGGACCCGGAGCGCAAGATCCTCTTCGTCCCTTACCTGCTGCGCGACTGGGTGCCGGGCGCGCCATTCCCGCCACCGCGGCCCACACCACCGCCTTACCTCGGGACCCGCAAGGCCTATCTGGCCACCGATGGGGACGGGGTTTGGTGCACCGCCGACGCCGGCCGAAGCTGGGGGCGCTGTGTCCGGGGGCTCGGCAACGCCCGAGCGACGGCGCTCGTCTTCCTGCCGGACGGATCGGACGCCGATGCCCTGGCCGGCACGCGTGGTTCCGGGCTGTACCGGTCGATCGACGGCGGCCGCACGTGGCGGTGGCTGGACAGCGGTCTGCCGCGTGGCGCCGACGAGACGATCCACGTCATCCGCCGATCGCCGCAATTCGCCAGCGACCGAACGATCTTCTTGGCTGCCACGAGCGGTGTGTGGCGCAGCCAGGACGGCGGCGGGTCCTGGGAGCGCACCTCTGGCCCGGCCCCGGCCGCGTCGCTCGCTCTATCTCCGGCATACGGCACGGACCGCACCTTGGCGGCGGCCGGACACCTCTCCACCGATGGCGGGCAGACGTGGCGCCAACTGGGCGTGGACGGTACTTGGACGGCGGTGGCGTTCTCGACGAGGTTCGACTCCGACCGGACGATCTATGCTGGCCAGCTTCTGCCCGCAACCGGCCTGGGCAATATGCTTACGGTGTCGCGGGACAGAGGCGAGACCTGGACGTCGGTCGAGCACTCGCAGCTTCGCAACCGCTCGATCTACGCCCTGCATACCCTCTCGGTAACGCCGGCGGACCCTGTGCGCATCTTCGTTGGCACCGACCGCGGCCTGGTCTACTCGCACGATGGCGGCAGGACCTGGACGCAGAACAGCTCGATGTCCCGGGCGGCCTATGACATGGTGAGCCAGCCGACGCAGGACGAGCGGTACGGTCAAACGGCGGTGGTGCTCGCGGTGGGCGAGCAGGGCGCCCAGTGGTCGATGGATCGTGGCCTTAACTGGGTCAACCGGCCGGCGATCGGACTTCCGGTCCACGCAGCGGCCATCTCCACGGACGCCACCGTCATGCTGGTGGCTCGGTCGGTGGGCATCAGTCGCTACGGCGTGGGCAGCGCTCGGGTGTTCGCACCCATCGCCCAGCGGGACTAGCCGCACTGGGGCTGTGACTCGGCCCGACCGGCCACCGGCTGGACCAGCGGCCAGCGCCGATGAGCTCAGCGCCCCGGCACCGCTCCGCAGCTGGGGCGATGGCGTCGCGGCGCGGCTCCGGAACGCATGGTCGCGAGGCGTGGCTGCCGACTGGTTGGCGGCCTTGGCGCTGGTCGGCATCACCCTCCTTTACTTCTGGCGCCTGGACGCCTGGCTGATCAACGACGATGAGGGCAGCTACCTGTATGCTGCGTGGCGGATCAGCCTCGGCGAGCTGCCCTACCGCGACTTCCTGACGCCTCAGCTCCCCGCCTTCTTGCTCAGCGGCGGCCTCGCGTTTCGGGGTTTCGGCGCGAGTGTCCTGGTCGGCCGGTCGATCGCTGTGGCACTGACGTTGCTGAGCGGCGTCGCGCTGTGGGCGTCCGTACGGCACCTGTTCGGGCCGGTCGCCGCGCTGACGGCCGGTTTGGTCCTCCTATTGCATCCTGACGTCTACCTCCACTGCCGGACGTTTCGCCCCGAGCCGTTCATGCTCTTTGCCACTTGCGCTGGCCTTTACCTGGTGGTCCGGGGAGCGCTGTCCGTCCCTGCGCCTCCCGGATCGGCTGCGCCGCTCGATGCGGAGGGCGCCCCCGATCGCCGCTGGTTGGCCCTGGCTGGCGTGGCGTTTGGCCTGGGCATCTTGTGCAAGCTGTTCGCCGTTCTGCCGCTTGGCGCTTGCGCCGTCTGGCTGCTCCATGACGCCGCTCGAGCGCGTCGCGCGAGCCGTGCCGCCCTGGCCGACGCGGCACTCGTTGTGGGCACGGCCTTCGCGGTAGCGGCGGCTGGCCTGGCCCTCTTTGCCGCTGGCGGAGCGCCGGTGTGGGAGGCGGTGATCGGCCATCACCTGATGCAGGGGGCAGGCCTGAGCCGCCTCGAGGTGCTGCGCAAGGCGCTCGGTCTGTACGCAGAATTCCTGCGCTACAACAACAACGCTCTTGTGACGCTGGTGGCGCTGGCTGTGGCGACGGTGGGCCTGCAGCAGCGACTCCGCGGCGCCTGCCTCTTTGCCTGGCAGTTGCCGACCGGCTTGGTCTTCTTCTTCCTGACGCGAGAGCTCTGGACTCGCCACCTCATCTACCTGTTGCCTTCCTTGGCGGCGCTCTTCGGACTGGCCATCCATTGGCTCGCGGCGGGCTGGTCGGCTGGCGCGCTGCCCTGGGGCCGGACAGCGCAACGCCTGCTGGGGCAAGCCCTGGTCGCGGCCTTCCTGTTGCCGGCGCTGCTCGTGGACCGCGACACGGGCTGGCGTTCGGAAGATGGTACCCGGCGCATGGCCGACTTCGTGGCGCTGACCACCGAGCCTGAGGCCGTCGTCTTCAGCGACTACTCGGAGCTGAACTTCTACGCGCGACGGCCGACGACGTACTCCGCGGCTTCGCTGTCGGCCGGGGCGGCCAAGAGCGGCCAGATCACCTGGCAGCGTCTGCATCGCGAGCTCTCGGCGCTGGGGGCAACCCCGCCCTTGGTGTTGGTCGATCGCACGCGCGTGGACGAGCAGGAGTATGGACAACTGCGCTTCTTGCACGATTTGGCCGACTTCGAGGGCTGGCTCGCCGCAGGCTATGAACGGGCGGGCGTGTTCCGCCGCGATCCGCAGCAGTTCGAGGTCTACCGGCCCCGCCGGCTGGAGCCGCCGGTTCTGGCCGCCGTGGCTGACGGGCCCACCCTCCTGGCCACAGCTTGCGTGCCGCAGACCGCGAGGGTGGGTGAAGCCGTCGTCGTCACCACCGCCTGGCAATCCGAGGGTCGGACCTCCAAACCCCTCATGGCCACGTTGCGGCTGGTGGACGGCGAGGGTCGCGAGTGGGCACAGGCCGACAGGGCGCTGACGGCGACTCGGCTGCGGCTGACCGACGCCTGGCTGGCAGAAGAACTCACTGCCGAACGGTTCGAGCTCGTGATCCCACCCGGGACGCCGCCCGGTGCCTACAGCGTGCGCCTCTCCTTGTATGCTGCGGGAGAGCTCGAACCGGTGGCACTGTCGGCTGCGGATGGCCGTTCGTTGGGTCGGGCCATCGTCGTGGGCCATGTCGAGGTCCCGCCCTGGCTGGCATCGCCCGCCGAGGCCCGGCGGGCCATGGGGGAGAGCGCTCTGTCAGTCGGGCCTGCAACCCATTCCAGGAGAGGCACACCCTCGGCAGCGGTCGCCCGGTGGGGCGGTCTCGAGCTCATCGGGCAGTCGCGGCCCGAGCCCGAGCTTCAGGCCGGCAGCACCTGGACGGCCGATCTCTGGTGGCGGGCGGCAGCGGCGCTGGATGACATGCGCGTGCGCCTGCAATTGGTCGACCCAACGGCGGCGATGACCGTCGGCCAAGCCGTCCAGGACCTGGGCCAGCCGGGAATCCCCAGCTCACGCTGGCCCGTGGGCACCGTGGCGCGACAGCAAATCACTGTGCCCGTCTTGCCTTGGGCGCGGGATGGCCACTACTGGGTGACGGTCGACGTCCAGGACAAGCGCGGCCGCGGCCTGGGGCCAGACTGGGTCTTGGGGACGGTGCGCGTCAAGGGCCGCGATCTCAGCGGCGTGGTGACCAAGGCACCGCCGGTGGGGCAGAAAGTGGGGACGCGCTTTGGGGAGACGGCCGAGCTCTACGGTGCGACCGTCCAGCCGGCAACATCAGGTGCGCAGTCGCCGGCAGGCGACTCGTCGGCGGCAGCCCTGCGCTTGGCTCCTGGCACGCGGTTGCGGGTGCGGCTGGTTTGGCGCGGGCTCGGTCCGTCCGCTCGAAGCAACCAAGTGACCGTTCAACTGGTGAGCCCGGCGGGGCGAATCGTCGGCCAGCACGATGGGGTACCGGCTGGTGGCCGCCGACCGACGACGAGCTGGCTGCCCGGCGAGTACATTGCCGATGACCGCGAGTTAACCATCGCCGCCGATGCCCAGCCCGGGAGGTACGACCTGCTGGTTGCCCTCTACGATCCCTGGACGATGGAGCGGCTGGCAGTTGAAGGGGCGAACAGCGACCGTCAGGCCCGCGTGGCCAGGCTCGGCAGCGTCGCGGTGGGGGACTGACGCTCTCGCGCCCGGGAGACGGCGTCCGCGGCTCTGGGCGCCTGGTCGTGGTCCGAGCAGTAACCTTCCAGGTTCGGAGAGACGTGGTGGCGGCGGCCCCCTCTCGCGGCACGACCTGACGGCCGAGTGGCTCGTGCGCTTGACAGGGCCCAGCGGGGGCCTATAATGGCCTGGCTGATCGACGATCCGGGGAGCTGGGAATTGCCCGGCTGAGAGGGTGGCGTGTGGTCACCGACCCGAGGAACCTGATCTGGGTAATACCAGCGCAGGGAGCAAGGAAAAGTGGTGGCCTCCGCCGCGCCCTCGAGGCGCGGTTTGTGTTCTGGGCGGGCGATGTGCGGCCGGAACACGGTGCCTGCGGCCCGCCCGAGCGGCGCCGACACGGGCCGAGCGATCTCGAGCCACCAGGCCTGGGGAAGGAGGCGACCATGTCCACCTGGCCGAAGGTCCAGGTACCGCCAGCTTGGGGCATCGAACCGGTGCCCAAGGAAGCCCGCACCCTCGGCGGCTTCGACTTTGCCGTCTTGTGGTGCAGTCTGGGTGTGGGGCTCCTGGTCATGGAGGCTGGAGCCCTCCTGCAGCCGCTGGGCTTGGACCGCGCGCTGGCGGCCATCCTGGTCGGTAGCTTGATCGGCGTAGCGATGATGGCTGTGGCTGGCCGAATCGGCGCCCTGGAGGGTCTGCCGACGATGGTTCTCTTGCGCCCGGTGCTGGGCGTGCGGGGCTCCTACCTGCCATCGCTGGTAAACGTGGTCCAGCTGGTGGGTTGGACGGCCTTCGAGCTCTGGATCATGGGCCTGGCAGCCAGCCACATCAGCCACCAGGTCATCGGCCGGGGCACCCCCGCCCTTTGGGTGGTCGTCTTCGGAGTGTTCAGCATGCTCTTGGCCATTGGCGGCCCGTTGGCGGTCGTCCGACAGTGGCTGGAGAAGTTCGGCCTGTGGGCAATGCTCGCCGCCTCTGCCTTCCTGACCTACCGGCTGCTGCAGCACGTCGACCTCGCCGGCTTGCGAGCTGGCGCGGGGGATCCGGCGGCCCCGCTATGGCCCTTCGTCGATCTGGTGATCGCCATGCCCGTCTCTTGGCTACCGCTGGTTGCCGACTACAACCGCTTCGGCCGCAGCGGACGGGCGGCGTTGGGTGGCACCTTCGCCGGCTACCTGATCGCCAATGCCTGGTTCTACCTGCTTGGGCTGCTCTTCGCCTTGTCGGCCGCGGGGGGAGAGGTGGCGACCGGCACCGAGCTGATCGTAGGAATCCTGGCGCTGGCCGGCGGGGCGCTGGCGCTGTTGCTCATCCTGCTCGATGAGACAGACAACGTCTTCGCCGACATCTACTCGTCGGCGGTGTCGCTGCAGAACATCTTCCCGCGGCTGCGGCAGCGCCTCGTGGTCGTGCTGGTGGCCCTGGTCGGGATGCTGCTGGCCGCCACGGTGGAGATGGCCGACTACGTGAACTTCTTGTACGCCATCGGCTCCCTCTTCGTCCCGCTCTTCGCCCTGCTCTTGGCAGACTACCACGTCGTACGGCAAGGTCGGGCCTATGACCAGGCCGCGCTCTACCGTCCTGCGGGGGCCTACTGGTTCCGGTACGGCTATCGGCCGCTGGCTCTCGCGGTGTGGCTCGTGGGCGTAGTGGCCTACCAGGCGCTGGCGCATGCCGACGCCCTGGCGGCAGCCCAGCCGTGGCTGCACTGGCTGCCCCGCGCCGCAGGCCTCGGCTTCAGTCTGCCAGCCTTCGGCTTGACGTTCGTCCTGTACCTCGTGGCCCGTTCCCTCTGGCGCCTTGCGCCTCCGGAGGCACATTGACGGGGAGCCGCAAGCCCGAGGCCGCAACGTCGCCTGTGCCCGATCCGTCCGCGGTGACGCTTGCCTCCCTGGGTGAGGTGCTGGCTGCGGTGCGCGCCCGCCGGCCGCTGGTGCACCAGATGGCCGGGCCGGTTACGCTGGCGTACACCGCGGACGCCCTTCTGGCCTTTGGAGGTGCGCCGGTGATGGCTGTCGCGCCGCAGGAGGTAGCGGAGTTGGCCGCGCAGGCGAGCGCTCTGGTCCTGAACTTGGGAATGCCGGAGAGCGAGCGGCTGGCGGCCATGTTGCTGGCCGGGGAGGCAGCGCGCGAGGCCGGTGTACCCATCGTCCTCGATCCGGTCGGCGTTGGTGGGACCGCCTTTCGGTCAGCGGCGGCGCGCGATCTGCTGGCGCGGCTGCCGGTCGCGGTCATCCGCGGCAACGCCGGCGAGGTCTGGCACCTGGCCTATGGCGGCCGAGGCGTGCGAGGTGTCGATGCCGCCACCGACGGGACCCCCCCGGACAATCCTGCCGAGGCTGGCACCGAGGTGACACCCCCCGAGAGCGTTGCTAATGCTGCCGCCGACGTGTCGGCGCTGGGCAGCGGCGCTGCTGGCGCCGCCGACGCCACAGCACGGGAGAGCGCTGCCGCGGCGGCCG
>DAOUCP010000057.1:0-3022 GCA_034432155.1 Anaerolineae bacterium
GCCTCACCCGGCGCACCGCGCCAGGGCCCACCCGATCGCTCGGCGACGCCTGGCGCACCGCGCCACGGCCCACCCGACCGCTCGGCGCCGCCTGGCGCACCGCGCCACGGCCCACCCGACCGCTCGGCGCCGCCTGGCGCACCGCGCCACGGCCCACACGCCCGCTCGGCGACGCCTGGCGCACCGAGGCATGCTCCGGCCACTCCCTCCGAGCAGCCGCCGGCCCGCACTCCGGCACGGCCGCGTGGCACCCAGCGGCTCCCCACTGCCAGTCACGAGCCGCCGGGAGAGGGACGGGGCGAGCGGGCAACTCCGAGCACGCCTGGCCACGGCGGGGGGCTTAGTACTGCCACGCCGCCTGGTCCGGGTGGGGCGGCGCCTACGCTTTCACCGCCCCAACCAGGTGCGTCGCCCGAGCCGCCAGTGTCTTCCACGCCGCCGGCCCGATCCCGTACGCCACCGGGCCCGCCTCGGCGCGGCCAAGGCGACGCACGACACTGACGGGTAATCATTTCCACGACGCCATGCGTATCAGAGGTGGACGGCGGCATCGGGCCGCCAACTTGGGTCCGAGCATTCGAAACTTGTAGGAGGGTATGACACATGAGTGGACGCTTGAATATGAGATCGTGGTTGGCTCTCGCAATGGCCCTGACGATGGCGATCGGCGCTGTGAGCGCCGTGTCGGCCGAGAAGGGCAAGGGTGGACCTGGCGGACGACCGGGCCCTGGCGGTAAGCAGATGGTGCTGCACGGCATCATTGCCGCCATCGACGGCGACGTGATCACGCTGCGCCAGGCAGATGGAACAGACGTGCAGATGGCGATGAGCGAGCAGACTCGGATCGCACCGCGTGGCGTCACGCCGCAAGTTGGCATGAAGGCCCAGGCTGTCCTGCGAAAGCCGGCGACCGAGGGTGATCCGCTGCTGCTCGTGGTTCTTGTCCTCGTGGATCAGCCTAAGTCGCCGGGCGAACCGCGGCTGGGACCACCGGTGCATGGGTGTGGCACCATCACGGCCCTGCCTGAGACGACCGACCCGTCGGCTAGTCCGTGGCTGGGCCTGTGGACGATCCGCGTGCCTGAGGTGGCCGAGTACAGCCTGCTGGTCACCGAGGAGACGCGAATTGGGCCGCCCGATGCGGAGCCGCAGGTGGGCGCTCGGGCGTGTTTCACGGCGCGGCAGAGCGAGGACGGCCTTGTGGCGCAGACCATCGGGCTCGTGCCCCAGGGCAAGGGGCCTGGCCACAAGGGCACACCGCGGTGGATCGTGCTGCGCGGAAGCATTGTCACGCTTCCCGATGACCAGACCTTCCCGTGGGATCTCGTAGTGGCTGTGCCTGGTGCGAGCGACCAGACGGTTACCGTCACCCAAGAGACCCAGATCCGGGGTCAGTTGGCCGTGGGAGTGGCGGTGGTGATTCACGCCCAGCAGGTGACCGACGCTGCCGGCACCGTTACTCTGGTGGCGAAGACCATCTGCGTGTGCACCGATCGCTGCCAGGAAGACTTGCCTCTCTAGTCAGACAGCGCCGTCTGGGCCAGCCGCAGCCGCAGGCTGGCCCGGCGGCTCTGCCTCCGCATGTCGGTACGATGAATCCACGTCGCCGCGCTGGCCCGGTCTTCCGACAACGCGCTACGGTGCTCCTGCGCCCGACGGCCGTCGGCCTGTTGGTTGCCGCTTTAGCCGCCCGTGCGCTCGCGCAGCCGGGTGCCACGCCCGTCAACCTCTCCCGCTCTCTTGCTCCTTCCCGCTGGCCGGTCATTGCTGCCAGCGACAACCAGGCCATGGCGGTCTGGGTCGAAGGCGATGCGCTCCACTATGCGCTGCAGGCTGGCACATCATGGGGTCCTGCGGCTGCCATCCCGGCGGCTGGGAGTGTGAGGGCTGGGCCTGCGCTGGCTGCCGCCCCCGGCGGCCGCTTCGAGGTCGCGTGGTCGAGCACCGCTGCCGGTGGTGACGCCGAGATCCTGCACAGCCAGTACGATGGCAGCACATGGTCACTGCCCGACCTTGTGGCCGAGACGGGAACCGAGAGCGCTGGTCCGCGCATCGCAGTGGCCGGGGATGGCGCAGTACTCGTCGCATGGACGGAGTGCGTGGGTGGGGACTGCATACTCTACCTTGCATCGGCATCGGGCAGCGGCGAGTGGTCCTATGGACCGCTGCCGGTGGGCCAGGCAAGCGAGGTCGCGCTGGCAAGCGGCGGCGGGGCCTGGCACTTGGCGTGGACGGCGGATGTCGACGCCGACGGCGCGCCCGATCTCTTGTACCTCCGACGTGCTAGTGGCGCAGCTGGACCGCCCGAGGTGGTGACCATGGGCGGGCCATCGGTGGAGCAGCCGACGTTGGCCGTTGACCAAAGCGGCGCAGCGGCCGTTGCATGGCGCTCGGGCGGCAATTCCGTCCTAGTCAGTCAGCAGTCGGACCACAACTGGCTGGAGCCGACTGACGTCGATGCCGGCCATGGCGCTGGCGGCGGCCCGGCCCTCGCCGTTTCCGAGGGCAGCGCCGTGGTGGCATGGCCGTTGAGCGAGGAAGTGCTCGTGGCCCGCCAGGAGGCAGGTGCATGGGCGGCCCCGCGAGCCGTCTTTGGCTTCGGAGAGCGAGCCGAGAGCGTGGCGTTGGCGCTGGCGGGTCGGGGCGTCGGGCTCGTGACTTCCGGCCGCGATTCGGGCGCCGAGCCCGATGTGTTCTACCTCGAGCTGCTCGTCCGCGAATCCTCGGCGACGCCGCCCCCAGCGACGAGGGCGCCCACAGCAGCCTCGACGGTGACCGCGACTGCGACGGGCCCCGTCGCGAGCGCGACAGCCACTGGTCCAGAGCGGCCGGCCACCGGAACGCCGCCCACCGTCGCCCCGAGCCCAAGTCCGCCCTGGACTCCAGCCGCCACGTCAACGGCCGGGGCTGGGCAGCGGCTGATCTTTCTCCCCGCCGCGCATCGGCAGGCCCAGTCCGAGCTGCCATGAGCAGCCGCCGGCGACACCGGCAGCCGCAGGAACCACCGCCGCTCGGGCCCTCT
>DAOUCP010000058.1:0-7524 GCA_034432155.1 Anaerolineae bacterium
GGGCCCCGGTGTTGTGTGGCTCTCGTGGCGACGGGCACCGAGGCGGAACACCGCCTCGCCGCGGGCCACTTGGCGGACTGCGCTGTGCGGCCGCGCTTGCCGCAAACCCCATCGAGCACCGTGCTGTTCCCTCCGGCGTGCCGCCAGAGCGCGATCGAGCACGCTGCGGTCGGCTCCGAGGTGCCGCTAGGCTCGGTCGAGGATTGCGCTGTGCAGTCCGGCGTGCCACAGCCAGACGGCGGCAGCAGCGGCGCGCTGGTTCGCGTATCAGCCAGCGCCAAACACGTCGGGATGCTCGGCGAGCTGGGCTTCTAGGTCACGGTCGTAGCGAATCACGACTAGGCGGTAGCCGCGTGCGGCAAGCGCACGCCGTAGCTCCTCGTCCTGCTGTCGCTGGGCCGGCTGGTCATGGACCGCACCGTCGCAGAACACGCAGACGTCGGGCCGGTAGAAAAAGTCCGCCACACAGCTCGGCGTGGGGACATGGTGCTGCGCGTCGTCGGGCAGCCGATAGCCGCCGGCCATCAGTGCCTCGAGGAAGCGCACTTCCAGCGCGGAGCGCGGATCGACCAGCGAGCGCAACCACGACCCTTGCTCGTGGTAGCTGCGCCCCGCGACGCGCGGCAGGACACGGCTCCGGGCAAGCTCCAGCAAACCGTCGCGCACCTGACTCCGGTCCAAGAGAAGGGCCTCGAACTGGTTGCGGTAGCTCATGAGGCACTCGTAGCAAGCAGCCTGGCAGTTCGGCTGTTGGTCGATGCCCCTTGCGTCGTAGTGGCAAATCTCGAGCGCCTGCCGAGCGACGCGTGACAGCGCATTGGTCTCTTCCATTAGGCGCCGCAGCACGCCGCTGCCACCCTCGCTCAGCTCGTAGCACAGGATGGCTCGCTTCTCGCCCTCGCCGATGCGCTCCACGCCAAGTTCATCCTCCTCCAGCTCGAAGACCGCCTCCAGGCCACGCTGCAAGGCGTAGGCCAACGTCGTCCAGAAGACGTCGTCGGCAAAGAGCTGGCCGTCCGTGGGACGGATCAGCATGAGATTCTGGGTATCCTGGACAAACAGACGCACCCGTCTGGACTGGCTCTCTGGTCCGCGCAGCACGCCGGCTGTCGTACCCTGCGGCGCGGAGTCCGAAGCCTCCTTCACCTCGCCCGTGGCCAGGTCGACGCCGAAGCCCTCGAGCCCAGCCAAGCGCCAACCGTGATTCACCCGCACCACGCTCGCAGCAGGCGCGTAGGTAAGCCGTAAGAGCGGCTGTCCGGCCGCCACCACGTCGGCGTCTTCCCGGCGCAGGCCATCGGCCTCGGGGGCGAACTGGTAGTACGTTCGAATGTCGTAGCCCCGCCGCAGCCGCTCCTCCTCGTCGGCGGTGATGCGCTCTCGGCGCGAGGCGCGGACGTTGGGCATTTCGAGCAGGTCGACGAGTTGGCTGTTCTGGGCATCAAAGCGGCTGTCGCACAGCGGACACAGGTCGAAGCTCGGCTCGCAGTAGCCGCCGCAACGCTGGCATAGTCGCCAGCGCACGCACCGCTCCGCCAGGCCGCCCGGTGGAATCTGGAAGCCCTTGATCGACCACTTCGCCCCTTCGTGGTACAAGACATTCCCCGGCGCGAACTCGCGAATGGCCAGCGATCGCGCCCGCGCGACGTACTCTCCCTCGCCGCGGGGCACCCATGCCCGAACGGGCAAGGCGGGGAAGTTGTACCCCGGCAGGAAGCCCTCGCTGGCCAGGTAGCGATAGGGGTAGAAGTCGCTTTCCTCGCGCTGCACGTTCACCTGCAAGAGCAGGTTGAGCTGACGCTGGGCCTCCCCCAGCTGTCGCTGGGCGTTCTCCACCGCCTTTCGGTCCCTCGCCTTGCCCAGCTCCCCGTACGCCATGTCGCGTTGATACCTGGCGGCTCGAAAGAGCTCCCGCCAGCGATCGAAGGCACGGTCGAAGGCGCGCGGTGCTTGCTCGATCACCGCCTCCAGCCAGCCATCTCGAAACCAGCGACTCGAGCGCAACAGCGCCTCATCGGCGGCCAGTGCCGCCCGGATGCGCTGCGCAAGCTGGCTCCGGCCTTCTTCGGATAGCCCGATCTGCGTCGCCACCTCCTCGCGGAGTGGCAGGTCCTGGCGATCGGTGTCCAGAACCTTCTCCACAGAATCGCGCAGCGGCAGGCCAACCGTCGCCAGCCACATCGAGTGCACATGAGCGCGCACCAGGCTCTCGCTGGCGAGGTCGATGCGCGGTGGCCGGACGCTGCCCGCCACCATGTCCTGCCGCCGGTGGAAGAAGTACTGGTCGTGGCTGTTAATGGCCCCACAGTAAGTCAACACCAAGCCGGCCTGGCCCTGGCGGCCGGCGCGACCGCTGCGCTGGGCATAGTTGGCCGGCGTCGGCGGCACATTCCGCAGGTGGACCATGTCCAGGTCGGCGATGTCGATGCCCAGCTCCATCGTCGGACTGCAGACCAGGTAAGGCAGGCGCCGACCCAACTCGCCCGGGGGCTCGTCGGGGCCGAGCCGGAATCTGCGCTCGCGGATCTCCCGCTCGCCGGCCGCGACCACCTGCGCGGTGTGCTCCCGTGCCTCGAGACCGGCCAGCGAGCTGGGCGGCTGCTGGTAGAACTGCTGGAAGAAGGCATTCGGCGGCGCCGGGACTTCGCGGTAGCCCTCACCCATGGCTCTTCGCCGACCGGCCGACTCGGCGGTCCGCGATCGGCCCTCCCCTCGCCGCCAGGCGAGACAGGCGCCCGCCAACCGGAAGCGTTGGTGATCGTCCCGCGGCGGAAGCCGAACCAGCAACCCATGGCGCACCAAGACGTCCAGAAGCGGCGTGATCAGCCGGCGGTACTCGGTCGCGGTCACGTCCAGCTTGCGCCGGAGGGCGCGGCCGATGAGGCTGGCCTCGCTCAGCCGCATACCCTCCACCGGTGTGCTGGATGTGCCCGGTAGAACGAACCAGGGCGGCTCCCGGGGTTCATCGGCCGCGGCGTCGAGACCCCAGAAGTCGTTGAGGCGCGACGCGCAGCGTTTGTGCAGTTTCTCCTGCTCATCCTTCTGCAGGAGAGGCCACTCGATGGCCAGGCGACGACGAAACCCGTCCAGGACAGTCCGGAGAATCTCGCAGCGCTCGTCGGCGGTGCGATCACGCAGCGAGGGGTGGAAGGCAAAGTCCTCCTCCGTCCGGCAAAGCTCCGCCAGTCCAACGTAGTCGATTTCCAGCAGCCCGAGTTGCTCCAGATTGGGCTGCGTCACACTCCAGCCCCGCCGCAAATCGTCCAGCAAGCGAAGCTCGATCAGGTCGGTAAAGGCGCTCCACACCTCGTCAGCCGCCACCGTCCCCTCGTCCAGTTCGGGGCTGGAGGCAATATCCCGCAACGTGAGGCCACAGCGCTCGACCGTGGCCCGTGCCACCTCCTCGAGCCGCAACGAGCCACAGTCCGCGAGCGCGTGAACGAGGGCGGCCCGCAGCACCGCACGATGCACGAGATCGTTGAAATGCCCGGCCTGCAACGAGGCATCTTGGCGGTTGTCGGTGAAGGTGAGTAGCTTGTCGCGTGCCGCCTGGCCTTCCCCCGCATGCCGCAACAGGGAGATGGCCAGGATCGTCGTCGCGCTGGAGCGGGCCTCGCTGGAGAGCGAGGCGAGCTTGGCGAACTCCCGCTCGCGGCGGCTGTACCACTCGCCGCAGGCGAGGCAGAGGGAGAAGGGTTCTGCCTGGAACCAGCCTGTGGTGATCCCCTGGCCGCCGCCCCCGGCAAGGCTGCCGTCGGGGCGAACCCACGTTTCGCGGGGCACGCGATCCCGGAAATCGGGTTTCGGCTGACCGCTCGGAGCCAGCCACTCCTCTGGCAAGGCCGCCGGACTCCAACGCACATCTTCCGACTCGAGCAGCAGGTAGCCAGGTTCCAGCCCGGCGGTGACGGGTTCGATATCCCCCACCGGATGCGCCAGAAGCTGGCCTTCGCCGAGGAGCACGTGGTAGTACTCCTGGCCACAGCGCCGGCAGAACTTGAGCGGCGCCAGGCGGCGCCCCTCCGCCGCCTGAAGCTGACCACTCGTCGAGAGCAGCCGATCGGCCGGCGGCTCGAAGCTGGCATACAGCCCACGGCCCTGGGCAATGAACTGGTGCAGCTTGAAGGCCAGCGCCCGCTCGCCATGCGGGCCCACGATTCGGCTACCAACGGCCAGCCAGCGCTGCAGCAAGCGATTCACCATGTCCGCGTCGTGGCCCGTGACGCTTGCCAGTTCGCGGGCAGCGTCGGCCAGGGTTCGAGGAATGCGGCGTCGATAGCCGCCATCCTCGGGCTCGATGCCCAAAGCGAACTCTAGCCAGCGGCTGAGCGGGTGGCGCCGGTATTCCTCCAGCGACGGCCCCTCGGGCAGCTCCTGCAAGGCCACAGCCAGTTCGCCGTCTGTCGGTGGGCCGCCCTCGGTGAACGGCTGGAGCACCTCTTCGACGATGTCAGCCTCGGCAAACGGGTGGCCGAAGAAGCGACTGGCAAACTCGGCGACCGCGTGGCGGCGGGCCTGGGGGGTCGCGCGGCGCTCGACCACCATGGTGGCCGAGGTGCCAATGTGAATGAGGGGCTGCGCCGCCGCACGCTCCTTGAGCCGGCGGATGAGCATTGTCACGTCGGCGCCGCGGCGGCCCCGGTAGGTGTGGAGCTCGTCGAACACCAGGAAGCGCAAGCCGCCCGCCTCCTTGTTCAGGAAGCGCTGGTCCTCGGGCCGCACCAGCAGCAGCTCGGCCATGACATAGTTGGTGAGCAGGATGTGCGGCGGGTGCAGGTGCAGCCGGTCCCTCTCTTCGGCCGAGGTCTCGCCGGTGTAGCGAGCGAAGGTGACGGGGAATGAACCCACACCATATCGGCCTTCGTAGGCCGCCTGGAGCTCACACAGCCCTTGCAGCTGGGAATTCACCAGCGCATTCATGGGGTAGACAATGAGCGCCACGGTCCGGTCGGACAAGGGGGCGCCAGCGGACGCGGCCGCGTCCTGCTTCGCCCGCAGTACGTAGTCGACGATCGGCACCACGAAGGTGAGCGTCTTGCCGGAACCGGTACCGCTGGTAACGACGTAGCTCTCCCCGCGGGCTGCTTTCTCCAGCGCCAGCTGCTGGTGCAAGTAGAGGCGATAGGGTCGGTCCTCGCCCGTGCGGAAGATCCGGGCCGTCTGGGGCAGAAGGATGCCCCGCGCCGCCAGCTCGTCCACCGTGGCGCCATTGGCGTACGCCGGGCTCACCTGGAGCAAGAAGTCCGGCCACAGCGCCGCGGCTTCGACCAGTTGCTGCTGAACGAACTGCCGAATCCGTTCGTCGGCGATCACCAAGAAGGATTGGACGAAGGCTCCGAAGTCGGATAGCACACGGCCATGCAGGTCGAAGATCGTTGCTGGCGCGTCGGCGTTCGCCTCGCGCTGGCAATCTCGCCCTCGGCCCAGCGAATCCCTGCCGTCCACCACATTCATTGACTCGCTCCCTTCTCAGCCTCTGCGCTGTCCGGCCTCGCCGCCACGCCTCGGCTTCCGCCGTCGCCGAAGAGGCGCTGCCAGGCCACGAGCACCAGCCGGCGAGTGCGGTACTCGCCCAATTGCCGGAGCTCCTTCTCTTTCAGCACCCGGAAGGTCTCGCCCGGGAACTCCGAGGCCTCCGCCCGCGCCGCGTAGCCGGCCGGGTCAAGCGGATCGCTCACTTCTTCCGCCGGATCGAGAAGGTGGGCCAGCTCGCCCGGCGTGAGGTCGGCCGGATCGAGGATGTAGCGCAGCTGCTTGCGGCTCAAACCGTACAGGCGGGCAAAGCAGGCGTCGAGCTCCGCCCGCAGCCCCGCCCGCCTGTCCTCGTCCCACCGGAAGGGCGGGAAGGGGCAGACCGCCTCGCTTGCCGGCCCGCGGCCCAAGAACGCACCGTCTGGCGCCAGCCCTTCCTGTGCGAAGACATCGCCCCTGCCGGTGGCCGGCCAGGCGGACGCGTCGGTCGCGCCGAGTCGGTACTCCGCCGGCCGCTCGGCGGCGCGTGCCAAACGCTCCGCCGCAGTCCCTGGCCAGCGGGGCGGCAGCCGGACCTCGGGGTACGCCTCCAGCCAGTCCGGTGGCTCGAGGGGCACGCCGCCGGTCGCGCTGCGGTTGGCCTCCCACTGGGCGACGAGCAGGTGCTGGAGCGATGGACCGCCTGGGCTCAACTCCACGCCGGCGGCGTCGGCCCAGACATCATCGGCGAAGGGCTTCATATCCCAGGCGGTGTAGACCAGCTCGAGCACCCGCGGCACGAGAAAGGCCAGCTCGGCCGGCCCGTAGGCGGACGGCGGCAGGTGCGGGAGTTGGTTCTTGATAAAGTAGTTCAACGTGACGCCGCCGATTTTCTGCCGGGTCACGAAGTCGTGCACGAGGCCGCATTGGTCCGCCAGCAGGCAGCCTACGGACAGCGCCCTCCGTAATGCCACGATGAGCGGAACCTTGTTGCCCACCCCCACCAGACCCAGCATACCGGCGACCACCGTGCGCTCGTTGGTTGCGTTGGTGACGTCCCGCCACCCCAGGAGCCACCCGTGGCGCCAGTCGCCCAGGCGCCGCCAGACCTCGGTCTCGGCCACCCAGTACCAGGGCTGGGCGAGACGACAGGGGTCGGCGTGGGCCGCCGCGTCGAGCGGCGGCAGGTGGCTGCTCGACCGGCTGTCGACGCCCTCGTAGCTGGCGTAGCGGTGGTCCAAGTGCCAGACCATCTTGGCCTCGTAGAGCGGCAGGTAGCGGCTCGGCCGGCCGCCGGCGGAGCGGCCGGTGGCCGCACCGCTCCACACGTAGCGGTTGCCGAACCGGCGGTAGCCGTCACCTTCCAGTTCCTCGGCGGTGCGGAAGAGGTGGGAGTCGTTGGCCATGTCCAGCATGCGCAAGAAACGCACGCCCCACGGATTCCCCGCCGGGTCGCCCTCGCGCACCAGGACCGGCAGCCGCGCGTAGATGGCCCGCGTCAGCTCGGCATCCTGGCGGGTGCGGAAGATGGGCAGCGTCCGGGTGTTGGGGTTTAGCCGGGCAATGTCCTCGGCCGCGAGCTCGAACGCCCGCTCCGGATCGCGCAACTGGCTGGCGCGATGCAGGAAGAAGGCGAAGCGGGCCGGCGGCCGATCCTTCCCTGGCGGCGGCCGCGGCGCCGACTCGTGGGGCACCGGCTCGTGGGGCACCGGCTCGTCCGGTTGCCGGGCGAGGGTCAGGAGGCAGAACTTGTAGCGGCGATCGACGTCGGGGAAAAGGCCGTCGCGGTTCTCGAAATCGAACAGGCTTACCAGCTCTCGTCGCTCCACCACGCAGCCGAAGAAGAACTGGTTGGTGGCGTCGGTGGCGATGCCCGTGGGTACCACTAGGCCGGCCCGGCCACCTGGCCGAAGCAGGCTGCGCATGCGTTCGGCGAACACCGAGTAGCTGTTGATGTCGCCGCGACCGGTCCGCGGATAGCTGCCGCTGGTGCGCAAGAAACGGCTCGTTGCCTCGGCCTCGTGCAGCGCCTCCTGGTACCGCCGCCAGAGCGCCGGGTCCGTTTCCTGGAGC
>DAOUCP010000059.1:0-18251 GCA_034432155.1 Anaerolineae bacterium
ACGGCGCGGGGGCGGCAAAGCTGGGAGGCACGCGGGGGGAGCCCACCAGTGAGGGGGCCCGCCCCGTAGCAGGCAGGACGGGGGGGGAGGAGCCGGGCATCTCCGGCGGGGTGGCGGAAGCGGCCCAATCCCCCGCGGCAAGCGTTGCCCCGCCGCTCACCACCAGCTGGGGCATGACACCGAGCTGGCGACGAATCGCCACTGCCCCGCGCCGCAGCGCCTCGCCATCGGGACCGGCCCGCGCTGCCAGCCGCTCCAGGTCTGTTGCCACCGCCGCCACCTCGGCGTCGGTGCGAGCTGCGAGTCGTTCGCTGCCCGAACGCCGAGCCAGATCCCGAGCCCGAGCGCATCGGGCAAGAATGTCTTCCACGGACTGGGTCACTGCCCATGGCTGCCTGGTGCCCCTGGCCACGAGCGCCCCCAGCTCCTCCAGTCGTGCCCAAGCGGCGTCCAGCTCGCCGGCGATGGTCGCCTCCCCTGGCTGGTCCGGCGCACGTGCTGCCCAAGAACCGCCGGCCAACAAGTGCGGCCAGGCTGGTTGCGCCAGCCGCAGGGTTACCACCAGACCGAACGAAAGGCCGAGCCCGATGGCCGCGAGGAGCACGCGGCGCCATGCCCAGGGACGCGGCCTGACGAGGCGCAGCCGAATGTCGGTGCGCAGCTGCTCTTCCAGCCCCAAGACAAAGGAGGGCCGCGGACCGTGGCGCGAGGAGGCAGCAGCCGTCAGGCGTGCCGCCGAGACCAACAGCGGCCGCAGCTCAGGCGCCAGGTCGCGCGCCGCGACCTCGAGGGACCGTCCGGCGCGCAGGTGCTCGACGGCCTGGTGCAGCTGGTCGGCCAGCTGCTCATCCCGACGCACGGATACTCGCCTCCGCCATCGTCGCTGCCTTGCGCAGCGCACGATGCTGCAGCACCTTGGCATTGGCCACCGTCAAACCAAGCAGCGCAGCCGTCTCCTCAATCGTCTGATTCTCGAGAAAACGCAGTTCTAGGACTCGCCGGTAGCGCGGTGGCAGTGGTCGCAGAAGCTCGACGACCAGGGCCAGCGAGGCATCGTCCTCCCCGGCCTCGGTCTCGCCCTCCAGCGGCGCCGCCCGCCCCGACAAGGGGACCACCCGGCGATAGGTCGACGACTGCCGATGGTTGCGTACCAGGTTCCGCGCGATCTGGTACAGCCAGTTGCGGAAACTGGCCTCGCCTCGGAAGCCGGCTAGACCACGCAGCATGCGGGCAAAGGTCTCTGCCGTCAGATCCTCGGCTTCGTCGGTGTCCCGGACCTGGGCTTGCACGAAGCGGTAGATCGCCGCCACGTAGCGATGGTATAAGGTGGTCAAGGCCGTCTCGTCCCCCGCCAGCGTGCGTCGCACGAGGTCCTCGTCCGGCTGTGCATCGTACGCCAGCGGTTGCGCGCTCATGAACGAACTGCGTCCCTCATGGTATGGACAAGACAGCGTTACGGCTGCGGCTCGGGATCCGGATGCTATACTCCTCGCCGTGAGCCACCGGCATCACGGCCTCTTGTGGGCCTGGCACCTCCGCCCACCGCTTGGCAAGACAACCCCTAGCCATGCGCCCCGGGCGCCGCGGTTGGCCGCCTGCGTTCCGGCAGTCGCTATTGTACGCCCATTGCTCGAGGCCGCGAAGCCCTCCGACGGCAGGTGCGCGCCGGGGCCGGTTCCGCTCGCCAGGAAGGCCGGATGACGGCGCGCCTGCTGGACGGCAAAGCCATCGCCGCCGACCTGCGCTCGGCGGTGCGCGACCAGGCCGAGCAGTTCCGCGAGACTGCCGACCGGCCACCCCTTTTGGCAGCAGTGCTGGTGGGCGACCAGGAGGCGAGCCTGACGTATGCCAAGGCCAAGGGAAAGGCAGCCAGGGAGTGCGGCCTGGACTACCGACTGGTCCAGGTTCCGGCAGCCGACGGTACAGCGGCCGTGGTTGCGGCCGTGCGCCAGCTCGCGGCCGACCCGCTGGTGGACGCGATGCTGCTCGAGCTGCCGCTGCCACCCGGCTGTGACACCGCCCAGGCCGTGGCCGCCTTGGACCCGGCACGGGACGCGGACGGCATTACGCCCCCCAGCTTGGGGCGGCTGCTGCTGGGTCAGCCCGGGCCGCGACCGGCCACGGCGCAGGCAGTGCTCGAACTGTTGGCGGCGGCCGCGGTGCCGCTGGCGGGAGCGCGGGCGGTGGTGATCGGCCGCTCCGCGCACGTGGGGCTGCCCACGGCACTGCTGCTGGTACACGCCCACGCCACGGTCTCGGTCGCACACACCCGGACGCGCGACCTAGCGGCCCTCACTCGACAGGCCGACATCCTGGTGGTCGCTGCGGGTCGGCCGGCGTTGATCGGTCCGGCGCACGTGCGTCCGGGCGCCGTGGTCATCGACGTCGGCACCACCGTCCTCACCGATGCCGCCGGCAGTCGC
Source organism: Anaerolineae bacterium (assembly GCA_034432155.1). Classification (GTDB taxonomy): domain Bacteria; phylum Chloroflexota; class Anaerolineae; order Epilineales; family Epilineaceae; genus DAOUCP01. The sequence goes on from DAOUCP010000059.1 coordinate 2,424, forward strand.
GTGGTGGGCGACGTGGCACCCGAGGTCCACTCTGTCGCTGGCGTCCTATCGCCGGTGCCGGGGGGTGTGGGGCCGGTGACGACGGCCGTATTGCTCCGGACGGTCGTGGAGCTGGCTCATGCGCGCTGGCGACAGAGTCCTTTGCTGTCGCGCTGAGCGCCGGGGGGCGCTGAGCCCTGGGCTCACCGTGCTCCTAAGGCATCCGCACCACGAGCGGCGCCTCGCTCCACATCGCCTCGAGACCGTAGTAAGCGCGCCGCATGGCGTCGAACAGGTGGACGACCACGTCTCCGTAATCGATCAGCACCCAGCCGGAGGCTGGATGGCCCTCTACTGCCAGCGGCCGCTCGCTGCCCTGAACACGAACGGCCTCCGTCACAGCCTCGGCGGCCGCCTGAAGCTGACGCTCGCTCGCAGCGGTGCCCAGCACGAAGTAGTCGCAGATCGTCGAGACCGGGCGCAAATCCAGGATTGCCAAGTCCTCCAGCTGTCGGTCGCTCATCGCCTCAAAGGCGATACGGGCCAGGCTATCGGCTTGCAGGAAAGGCTCCTTGTTGCAGCAGGGACCGGACGTCCAGCTGACAGTATATCGTGTTGGCCCCTTCCGCCGCAACGGAGTCGTCGTGCAGCCAACGGGCGGAGGATGTTGGTGCTTTGCGACGCCACCGGATCGGCGGATAGCGGGGGCGACGTTGTGGCTCGACCACACCGGCAGAGGGTGGGGTGACTTTGCGACTCCCCAGAACAGCGGCCTACACTTAGAGCCATGATAGACCAGCCACCGGGCGAGACCGACGAGGGCCTGGTCAAAGCAGTGCCGACTCGGCTCCAGCGCCGAGGCACTTCGACAAGGTCACGAACACGCTTGCCATTCGAGCGCCGTTCGCGGGCCAAGGGGAAGGCGGCGGCCGGGGCCACGGGCCGGGCTGGCGAGCCACGGCCGCGCGGGCAGTCGGCCCTTGGCGCACTGCCGCGCGGGCAGTCAACCGGCGAGGCGGCGAGATCCTCGTCTGCAGCGTCTATTGCTGTGGGGGCGTCGGGCGAGCCGCGGAGCCAAGACCTGCCACCGGCCGTTCGTGAGCTCCTCGTGATCCTCGAGGGCCGCTGGCCAGAGAGCGACCTCGACGTTGTCGTAAGGGCCTATCGCCTGGCCGAAGAAGCGCACCGCGGCCAGACCCGTCTGAGCGGCGAGCCGTACATCTCCCATCCGCTGGCGGTCGCTCGCATTCTGGCCGAGATCGGCCTTGATCCCATTGCTGCCGCGGCGGCCTTGCTGCACGATGTCCTGGAAGACACGGACGTGAGCGAGGAGCGGATCCGGGCCGAGGTTGGTTCCGAGGTGCTGCAGTTGGTGTGCGGCCTCACGAAGATTGAGATTGCGGAGACGGCCACGGAGAAGGTCGCTCCAGGCAAGGATCGGGCTGCGCAAGGCGGAGCCGATGGGGGCACCGGGGACGGCGCCACTGGGGATGGGGCCCCTCCAAGGAGTCGCGGCCGGCACGAGGATCGGAGCCTTCCAGCATCCAGGCCCGCTGGTGCCGACTGGGACACCGAGGAAGGGCGACGCCGCGCCAAGCGCACAGTGCGGGAGGCGGAAGCAGAAACCATACGGCGGATCTTCATGTCGGCCAGTGTCGACATTCGTGTCCTTCTGATCAAGCTCGCGGACCGACTTCACAACATGCGCACCGCGCGTTGGCTGCCCGAGGAGCGTCAGCGTGACCTGGCGCAACAGACGGAGCGGATCTATGCGCCACTGGCCGAGCGACTCGGCCTTTGGCAGCTCAAGACGGAACTCGAGGATCTCAGCCTCCGCATCTTGGAGCCCGACGTCTACGCTGCTATCGAGTCCGTGGTGGCCAGGGATCTGGAGGAGACGGAACACTACCTCGGGGCGGCGATCCACGAGCTCGATGAAGCACTCCGTCGCCACGGGCTCAAGGGAGAAGTCAGCGGCCGCATCAAGCACTATGCCTCCATTCGCAACAAGCTCCGGCGGCTAGAGGCTCAACCAGCAGAGATTCCCGAGGTATTGCGCGACGTACAGGACATCCTGGCTCTCCGAGTTGTTCTGGACGGGGACGACACCCACCAGTGCTACGCCGCTCTGGGGATCGTCCACACCATTTGGCAGCCGATCGAAGGCACGGTCGACGACTACATTGCGTGTCCCAAGAGCAACCATTACCAGAGCCTGCACACCACGGTGACTGGCCCCGAGGAGCGGGTCCTCGAGGTGCAGATACGCACCGCCAGGATGCACGAGGTCGCCGAACTGGGCGTGGCTGCCCATTGGGCATACAAGCAGCAGAGTCCGCCGGATTCCGGGGGACTGGCAGCCGTCCGCGACCTTCGGGTACGACTTGACGAAGCCATGAAGCTGCATCGTGACGCGCGGGAGTTCGTGGGGGACGTCAGCGATTGGCTGAGCGCTCAAGTGCGCATCCTAACGCCCAAGGGAGACATTCTTGAGCTGCCGACCGGGGCCACCCCGATCGATGTCGCTTACGCCATTCACACCGAGGTAGGCCACCGTTGCCGGGGAGCCAAAGTGGACGGCCGGTTGGTGGCCCTGAATACCCCGCTTCGGACCGGCCAGCGTGTTCAAATCCTCACGGCCAAAGGCCCGGCAGGGCCCAGCCGTGACTGGCTCAACCCTGATCTTGGCTACACGGCCACGACGTTGGCCCGGGCGCGAATTCGTCAGTGGTTCCGGCGTCAGGAACGTTCGGCCGCCGTGTCGGCAGGCCGCCAGATCCTGGAGCGACAGCTGCGACGGTTAGGGCTGACAAGGACCCGACACGAGACGGTGGCGCGGCTTTTCGACTACCGCGACGTCGAGGAGTTCTATCTAGCCCTCGGGCGGACGCTCATTGCCCCAGAAGCCGTCAGCCAGCGGCTCGTCGAGCGAGACAGCGAGCGGCAGAACAGCTCATCCACGATCGCACCCGCGACGCCCGTCGTCCATAGCAATGCAAGGCTGCCCGACACGCCCACCATCGCCGGCGCCGCAGGCGACACCGCCCTTGCCATGAGGCTGGCGCGGTGCTGTGGGCCGCTGCCCGGGGACGCAGTGATGGGCTACGTCACCCGTGGGCGAGGCATCACCCTGCATCGCCGGGGGTGCGCCAACATCCGAGCGCTGCGCGAACGCGAGCCCGAGCGGTTTGTGGCCATCGACTGGCAGCCGGACCGCCAGCAGGGACATGCCGTGAAGCTGCGGATTGTAGCCTATGATCGCGCCGGGCTGGTGCGCGACATTTCGCAGATCATCGCCCACTACGACGTGAGCATGGACTCGGTGACGGCGGTGGCCAACCCCGTCGACGGCACTGCCACGGTGACGGCTGTGGTGCGGTTGCCCTCCCTGGGCCTGCTGGTGGCCCTCATGGACCGTTTGGAAACGGTAGAGAACGTCATCGACGTACGGCGCGCCCCATGAGCAGCCCAGCGCCAGCACCCGATCGTCTCCAGCCGCTCGTGCTTCTCGGTGTCCCGGGATTCGTCGCTGCCGTGGCGCTCGTCGCGCTGGTGCTTTTCAGCCGTGCGCAGCCTGCGGTCGAGCATCCAGGGGCTCAAGAGCCGCCAGCGGTCGGAGGTGCCACGGCCGACGGTCAGCCGGCAGTGGGCAGCGTCGTGGTCGAAGAGCCGCCAGCGGTCGGAGGTGGCGTGCCCCAGGAGCCCGTAACCGTCGCCGACCGCGGGCCAACGGACACGCCGTGGCACACCGCGAGCCCGTTGGCGGCGCCAGACCGAAGCTCGGAGCCCAGTGCCGACTCGGCGGCTGCGTCGCCCGCCCGCACTGCCTCAGCGCGAGTCAGCCAGCCGGATACAGGTGGCACGACCGCGGCGTACGTCAGCCCCCCGGCTTCCGGCGAGCCTCTCACGGCGGACGTGCCAGCGACCTCGGTGACCGCGCCTGAGGTGGAGGACGCCACGGCATTGCCCAGGGCGGGTGTCTTGACGCAACCCGCCTGGCGCCTTTTCACCGAGTCGCGCCACGGCTACTCGCTCGAGCTTCCGGCCACCTGGCGCGAGGTAGGGGCCGGGACCGTCGACGTCACCTTTGGCGTAACCCACACTTCCGCCCTGTTCGTTGACCCCGAGACCGAAGCTCGGCTCATGGTCACCGTCTGGGACGACTCGCCGTTGCCGGGGGTGCGTGACTGGCCGACTGCCCTCGAGCCGAACTTGGTGAGCGTCAACGGCCGTCGCCCGGTGAACGGCATGGTGGCCGGCTGCCCAGCCCTGGTGGCATGGTCGGAGCGCAGCCCCGCCGGACGGCCCGCCTACGCAGCGTTCTTCCGACGCGGCGATGCGTACTACCGGATTCATTTCCTGATCGGCCGCGAGGCGACATCGCTGGGCGCGTTTCATCGAGCCCTGGCAACTCTCCAGTGGAATGGGACAACAGGGCGGACGATGATCCCACCGCTCCCCAGGGCACCGTCGTCTCCTTGAGGACGCGCTTCGGGGCACGGCGGCCGAGCGCGGGGCAGTCGCTTTCCAGATGTGCCCGCGTGGCGGTACCGGCCGAGGAGTCGTCACCCCTCGGCGGCGGCCGAGCAGCCGCGCCTTTGCCGAGGTGGTGCGAAGCGGGCTACCTACTCCTCCAGGTGCGCCAGGTAGCGGACCGCCGCCATTCCGGCAGCGCAACCCTGGCCCACCGAGGTTGCCACCTGGCGCCAGCGCGGATCCATGATCTCACCGGCGGCAAACACACCCGCGACGCTCGTGGCCATGCCCTGGTCGACGATCACGTAGCCCTGTTCGTCCAAAGCCAGCACGTCCCGGAAGAGCTGGGAATTGGGCTCGTGGCCGATGAACACGAACACGCCAGCGACCGAAACCTCCTTGACCTCGCCCGTCCCTAGGTGTCGGATGCGAGCACTCTGGACCTTCTCGTTGCCCTGAATCTCTTCAACGACCGAGTGCCAGAGGACCTCGACCTTCTCGTGCTTTAGGGTGCGCTTCTGCAGTTGCACGCCGGCCCGAAAACTGTCCCGGCGATGGACGATGCGCACAGAGTGCGCGTAGCGCGTCAAGAAGAGCGCCTCCTCGAGGGCGCTGTCGCCGCCGCCGACTACGATCACATCCCGGTCGCGAAAGAAGGCGCCGTCACACGTGGCGCAGTAGCTGACGCCCCGGCCCACGTACTCCCTCTCGCCAGGCACTCCCAGCTTCCGGGCTCGAGCTCCGCAGGCGACGATCACCACGCGGCTCGCCAGCTCGCCTTCCCCGCAGCTGACGCGCAGCGGGCGGCCCGAGAAATCGACGGCCTTCGCTTCGTCGTAGACGAGCTCGGCTCCGAAGCGCGTCACCTGCTGCGTCATGAGCTCGATGAGCTCGGAGCCGTGAGGCGCGTGCGGCAGACCAGGGTAGTTGTCGATCTCCCACGTGAGCGACACCTGGCCGCCCAGCAAGGCGCCAGTGATGACCTTCGTTTGCAGCTCGGCGCGCGCGGTGTACATCGCCGCCGTCAATCCTGCTGGTCCGCTGCCGATCACGACTACATCATCCATCGCCGTCCACCTGCTCCATGCCCGCCGGTCTGCAAGCGGTATTGTAACGGCCTGGCCCCGGAGACCGCAAGCGACCGGCCTAGCCTCGGCGAACGCAAGCGCACGACCCAGCGCGTGCGGCTGCAGGCCCTCGGCCCAGGTGCGAGGTGACCCCCGACAGGCGCTGCCTGCCCTTCGGCCCAGGACGGACTTGCCGCCGCACAGGGGCTGGCTATCCTTCGGCCCATGCCGTCGCCGACCGCGGCCCGCCGTGGCGAGCCGTCCTGGACCTGGCGGGCCGGCCAGGAGCGCCGCCTCGCGCTGATCGCCCAAGGTGCTCCCATCGATGGCCGCCGCGTGCTCGACCTTGGCTGCGGCATCGGGATGTACAGCCGCCGCCTTGCCGAACTCGGCGGTCGGGTCGTGGCCGTCGAGGCAGAGTGGTGCCGCGCCCTGGAAGCGCGTCAGGCAGGCAATGACGTGGTGGCCGCGGTCGGCGAGCGGCTGCCGTTTGCCGCTGAGGCCTTTGACGTCGTTCTGCTGCACGAGGTCTTGGAGCACGTCGCCGATGATCGTCAGACGATGGTCGAGGTCACGCGGTTACTCGCGCCGGGTGGCCGAGCCCTTATCTTCGTGCCCAATCGCTGGTGGCCGTTCGAGACCCACGGCGTCTACTGGCGCGGCCGATACCGGTTCGGCAACGTATGTTTTGTCAACTACCTACCCGATCCCCTGCGCAACCGACTGGCGCCCCATGTGCGAACGTACACCGCTGGGCGCTTGCGGTGGCTCCTGCAGGGTCTGCCGCTGCGAATCGTCCACCACCGTCAGATCTTCCCGGGTTACGACAATCTGGTGAGCCGGCGACCAATGCTTGGTGGCTGGCTTCGCAAGCTGAGCTTCGCCTCGGAGCGCACGCCCCTCCAGCGGATCGGCCTGTCGCATTTCCTGGTCGTCGAGAAGGACGGAGCGCCGACGGGTGCGGCCAACGGTGCGGCGTTGACCGGCCTGGCGAACGGCTCGGCGCCGACCACCGCAGTCAACGGTTCCCCACCGTCGGTCTCGGGCCAAGAGGCAGTAGATGACCGCCCTCTCGCCTGAGACTTGCTCGCTCATTGCGTTCAGCCACGTGCCGGGCGTCGGACCGCAACGCCTGGCGGCCTTGCGAGAACACTTCGGGTCGGCCGCCGCGGCGTGGCAAGCGCCAGCGAGCCAACTGGCCAGCGTGCTGGACGCCCGTGTGCTCGCGGCCCTGGAGGCCACGCGCGCGCGCCTGGACCTGGCCAGGATTGCAGCCCGCCTGGAGGCTCTGGACGCCTCTGTCCTGACCATCGACGACCCAGCCTACCCCCAGGCACTGCGATCGGTCACCCAGCCACCCTTCCTCCTGTATGCCCGGGGTGACGTCGGGCTCCTCTCGCGACGATGTGTGGCTGTCGTCGGTGCACGGCGGGCCACACCGTACGGCCTCTTGGCCGCCCAGCGGCTGGCTGGCGACCTTGCCCAGGCGGGCGTGACTGTCGTTTCCGGGTTGGCGACCGGGATCGACGCCGAAGCGCACCGCGCTGCCCTTGCGGCGCATGGCGCCACCGCAGCGGTCCTCGGCTGCGGCCTCGATGTAGTCTATCCGCGGGCCAATCGCACCCTGCAAGCGTCCATCGCCCGTCACGGCCTGCTGCTCACCGAATTCCCACCTGCGACGCCGCCCCAACCGGGCAACTTCCCGGCGCGCAATCGAGTCATCAGTGGTCTCAGCGAGGTGGTCGTGGTGGTTGAGGCGGGCAACCGAAGTGGGGCGATGATCACAGCTCGCTACGCCGCCGAGCAGGGGCGGGATGTCTTCGCCGTGCCGGGCTCGATCTTTGCGGCCACCAGCCAGGGTACGCACGAGCTCTTGGCCGCTGGTGCCGGCATTGCCCGGTCTGCCGATGACATCCTCGCCGCCCTGGGGCTGCCGAAGCCCGCCCTGCCAGCTCCCCAAGGCACAACTGGCCCGACCGGCACGGCGGCGGAGGTGGTGGCCGTGCTGGGCCTGGAGCCGATGCACATTGACGACGTGGGCAGGCAAACCGGGCTCAGCAGCGCCGAGGTGGCCAACGCGTTGTCGCTACTCGAACTGCAGGGTCGGGTCCGCCATGTGGGGGGCATGCGATGGGTGGTGGTGCCATGAACCTTTACGCCGTAGTGTTGGCCGGTGGCAGCGGGAAGCGTCTGTGGCCGCTCTCCCGTCGCGCGCGGCCCAAGCAACTCCTGGCCTTGCCTGGGCCGGCGTCCATGCTGGAGAGTACGCTCGATCGGCTTTCGGGCCTCGTGCCGGCCGACCGGACGTTTGTGCTCACGTCGCGCGAGCTGGCCGCCAGCGTCCGCGCCTGTGCGCCCCACCTGCCCGCGGGGCACGTTGTCGCCGAGCCAGAATCGCTGGGCACGGCACCGGCGGCAGCCCTGGGCGCGGCAGTGGTGCGGTGGCGGGACCCGACGGCTACCATGGTCCTCCTGCCCGCCGATCATGTCATCCGAAGGGTGACCCAGTTCAAGCAGGCACTCCGCCAAGCCGCCAAGCTAGCCGAAACTGGGTACCTGGTGACCTTCGGCGTTCGTCCCAGCTGTCCGGCGACTGGCTATGGGTACATCCAACGAGGCGCACGCCTGCCCACGGCCATCGAGGCCTATGCCGTGGACCGCTTCGTAGAGAAGCCGGAATACCGCACGGCCTGCGAGTTCGTGGCTGCCGGCGGCTACGACTGGAACTCTGGGATGTTCGCCTGGAGCGTAACGAGCTTCGACGAGGCCCTGCGATCGCTCTTGCCCGGTCTCGCCCGCCTGAGCGAGGAGTTGACGGCTACGTTGGCCGACGGCTGTGTGCTCGACAGCAAGGCGTTTCGGGCTCGGCTGGCCCGCCTGTGGTCGACGATCGATGCCCGGGAGCAGACGACCGTGGACTACGGCATCATGGAGCGCTGGTCGCGCGCCGCCTGTCTGCCAGTTCGTTTCGCCTGGTGCGATGTGGGTTCGTGGGCGTCCGTGGCGGAGCTCTACCGTCGAGATGCCTCGGGCACCGTCGTCGTCGGCAAACACGTCGGGCTCCATACCCGCGATTGCCTGATCCACAGTAGCACCGGCCGCCTGGTAACGACGATCGGTGTGGCCGAGCTGATCATCGTCGACACCCCCGACGCCCTGCTTGTCTGCCACCGCGACCACGCCCAAGCGGTCAAAGATTTGGTGGAGGCCCTGCAAGAAAAGCGACAGGCGGACGTGCTGTGAAGATCGCGGACGAGTGGCCGTGCGGCTGGTAGAGCCCACGGCGAGCTTAAGGCAGCGATCGGCAGAGGCCCGGCCAGGCCATCGGACCATCCACACCGAGCTAGAATGTTTGCCGTGGAACATGCCCTGGCCCGATACCTCGCCGATCTGCAAGCCATCCGCAACGCTTCGCCGTTGACGGTACGGAATTACCGCCGAGAACTCGAGGAAGCGCGTCGCTTCTTCGCGTCGCTGGGGGTCAGCGAGTGGGAACAGATCGATCGTCTCACGGCCCGGAAGTACCTGGCGTGGCTGGCCGGACGCGGCTACGCCCGCGGTAGCATCGCCCGCCGGCTAAGTGAGCTCCGGTCCTTCGGCGCTTTCCTGGTGAAGCATGGGCTGGCGGCTCACAACCCCTTCGCCGCGGTGCGCACGCCGCGGGTCCCCTCGCGGCTCCCGCGCGCTCTCTCGACCGAGCAGGTGACGTCGCTGATCGAGGACGGTCCGGCCGACGACGCCGGGGCGCTACGGGACCGGGCGATTCTGGAGACCCTCTATGGCGCCGGTTTGCGGGTTTCCGAGTTGGTGCAGCTGGACGTCGCCGACTACGACCCCCGCCGCGCCATCCTGCACGTCACTGGCAAGGGAGACCGCGAGCGGATTGCGCTTCTGGGTCGCTTTGCCGTGAACGCGCTGAATCGATACCTGAGTGATGCTCGTCCAACGCTCCTGGGTCCGCGTCGCACCCTGGAGCGCGCTCTCTTCGTCAACCGCTGGGGCCGTCGCCTGACAGCGCGATCGGTCCAGCGTCTGGTTCAGGGGCGTCGAAGCCTCTTGGCTGAACCGGCGACGCCAACGCCCCACACCTTGCGCCACTCGTTCGCCACGCATCTCCTGTCGGGGGGCGCCGACCTGCGCTCTGTGCAGGATCTGCTTGGCCACCAGCGGTTGTCCACGACTCAGATCTACACCCACGTCAGTCAGGTGCATCTGCGGCGCGCCTATCTGCTCGCCCATCCGCTGGCCGCACGACCAACACGGGAACCAGGTCAGGAGGCTTCGTGACCGAGCAACACAATCGACGGCAAGCGTTGCGCCTTCGTCTGCAGGAGCTGGAGCTGGATGCGTTCGTGGTTCATCAAGCCGAGAACCGACGCTACCTCACCGGCTTCACCGGCACCGCTGGTCTGCCGGTGATCACCCCGACCGCCGCCTGGCTGCTGGTGGACGGCCGATACGACGAGCGCGCACGGCGCGAGGCGCCCGACATCACGGTCGTTCGGATTGGCGCCGCGGCCTACGAGACGCTGCAGCAGTGCCTGACAGAAGTGCAGGCGCGGCGAGTGGGCTTCGAGGCCGACACAGTGTCGGTGAGCGAGCTCCAGCGCTTGACCGAGCACTTGCCCGACGTGGAGTGGGTCGCCACGACAGCGGAGGTAGAGAAACTGCGGGCCGTCAAGTCGGAGGCGGAAATCGAACGCCTCCGCGCCGCCGCTGCGCTGACCGATGAGGCGCTGGCCTTTGCCTGCCAGCATGCTCGCCCGGGCATGACGGAAGGAGAACTTGCCTGGGCCATCGAGGTCTTCCTGCGCGAGCACGGCGCAGAAGCGCTAGCCTTCGAGACGATCGTCGCCAGCGGCCCCAATGCCGCCCTGCCGCATCACCAGAGTGGTGACCGGCCGCTTGCCGTGGGCGAGCCGATCATCATCGACTTGGGCGCCCGTGTGCACGGCTATTGCGGTGATCTCACCCGGACGTTCAGCCTGGGGCCGGCGGCCGATCCCCTTTACTTATCCGTCTACGAGATCGTGGAGCGGGCCAATCGCCAGGCCATCGCTGGATTACGGCCCGGTGTGACCACCGCCGAGCTGGACGCATTGGCGCGAGGCGTGATCGAGGCCGCGGGCTACGGCGATCGTTTCGTGCATGGACTGGGACACGGCGTGGGGCTGCAGGTACACGAACTGCCGCGCCTCGGTCCGGTGACGCCGGCGGCCACTCTGCATGCCGGCATGGTGGTCACGATTGAGCCGGGCATCTACCTGCCGGAGCGCTTTGGTGTGCGCATCGAGGACTTGGTTGTGATTCGCGATCACGGTGCGCAAGTGCTCTCGGCAGCCGCGCGGCAGCCGGTTCTGCCCGCCGTCTAGGCCTCGGCAGTGCTAGAATCGAATTCCGCGGTCGAGATTGTCGGGCTGCCCGGCGGCGGCCGCCACCGGCGGCGCGACCCACGCCGCCGCAATTCCGTGCGACGTTAGGAGGAACCATGCAGCGCTGCGCAGCAATCCTTGTTCTGACCATTCTGCTGGCGGGAAGTCTCGCCGGCTGCACCCAGAAGAGCTCGACGCCGGGCGCGAACCTGCCGGGCACCCAGGCGCCGTCGGGCGGCGAGGCACTCGAAGCCACCCCCGAGGCGCCCGTGCCACAGATTGCGAGCGGCACCATGCCGACCATCAAGGAAATGCCGACGCCTACGGCGTTGCCCGCCAGCCCGGCGGAGCGGCACGTTGTGACCCTCGAGCAGGCACTCTCCGCCGCCACCTTCCCGCTGTATGAGCCTCAGGACCTGCCCGAGAAGACGTACCGCGACGTGGTCCAGCTGGAGACGGCGCGCGAGGGGGAAACGGCGAGCGGCTTGCCCCTGGTGCGTTTCGTCTACTCCGTGGAGCCGTCGGGAGCGCTGATCATTGTGCAGCGGCCGGCCGACGGCAGCGCGGGGCAAGGGGAGACAGTCGACATCGCTGGCGTGTCCGGCTGGCTGACTGAGACCGAGAACGCCGTCGTGGTCGAATGGGAGCAGGGCGGCACCCGAATCCAGATCCGGGGCAACGATCTGGATCGCGACACGGTGCTGGCTGCGGCACGGAGTATGACGCCAGTGGCCCGCCAGCCGTAGTTCGAAGGCCCGCCGTGGCCAACCGAGGGCCGCCCCGGTCACGGTCCGAGCTGTGGCGCGTAGAGGGCGATCAGCACTAGGACGAAGTTATATGCCGCGTGCACCCCGATAGCGGTTGAGGTGTTTGCCCGTCGACGCACCAGTCCCAGGAGCAACCCGACGATCCACACCTGAAGGAGGGCGAGGGAGACGGTGTACTGGGTGTGGACCGCCATGAACAGAAGAGCCGTCGTCCACAAGCCTAGCCGCGGCTGAGCCGCGCCCCGGAAGAGCAGTTCCTCGCCGATGGCCGCTGACACCGCGATCGTCACCGCCCCCCAGAGACCGTACTTCAATAGCGGCCCGAACATCGCCTCGCTCAGGCGGCTGACCTCTTGAAAGGTCTCGGGCTGCAGCCGCGACCAGAGGGCATCGACCCCCCAGGAACTGGCCAAACCGACGCTTGTGGCAGCTAGCCACCAGCGGCCATGGAAGGAACGCTCCAGGCCAAGGCGCTCCGCGGTCTGCCTGGCGTTGCGGGATACGCGCCAGCCAACGCCCAGGCAAGCGATGGCCACGAAGCCCAGCGCCTGCACCCAGAGCATGGTGAGGCCGCCTTCGTCGATGCTCTTCGACAGCTCGGCCAACTGCTCCTCGCTCCGCGCCATGAGGGGCAGGAACAGGGCGACAGCCGCGGACAGCCCGACGAGCAGCAAGGCGAGATGCAGCGCCACGGTGTGCACCACCCTTTGCGGATCCAGCGGCAGCAGACGAGCCACCAGACCACGGACGCGTGTCACCAGCAGGGCGAGACCCACGGCAGCCAGGCCAGCGGCGATGACGCCCAGCGTCACGAGTGCCTGGCCTCCCTCCTGCGACAGCAGCCGCTCAGCGGCCTCCGCGGACGGTCCAAGCTCCGGCGAAAGCGGCGGCAAGGACGGCGCGCCGCGGCCTGGTCCCGGTCCCAACGCAGCGCCGCCGGCAACCCGGAGGCCGAGGCCGGTGACTACCAACAACAGCCCAACGGCCAAGACCGTCAGGTTGGCCAAGGCCAAGAACCCGATCACCAGGCGGCGCAGCCATGGGTCGCGTTCCGCCAGATGGGCCAGGCTCAAGAACAGACCGACGGCGAAGAGGAGCAACAAGAGGACGACGCTGGCCATGAACCTTCTCACTTCCTCTCAAAGCAGCGGTTCCTGACGGCTGCCACGCCGCGGCACGCCACCGAGATGGGCGTACGCTGCGGCAGCGGCCACCCGACCTCGAGCCGTCCGTTCCAGAAAGCCAAGCTGCAGCAAGTACGGCTCCACGACGTCCTCGATGGTGTCGGACTCCTCTCCCAAGCAGGCCGCCACGGTGTCTAGTCCGACGGGCCCACCGTCAAAGTGATCGATGATGGCCCTGAGGACACGCCGATCCAGGTCATCGAGCCCCAATTCGTCAATCTCCAGCAGCGCCAACGCCTCACCGGCCACCTCCCGCGTGACCACGCCCTCAGCTCGCACCTCGGCGAAGTCGCGCACCCGCCGCAGCAATCGCAACGCGACGCGGGGCGTGCCCCGGGAGCGACGAGCGATCTCGGCGGCTCCCGCCTCGTCAATCGGGACGCCCAGCACCTGGGCGCCGCGCCGCACAATGCGGCGCATCGCAGGCTCGTCATAGAAATCGAGCCGATAGACTGCTCCAAAGCGCGCCCGCAAGGGAGCGGTCAAGAGCGCCGGTCGAGTGGTGGCGCCGACGACGGTGAAGCGCGGTAGGTGCAGCCGCAGGTTCTTGGCGGAGGGCCCCTTCCCGACCATCAGGTCGAGCGCGAAGTCCTCCATGGCCGCGTAAAGAATCTCTTCCACGTCGCTGCGAAGGCGGTGCGCCTCGTCGATGAACAGCACGTCTCCGGCCACAAGGTTGGTGAGAATGGCCGCCAGGTCGCCGGCGCGCTCGACGGCCGGGCCGGTGGTGATCTTGATGCCGGCGCCCATCTCGTTGGCGATGATGTGTGCCAGTGTCGTCTTGCCGAGGCCGGGCGGCCCATAGAGGAGAACGTGATCCAACGGCTCGCCCCGGGCCCTCGCCGCGGCAATGATGATGCCCAGGTTCTCGCAGACCCGCTCCTGGCCGATGTACTCGGCCAGCCATCGTGGACGAAGCGACAGCTCCGCAGCATCCTCCGGCTGTCGTGCGCCGGCCAGCAGGCGGTCAGACGATGAGCCTACCAAGGCGGGGCCTCCATCGTGGCATGGGTCACCAGTATATCACGCCCCAGCCCGTCGCACTGCCTCGCGCGCTGCCAGCAGCGAGGTCGAGGCTGCCCTGGAGGGGCGCCCTGGCAGGTGGCTCGCCCCGGCAAGGATGCGCCGCCAGAGGGCCCCCAGGGCGGGCCGACTTGACTTCCTGGCCCGATGCGGCTATAAGTGTCGCCTCGGGTCCGCGAGGGCACCACCATGGCCACCAAGAAACGCAAGTCGGTGCGTCCGGACATCCAGCTTCTCGAGCGCGAGCGCACGGAGGCGCGCGCCGAGTTGGCGCGCCTGCAGGAGGCCTTGGAGACGACCGAGGTGGATCCGAGCGCCGACGAGGCAGACCCGGACGTGGTCGAGCGCGAGAAGATCCTGGCGCTCATGGACGCCATCGAGCTTCGGCTGCAAGAGATCGAGGCCGCTTTGGCTACGGCCGAGACGGGCTCCTACGGCATCTGCGAGCGCTGCGGCAAACCCATCGACCCCGAGCGGCTGGCCATCATGCCAGAAGCAACGATGTGCGTCACCTGCAAGGCGCAAGCGGAGCGCGAACGAGCCTTGCATCGCAGCCCAAACGTGGCCCCCGATCTCTACTTGTCTGGCTGAGATGCCGCCAGGGGCGCACACCGACCGGCTATCCGCCAACGCATTGCGCTTGTCCTACGGATGGTGTGGCTCTCGCTGCCAGCCGCAGAATCATCTCAAGCCGTTCCAGAGCGCCTGCACAGGAGGCCCTCGATGCACGACCCAGCATCACGACCGGCCGGCGGCCAGGCACCGAGCTTTCAGGTGCGGATTCCGGTGGAGTGGGCCGAGGACGAAGCGGTGCCCACCCTCTACGCCAACCAGGTCCTGATCTCACACGGCGGCCCGGAGTTCTTCCTGGTGTTTGGCATCCTGTTGCCACCGGCCAATCCCGCCGAGCTGCCCGATGTGGTGAAGATCAAGCCCGTGGTGCGGGTCGTGGTGGCACGCGACGCGATGCCGGGATTTGTGCACGCCATGACCGAGAACTTGCGACGCTACCAGGAAGCACTCGCCCGCGCCACCACGCAGCCACAGCCGTCCGGCCAGGGACCGGCGGCCGGCGAGGCGGCACCGTAGCTCGTTGGTCGTCTGGCAGGCGCGAGCGGCCGGCGAGGAAGCCCCGTGGTACGTTAGCCGCTTGCCAGGCGCCGGCGGTGGGCGGCACAGCATCTGAGTATGTTGGCCGCCTGCCAAGCGCCAGCGGTGGGCGAGGCAGCACCGTGGCATGTCGACCGCCTGCCAAGTGCCAGCGGCGGGCACGGTGGCATCGGAGCTTCCTGGTCGCCTACCAGGCGCCGTGGCCAGACAAAGAGAACGGGCCTGCTGGCGACGACCTGCTCTCCCACAGGGTTGCCCCTGCAGTACCCTCGGCGCTGACGGGCTTAACTACTGGGTTCGGGATGGGACCAGGTGTTTCCCCGTCGCTCGAGTCACCAACAGACCCGCAATCTCACTTGTCATGTCCTACGATACCCCGTGTGACACCCTAAGAGCTGAACAGAAGCCTACTAAACCTCGAGTTGGGCACGTGAAGCCGCTCGCGCGTTAGTAGCGGTAAGCTGAGAGCCTTGCAGCTCTTACACCTCCGCCCTATCAAAGTGGTGGTCTACCACCGCGCTTACCCGGACGAGCCGGAGGGTGACCTCATCTTGGGGTGGGCTTCCCACTTAGATGCTTTCAGCGGTTATCCCGGCCCGACTTGGCTACCCGGCAATGCAGCTGGCGCCACAACCGGCACACAAGAGGTCGGTCCATCCCGGTCCTCTCGTACTGGGGACAGCTCCCCTCAAGTCACCTGCGCCCACAGCGGATAGCGACCGAACTGTCTCACGACGTTCTGAACCCAGCTCGCGTGCCCCTTTAATTGGCGAACAGCCAAACCCTTGGGACCTGCTTCAGCCCCAGGATGGGACGAGCCGACATCGAGGTGCCGAGCCTGGCCGTCGCT
>DAOUCP010000060.1:0-9706 GCA_034432155.1 Anaerolineae bacterium
CGACGCTTGCCACCGCGGCCTCTATGCCCTCGTCAGGCGTCCACAGGTCACAGGGCCCGCCGCCCACGGCGGCGAGACGCTGCAGCAGGCCGGCGTGCACGGCAGTGTCGATGCCCAAGGTGAAGAGTCGGACATTGGGCGCACGACCGGCCACGCAGGCAACCAGCTCGTCGTCATTGCCTACTTCGGCGTCGGTGATCAATAGGATGGTGCGCAGTCGTCCCGTCGGCGTGTCGCCGGCGAGTGCGGCGCCAATGGCCGGCAGCATCTCGGTGCCGCCCTCTGCCTGGAGGCGGTGGACGAACGAATCGGCATGCTTCAGGGTGGCGTCGTTGTATGGCTGGAAGGCCCCACCCGGGACCCAGGGCAGAAGCTGATGATTGAAGGCATAGATGGTGAAGCGATCCGCCGCCACCAGGCCGTGCAGCGCAGCCGAGAGGGCGCGCTTGGCCGCCTCGATCTTCGGGCCTTGCATGGAGCCGGAAACGTCGATAACGAACACGACATCGCGGGGCAGAGCCTCTTGGTTGGCTTCGGCCGGAGGCTCGACGATGGCCAGCGTGTGTTGGCCATCCGTCCAGGCGCGGCTGACGCAGGCCTCAGGCTCAGCCAAGCTGTAGGCCAGGACGAAGTCGCGGTCCAGGGTGGCGCTGGCTTGCGGCGCAATGCGAACGCAGGGCTGCTCGCCGGTCTCCACGTTCAGCCGCACGGCATGCTGCGAAGATGCCAGGTAGGTGGGGCGTCCCCACAACGTTACTTCGAGGTCGAGGGCGGTGCCACCTGCCAGGCGCAACGGCGGTTGTAGCCGAGACGCGTCCGGGACGCGGTCCGTGTCCGGCACGCTTCCGGGGCCGGAAAAACCGGTGGGTTCGCCGGGCACATAGCGTGGTGGAATGACCGTCGGCAATCGCCAGCGAAAGCGACCGTCGACGGCCACGAGGCGCTCGAGCCATTCGATCTCGACGGCGACGTCGGTCTGAGGCGCCAGGTTGGTCACGCGGATGGTGTACACGTCGCTGCGCTCCTCGGTGAGCAAGCCCGCTCGCCTGCCCTCTCGGCGGGCTTGGGCTAACTCCTTCTCGGCTTGCTCGCGCTCCCGGCACTCGGCGCGGATCTCGCGCTCACCGATCCTGAGTACCAGCTTCGTAACAGCGCCGTCGGCCGGCAGAGGGAAGATGTAGACCGCCTCGATGGGCACGTCGTAGCCGTTGACAAACCGCTGGCGCATTGTGCTCTGGCAGCAATCTCCGACAATCGCCGTTCGGACCCGGACGTCGGCGAGCGGCAAAGGCCGTTCGGCATTCTCGAGGAGGGCCATCAGGGCGCCCAGCCCAGTGGCCTCTTCCCGTGGTGCTAGGGCTTCGTCGTACTCGAGCTCCTTAAGCTCAACAGATGACATTTCCTAACTCCTTTCTGTAGATTGTGGTATTGCGTCCGCAAGTCGACGCAGTAGTTGAGATACATCCGTCACTTGTTCGGGGTCGATCACGACCCAGACCCCAGGGCCAAGCTCGGCAGCGGTCAGGTGGCGGACGGCGCCGGGAACCGCTGCTAGGGATGGCCGGTCGGCCAACACGGCCAGGCGACTCGGCAGGGCAAAGGCGGCCATCCTCGAATGCATCGCTGGACGATCGCCCGCCGGCGGTGCGTCTCTGGGCATCCCGCTTCGCTCGGCATGTTGGATGGCTGCCTCGAGACGAGTAGGCGATGCGGCAGCCAGGGCCGACTGCACCTGGGCCAGGCTGAGACCCTGCGACTGCAGCAACTTGATGGCCACTGCCCGCAGAAGATGCTCATAGCCGTACACAGCCAGGCGGCCGTCGTAACGGATCGGTCTACCCAGGAGGCCAAGCGACTGGTAGTAGCGCAGGGTGCGCTCGTCAGGAGCGGTGGAGATGCGGCTGTCGCTCGCCCGTGGCGCGAGCCTTGACACGAACCGCCGGACCACCTCGACCAGCTCCCGCAAATGGAACTCGGAATGGCGATAGGCTTCCAGGGTCTCGTTCATGGCCATAGTGTAACACTAACAGCGATCGCTGTCAAATATGCCCGCCGCGGAACGGTGGCCGCCTGTCTGGACCGGCCTAGGACAGTTTCTGTGCCCCCATGGAGGCAGGGCAAAGGCGCCACGCGTTTGGCCAGGGGGAGGGCCGCGGCGATACTAATCGGGAGTCGCCTGCAAGGTGGGCCCACGGGTGGCCGCGCGGGGCGATCGGTCTGCGTGGTTGGGGGGGAGCGACAGGCGGCGGCGTTGGTCGATCGGTCTACGTGGTTGGCGGGGGCTCCCGCCGAGAAAGCCTGGTAGCGCATGGGTGCACGATGCGGACGGAAGATCCTCGGGCCGACGTGGCCTTCTGCAGTCGCCGCTAGTTGGATCGGCTTGGCGGTGCTAGGTGGTGGCTGCGGGGCAGCTGGTGGACCGGCGCCCCAGGCCACGCTGCTGCCGGCTCCGCGCGGCAACGCGGCTACCTCATGGGCTGCGACGGCTTATCGTACGCCGCTGGCGAAAGTGACGCCGGCGCCCCTCGTTGGCCGCCTCCTGGCGGTGTCGATCAGCGAGCCGGGGGCGGGCAACGATGTCCGGGCGCTTGATCCACGCACCGGCCGCAGTGTGGATTTGTGGCGCCTGGCCGAGATCACCACCCTTGGTGACTGGTTGCCGCGGGCCGACGGCCTCTGGGTTCTCTACCGGCTCTCGTCGGCCAGCCACTCCGCATGGGATCGACTCCTGGTGCAGCGCCTGGTGCCTGGGGCGGAGCCCACCACGGTGTTGGCTTCGGCCAAGATGTGGCAGGCGCATCTGGCAGGGGTCTCGTGGTCCGGCGCAGGCGATCGGGTTGCCTTTGGCTGGCAAGAGGGCCCGCCAGTGCACGGTACGCACGGACTCGACCGCATGGCCGTGTGGGAGTTACGCTCTGTAACGTTGGCTCTGCCGGCTACCGCTGCCTCCCCCGTTGCTGTCGGCGAGTCGAGGCGCTTGTGGCGCTCAGATCAGGATCCCCGGCTCGTGCCGCTGACCCTGGCGGCGTGGGACGATGTGGCCCAGCGGGCGATGCTGTTGGAGCTCGCGGCGGAGGGAGGCCACGGCCGGTCTCTGTGGTGGCTCGAACTGGAGCGTGGTCGGGTGGGGCGTCGTTGGACGGTGGATGCCATACCGGCAGATGTGGAGGCCTCACCGGGTGGGCACTGGCTGGCGGTGCCTGACCTCGCCGCCCCCGAGTTGCGGCTGATCGCGGTTGCCGCCGGCACGGCGACGAGCATCCGGCCGACCCGGCCGGGCTGGCAGGCCGTGGCGCCGGTCTGGTCGCTCGATGGCCAGTGGCTGGCGTGGGCGGAAGTCCCGCCCGGGGGTGAGGCGTGGCGGGCAGAGAGAGACGAGGGACAGGCGCGGGGGCCACGTGCGCGCGAGGTGGCGAGCCACATCCGGGCCGTCTTCGTGGACCCCGTGCGCGGGCCGAGGCCTGGGCTGCCCGAGCTGAACGTGGCCGTGCCCGGCCCGGACAGCCGACCCCTGGCCTTCAGCCCCGACCACCGCCAGCTGCTCGTCGGCGAGCGGAGGCGGACGGCCATCGAACCTGACCGCTTGCTTCTGTACGACCTCAGCGATGGCTCGGTGAGGACGCTCGGCTGGTCGCTCCCCCCGGACACCTGGCGGATTGCTTGGGTGTGGTGAGCAGCTCCTCGGAATCGACTGCCGTGGCCACATCGGCGACGCTTCCGGCGGATCTGGCACCCCAGAGCGTTCGCGCTGCCGCTGGCGACTGCCGCCTGGTCCGGCATCTGGTGGTGCTGAACCGCGTGCGCTCCACCATGGCTCTGGCGGGTCAGCTGGCGATCGCTGGCGCTCCGGAGGGCACGACGGTAATTGCCGACTTCCAGACAGCCGGCCGGGGCCGTCTTGGTCGGTCCTGGCAGGCTCCGGCCGGGGGCGGTCTCTTGATGTCGGTGGTGTTTCGGCCGCCCCCTGGTGGCGAGATCGTCGCCGAGGTGCCCATGGCGATCGGGTTGGCGGCGTTGCGCGCTCTGGCGGACTGTCTGCCGGGTCGCGTGCCGCTGCAACTGAAGTGGCCGAACGATCTCTTGCTCGGCGGCGGCAAGCTGGGTGGTCTCCTGAGTGAGGCCATGTGGCTGGGTCACCGTTTGGAGGCGCTCATCGTTGGCTTGGGAGTCAACGTGGGCGCTCGGCAGGCAGAGCTGCCGTCGGGTGCGGTCAGCCTGGCCGGCCACGGCTTACCCGTGCCCGGCCGTGGCCAGCTCGCCGGTAGGATTCTGGCCCACGCGGATCCTCTCTACCGACGGCTGCTGGATGGGGGGTCGATCATCCCAACCTGGAGCGACCATCTCGCGACGCTGGGCCAGATGGTCACAGCCCGCACGCCGGAGGGTGTTGTCTCGGGAGTCGCGATTGGCGTTGCCGCCGACGGCGCCTTGCTGGTGCGCCGGCAGGATGGGACGATCCAAGAGTTGCACGCCGCAGACGTCACCCTGGCCTAGTGTCCGAGCGCAGCCGCCGCATCAGAGCGGAACCAGGCAGTTCATCGAGTTCCGCCTCGGTAGCCCACCGAAACTCGACGTATGCGCCGCCGGAAGGCGATGCCCGGCTTGCGAGCCGGCCATGGTACGGATGCACCGTCAGGCGAACGTGGCTGAAGAGATGGACGAACGACCGCCCGGCCGCCAGCTCCGCGCTGGTCAGACCCAGCGCCTCTCGGAGGGCGGTGGCGGCGTCGCCATGCTGGCCTGCCGCCACCAGCGGGAACTCCCAGAGACCTGGCAGCAGGCCATCATCCGGCCGCCGGGCCACGAGCTGGGCCCCGCCGTGTTCGAGCCGAAAGGCGAAGCAGCTTGCCGCCCGCGGCGCTGGGCGGGCTCCTGATTCGGGCAGATGGTGCACTTTGCCCAGCAAGCGGCCACGACAGGCGTCGGCCAGCGGGCAGACGGCGCACCGAGGCTGGCGCGGCAGGCACACCATCGCTCCCAGATCCATGAGTGCCTGGTTGACGCGGCCGGGCTGGCGCGCGACCAGCGACTCCGCCAAGCGGCGGATTTCCTCGGCGGCAGGAGGCATGGTCGGATCACCGGGCACCGCTGCCAGACGGGCGAGCGTCCGGCGCAGGTTGCCGTCGATGGCAGCGACCGGCCGCTGGAAAGCGATGGCGGCGATGGCCGCGGCGGTGTACGGACCGATACCGGGCAGACGTTCCAGCTCGGCGGCGGTATCCGGCAGCTGGCCACCGTATTTGTCCACGACCAGCCGTGCTGTGCGATGGAGTTGGTGCGCGCGACGGTAGTAGCCCAGACCCTGCCAGAGTTGCAGAACCTGGTCTGTGGAAGCCGCGGCCAAGGAACTGATCGTCGGGAAGTGGGCCAGCCAGCGCTCGTAGTACGGCACCACCGCTGCCACCCGTGTCTGCTGCAGCATCGTCGCGGCGACCCAGATGGCGTAAGGGTCGTGGCTGTGACGCCAAGGCACGCTGCGTCCATGCTGTTCGTACCATGCCAACAGGCGGGCGCGTAGGCCCGCGGGGTTGAACTCCTCCGCCGCAGTTGCGTGGCGAATTCTCGGATCGCGAATCACCTAGCGCTCGCCCTCCGCGCCATCGGGAAAGGGACCCTCGGCTGGGCAGCGGGTCTTCTGTTGGTCCAGAAACCAGCGGCTGGCAAAACGGAGGTTGCCTTGCCCGAAGTGCCGGGGTGGCCGGCAGACCACGCGCTTGGCCACCACTCAACGACCCCGCAGGCGCAGCACGGTGGCCAGTGTGCCGAGGAGGATCAAGGCATCCAGATAGGGCGACTGGTGCTTGATATAGTATAGATCGTATTGGAGCTTGCGTAGGCTGTCGGCCGTAGAGCTCGCATATCCTTGATGAATGGTAGCCCAGCCGGTCAAGCCGGGCCGAACGGCGTGGCGGGCTCGGTAGAAGGGGATGTCGCGGGCCAGCTGGGCCACCAGCTCGGGACGCTCCGGGCGGGGCCCGATCAGGGACATCTCGCCACGGAGAATGTTGATGACCTGCGGTAGCTCATCGAGGCGCGTGCGCCGCAGCCAACGGCCGAGAGGGGTCACACGGGGATCGTCGACGGCCGTCCAGTTGGGTCCCAGCCGCTCGGCATCCGGAATCATGGTGCGCAGCTTGATGAGCCGGAAGGGTCGCCCACCACGGCCGACACGCTGCTGGCGGAAGAACAGTGGCCCAGGACTGGTGGCCTTCAGGAGCGGTGCCAAGACCACGAGCAAGGGCACCAGCACGACCAAGCCGATGACGGCGACACCGGCATCCACAACACGTCGGAAGAGTCGATAAAGGCCGCGACTAGCCGGCTGATCCAGCGGTAAGGCGACGCCCCAGTGCTGGCCGATGTGTTCCACCGGCACCCGACCGGTGATCGACTCGTAGAGCAGGGGCATCGGCGTGATGGCCAGCCCTTGTTCGCAGGCATCCATGAGGGCGGCGAACATCTCGCCGTGGATGCTGTGGCTGATGGCCAGTGCCAGCTCCGAGATCTGGTGCTCGTGCGCCAGGGCTACCAGGTCAGCGCGACCGGCAAGCACCCTGACGCCGTCCACGAGACTGCCGCGTTTGGCCGGATCATCATCCACGAAGCCGACCACTTCGAAGGCATGCGGCGCCTCTTGCCGGATCGCCGATAGCAGTTCACGGCCGGCTGCTCCAGCACCGACGATGAAGAGCCGACGCCGAAAGGCGGCACGACTGAAGACCGCGGCATACAGCTGCCGCCATAGCGGCATGGCGACGGCCGCCCCGCCGGCGAAGAAGACCACGACGTGCCGAACCAGTGTCCAGGGCGGCGGGATGAAGTAGAACAAGGCCCAGACGAGGATCAGTTGCAGGCTGACTTGGATCGACAGAACGGCCGCATCGCTCGTTCGTGGGGTGCGGCGTGGATCGTACAGCCCATTGGCCATGGCCAGCAGAAACCAAAAGCCGGCCAACAGCACAAGCCAGACGCTGTGCGTCACCAGGAAGCGTGCCGACCATGGCCAGCCAGAACGCAACGCGCCCAGCCGCAGCGCGACCAGCGTGATGGCCACCAGGAGCACCAGATCGCCCACGATCAGGATCGTCCGGCGACCCTGGAGGCCAAGGGGCAGCGATGGGGTCCTCATGCGCTCAGCTGGCCGGTCCAGGGCCGGGTCGAGTGCTTCCGCCGGAGCCACGCGTGTAGCACTCCGAGCCAGAAGCCCGATCCCCATGCCAGGTGCAGGATGGGGTACACGAGCAGTAGCCAGGGAAGGTGGCGCCAGCCGGCGCGGCGAGCGACCAGGAGCGAGCTCGCCAGGTCGGCGACCGCATAGGCCACGAGCAGCGCGGCCAGCGCTACACGGGCGGCGCGGGCAACCGGCGACGCCGCGATGCCAACGACAAGGGTGGCAACGAATAGGGCCGGGATGAGCTGTCGGGCACCGAGGGAGCGGGGATGGCGCATCACCGTCGCCGCGCGCCCGGCTCCGTAGCCGAAATACTGACGGGCGAGGGCCAAGGGCGAGCTGCGCACGAGGGTGGTGCTACGTATTGCCGGCTCCAGCCAAACGGTGCCGCCAGCCTGGCGAATACGCACGCACAGCTCGTAGTCCTGGTTGCGGACCAGGTCCTCGTCGAAGCCACCGACGGTGTCGAACACCCAGCGGGGCCAGGCGCCCAGGTACACGGTATCCACCGCTCCCTGTCCACCCAACCGGAAGCGCGCGTCGCCGGCGCCGAAGGGCGAGCTGAGGGCGAGGGCTACGGCCTCGCCGAAGGCACCTGTCCCCCGGCCGATGAAATGGCCACCCACACACCACGCGCCGGTCCGGACCAACGTTGCCACCGCCATCGCCACATAGTCTGGCGCCGGTGTAGTGTGGCCGTCCAGCCGCACCAGAATCTCGCCACGCGCGGCTCGAATGCCAAGGTTCAAGCCGGCCGCAGTGCTGCCAGCCGGATTGTGGAGCAGTCGGATGCGTGCATCCCGCTCGGCCCGCGCCTCCACTATCGTCGCCGTGCCGTCGCGGCTTTGGCCGTCAACCACCAGGACTTCCATGCGATCACGCGGATAGGTTCCCGCCAGCAAGGCCTCCAGGCTGCCGGCGATGGTGCTAGCCTCGTCGCGCACCGGCATGACGACGCTGACGAAGGGCAGCTCCGTGTGCGAAGGGCCGTGGCCTTGCGACGCTAAGGCACGGCGCGGCCCTGGTGGGGGCGGCGGGGCGGCGCCCGTCTCGCCAACACCTTTGGGCGGTCTGGCGCCTGACATCCGACTGCTCACCGGCAGTCGCCGCGCAAGGTCTCGTACACGGCGACATGATGCCGCGCTACGTCGGCCCACGTCCAGGCGCCCGCTGCCGCCTCGGCCTGGTCTGCCAGTTCGCCGCGCAGTCCCGCGTCGCTGAGCACGCGCACCAGAGCCTCGGCCAGGGCTGGGACATCCCCTGGTGGGACGAGGATGCCGCCACCAAGTGCCAGGGTTTCCGGGAGGCCGCCCACGGCCGTTGCCACAACCGGCCGGCGGTAGGCCCGGCATAGCAGCACAACGGCGCTGTCATCGGTTTGGCGATAGGGCAGGGCGACGGCGTCGGCAGCGCTCAGATAGGCGGCGACGCGCGGATGGGGAACGTAGCCCGGGCGGATCCAGACCGTCTCCTCCAGGCAAGCCTTGGCTACCTGGCGCTGCAGGGCGGCGGCCGCTCTCGCGCCGCCGGCCATTGCCCCCGCGATGACGAACAGAGAGCCGGGCACCTGGCGTCTCACCTCCGAAGCTGCCGCGAGCAGCACATCCACGCCCTTGTAAGGCCGGATGTGGCCGAAGTGCAACACCATGGGTCGATCGGGCGGCAGGTCCAGCCGTGCCTTGGCCTCCTCGCGGGGCAGGCGTTCGACGTTGGTGGGCGGGGCCATGGGAATCACCTCGACGTGGGAGGCGTCGAGAGTGGGGAAGAGCGCCAAGAGCCGGCTGCGACTGGCCGCCGAGTGCACGATGATACGGTCGACGGTGCGGTAGAGACGGGCGAGCTGTCTGGGGCTAAGCCATGGCCGAGCTTCGTGCGGCAGGACGTTGTGGGCCGTGAAGACGATCGGTAGCCGGCTCTGGCGAAGCCGGTGGAACGCTGCCACCTCGGCGGCCGGAAGCAGACTCCACTGCCAGTGCACGGCATTCGTTTCGCTGCTCCGGAGCCAGCGAACCACTGTCACTAGCTCCGGCCCGTAAGTAATGGCGCGTGCCAGGCGGCGGATCGGGGCATGGGATTCCAAGCGCAAGCCCAGTGGCCCGCGGAGCAAGCGCCCGAACGCCCCGCGGACGTCGACCGCGCTCGCCCAGGGTCCTGCATCGTAGTGGTGTAGCGGCTCCGAAAGCACGCTCACCCGTACGCCCGCGGCCACCAGAGCGGCCGCGAGCTCGCGGTCGTAGTAAGGAACCTGCTGCGCGGGATCGATCAGTACGAGACGCATGATCGCCGCTCGCTCAGCACCCGGCGGTAGAGGACGGCCAAGCGCCGTGCCGCGCGCTCGGGCGAACAATGCCTTGTCACGTGCGCCTGGCCGGCAGTCCCAAGCTGTCTGGCCAGCTCCGGGTCGCGGAGCAGCCGCAGCAAACTCATGGCCAGTGCCTGCGGATCATTGGGCCGCACCAGGAGTCCGGTCACCCCGTCCTGCACCACGTCGGGGATGCCGCCGACGGCGCTCGCCACCACGGGACGGGCGAGCGC
>DAOUCP010000061.1:0-2196 GCA_034432155.1 Anaerolineae bacterium
CCCCCACCTGTCGACCGCCCTCGCTGTATGCAAGTTGCACGGCAACGCTGGCCACCGGCAGATCGAACAGCCCGTCGTCGTTCCCCAAAGCGTGCGGCCAGGAGATCACCCCGGTGGCGGTGATCGTCCGCCACCACGGTGTGATGCGCCAGCGTCTCCTTGTCCCAGGTCCGATGGGTAGGCGCGGCGTACGAGTTCCGGGTCGCCCAGGGCGAAGCCGACTGCTCCGATCGCCGCGTTGTGCCAGAACTGCCAGTTGCTGCGCCCCTGTGGGTTGCGGGCGATCAGCTCGGCAGCCGGCCGCAAGAGGTCGTTCTCGCCGCGGCGCCGATCGGCGGCGGTCATGGCAGCCGAATCTGCCAGGAGGTCATAGGCCCAGGCCACATCAACCAGCCAGATGGCCTCGTCCAGTGTCTGGCTGAGAACGTGCGCGCCACTGCCACCCGACTGACCCTGCACGCTTTGGACGGGATAGTGCATGTACCGATCGGCGTAGGCGATCAGAATCTCACGGCACTGCTCGGCGTACGCCCGTTCTCCGGTGAGCCGGTATGCCAAGGCCAGGTCGGCTGCCGACTGCGCCAGCTCGTAGTGCATCCAACCGCACACCACCTGATCGCGTGTGCACGGAGAACGAGCCGCGGCTGGCCAGGGAAGCCAGGCAACCGGAAGTGCAACGGCGAGTCTGGCGCCGCGCTTACCAAGAGGGACAGCTGGCGGTCGTGCCCCGACCTCTCCTCGAGCGTCAAGGTGTAGGTGTGCACAAAGTCCGCGCCTACGTACGACGCGTCCGTCTGCATGCGAGCGATCACGCCTGCCTCGAAGCGCATGTCATCGAGGACCAGCAACGTGTCGGTCAGCGGTTCGTGCCCCCAGCCCGACGCACTCAGCCGAACGTCGTTCAGTTCGCGCCAGCCCACCGGATGGCGATTGGCTTGGAACGCTTCGAGCTGCCAGAACGAGGCTGAGCAAGCCCAGTGCGACCGCTCCGGCAAGAACAGCCAACCTTGTCGGCAGCGATGTGGCGGACCTGGTCGCCGACCTCCTCGGCAGCCATGTCGCGGGCCCGATCGCGGACCTCCTCGGCAGCCATGTCGGGAGCCTGATCGCGGACCTCGCCGCGGACCTCCTCGCGAAGCTTGGGGCAGGCCGCGTCGCGAAGCTTGTCGCGGGCCTGGTCGCCGGGCTCGTCGCGAACCAGCGGGCTCCCGGACCTGTCCGTCGCGCCGGCCCCGGACCGGCCGCTTGGAGACGGTTCCGGCTGGTGGTATACTGTTGGTGGACGCCGCTAGGGCGGCGCGACCAACTCCACAAGGCAGCCGCCGGCGGCGACCAGGAGGTGACGGATGCTGCGACTTCCTGACCGTTGGGTGGCGGCTGGACGCCATCCCCGATTCCGTTGGTCCCTGGTCAGTCTGGCCTTGGGGCTGCTGGCCGCCGCCGGGGCCGGCTTCTTTACCCCCCCCAGCGCCTTCTAGGCGGTCCGCCGGCTGAAACACCGTCTCGTTCGGCCGGTGGGCTCCGTGGAGAGCGCGTTGTGAGCCTTGCGCCACCGGCCTGCGGGTGCGCGATCGCGGGCGAGCATGGGCCGCCTGGCCGTCCGTCTGTGCGCCTGGTGTCCCCCGCCGCTCGCGGCGCAGTGCCCCAGCAGGAGGCGACGCCGACCCCCAGCCGGACGTTGGTACCCACGAAGACGCCCGGCTGCATCGTGCCCAAGACGGTGCGCGTGGCAGTCATCGGCGACTATGGGGCCTGCACGCTAAACGCCATTCAGTGCGAGGCGGAGGCGGCCGTTGCCTACTTCGTCCGGCAGACCAGGCCCGACTTCGTGATTACCGTCGGCGACAACAACTACTGGGACGGCGAGGCTGGGCCGCCACTGTATCCGCCGCCCGCTGGCGGCGGGCCGGCCCACATTGCCAACAATGCAAGGCGGGTCTACCGCTCCGCCGATTGGCCGACCATCACCCCCAGCGGCTCCCACTTGGCTTCTGGCTTTCCCCCGGAGCCGCCGACGTTCCCGCCGCCGCCGACAACTTCGGCCGGGGTAGAGCTCTACGAGGAGTACATCGAGAGCGGTCGCTTCTTCGTTGCTATGGGCAACCACGACTGGCATCAGGAAAACGCGCAGCCGGCCAAGGACTACTTTGGCCAGCAGGGCTGCTACCACCCCGGCGGGGACAAACACTCCGCCGG
>DAOUCP010000062.1:0-6525 GCA_034432155.1 Anaerolineae bacterium
GCCGAGCGCTTCGACGTGATCATCACCAACCCCCCCTTCGGCGGCACCGAGAACCGGCAGATCCAGGAGAACTTTCCGGTGCCGTCCAACGCCACCGTGCTGCTTTTCCTGGAGCACATCATGAAGAAGCTGAAGCCGCGCGCTGGCGCGCGCTGCGGCATGGTGATGCCCGAAGGCACGCTCTTCCGCGGGGGCGCGTTCGCCACGGTGAAGAAGGACCTGCTGGAGCAGTTCAACCTGCACACGGTGATGAGCCTGCCGCCCGGCGCGTTCGCGCCCTACTCCGACGTCAAGACCGCGCTGCTCTTCTTCGAGCGGCCCGGCCCCACGGCCGAGACGTGGTACTACGAGCTGCCGGTGCCCGACGGCCTGAAGAAGTTCAGCAAGGGCAACCCCATCCAGGACGAGCACTTCGCCGAGGCGCGGGCGCTGTGGGCGTAGTGGGACGCCTGCCGTCGCGGCCGCGGCCCCCGCCCCGACGCGACGGAACGGTCGTGGATCGTGCCCGTGGCCGAGATCGTCGCCCGCGGCTACGATCTGAGCGCGCGCAACCCCAACCGCGCGGCGGCCGAGGCGCTGCGGCCGGCCGTGGAGATCACCGCCGGCCTGCTGGAGCGCATCCGCGAGCTGCATGACATCGTGGAGGGGTTGCACGAGCAGTTGAGCAATGGCAATCGGGAGGAGGCGTGACCATGGAGAAGTGGCCGTTGCCGGAAGGGTGGGAGTGGCGGACGCTGGCCGAGGTTTGTGAGATCAACCCGCGACGTCCGCCCATTCAGCGGGATGACGATGCCCCGACTTCGTTCGTGCCAATGGCTGCTGTAGATGAGGTGGCGGGGCGGTTTGCCGAAGTTCAAGTCCGGCTTTATCGAGAGGTCAAACGGGGCTACACCTACTTTGAGGAAAACGACGTCGTCTTTGCCAAGATCACGCCGTGCATGGAGAACGGCAAGGCCGCCATTGCGCAGGATTTGCTCGATGGCTTCGGCTTTGGAACGACCGAGTTCCACGTCCTGAGACCCAGGCCGGGTGTGCTCCCTGAGTGGATCCATCGCTACGTTCGCCAGGTAAACTTCCGCCAAGATGCCAAGATGCATTTTCGTGGCGCGGTTGGTCAACAACGGGTGCCGCAGGAGTTCCTTGAAAGATACTCTATCCCCATTCCCCACCCTGACGACCCCGCCCGCTCCCTGGAGGCGCAGCGGCGGATCGTGGCGCGGCTGGATGCGCTGCTGGCGGAGGTACCGGAGGCGCGGCGGCTGGCGAATGCCATCCTGCTGGAAATCGGAAACATCGAGACTTCTGCCCTGGCCCAGGCCTTCCGCGGCGAATTGTGAGGCCAACTGATGTCACCGACCCCATCTGTACCCTGCGCCGACATCATGTAGGGGCGCATGGCGTGCGCCCATCGGCGGTGTGCGTGGGCCAATGCGACAAGGGCGGACGCCGTCCGCCCCTACGGATGTACGCCATGTAGGGGCGTACAATGAAAAGCGTCAGTCTGTTATCGGTAGTTCTTGCTGTGGCTCTGTTTGTGGTGGGTTGCGTGCCAGTCCCGGCGCCCATGCCTGCCCCTGAGCCGACCCAGGCGCCGGCGGCCATGGATATCGTGGACACGGCGGTGGCCGATGGTCGCTTCAAGACGTTGGTGGCCGCGGTGCAGGCGGCCGGCCTGGTCGAGACCCTGAAGGGGCCGGGCCCGTTCACCGTCTTCGCCCCCACCGACGAGGCGTTCGCCAAGCTGCCGGCGGGCACGGTCGGGGGGCTGCTCAAGGAGCCGGCCAAGCTCAAGGACATCCTGCTCTACCACGTGGTCGCCGGCAACGTCATGGCCGCCGACGCCGCCAAGCTCACCTCGGCGGACACCGTGCTCGGCCAGCCCATCACCATCAAGGCCGAGGGCGGCAAGGTGATGATCAACGATGCGACGGTCGTGATTGCCGATGTGAAGGCCAGCAACGGCGTCATCCACGTGATTGATACCGTCCTGCTGCCGCCGAACAAATAACGTTTCCTGTTGCACTTGTCTGTGCTGTAGCAGGCAAATCCGGGGCGAGTCAGCGGCCCAGCGACTCGCCCCGGTCATTTTCGCCCTCGATTGTCGCCGTAGCTAAATGACTTTGTCTTCCATCCGCCGCCCGCGCAGCGCCGTCACCTCTTGCGCCAGAACCCTGACCGTGCCGCCCTCCGGTTGCAGCCGGCCCGCGGCCAGGAACAGGGCTGCGGGATGCACCGTCGCGGCAGCCTGCTGGCGCCCGTGCCGATCAACCGGCCATTGGCCTGCTTGCTGGAGCCCGACCCCGCACCCTGCGCGCCCACCTGGTGTAGCCGGCGCCGCAAGGACGGTTCACGACGGCACCTCTCTGTCAGATGGCTAGCGGGTCGTTTGGCGCGGTCATCGCCATTCGGGCCGGCGATTGAAATCACCGTCTGGCACGAAAAGTGCGTTGAAACGCACTGCGCCCGTGGCGGCAACCCGTTTCAACGGATTTGGCATGTGTTAGCCTACGGTTTCAACCGTAGGCGGCTAGGTCATAGCGGCCGCCGGTGAACCAAAACTCGGTGGTGTCCACCACGATCACGGCCCAGAGGTACAGACAAGGAGCTGGTGCAAAGTGGGCTAGCTGAGCAACTGAATGAATTGATCGCGGGTGAGACCGGCGCTCTTGATGATCCGCAGCGTCAGCCCACGCCCCAGATCATGGTCATGCCAGGGCACAACGACACGGCTGTTATCGCTGGCACGCCATAGGACAACGTGACTGCCCGTCTGGTGGTCAATCTCGAAGCCAGCGCGCTCTAAGGCCCGAACGACCTGGACCGGCTTTACGGTGGGCAGACGGGACATCATGCCGGTTCCAGAGCCACGCTCAGTCGCCCGATAAACTGCTCTTCGGTGGACTCGATGGGGATCGGTTCGCCGTGTTTACGGAGGCTGGCGCAGTAGGCGCGGATGGCGTCAGCGGCCATCTCGTAGGCTTCTTCCAGGGTACGTCCCTCTGTGTAGCACCCCGGAAGGGCCGGCACGGAGACAAGGTATCCACCCTCAGGCTGACGCTCGAGGATTACTGTAAACTGGTATGTGCCCATCTTTTATACCTCTCCGGATATGTTCATCGGCGCCGATTATAGCATGGCGAACCGATCGGGTCAACGCGATCCGACAAGGCCAGCACGGTGCAGCTCGAGACGGCCAACGTCACCATGGGCTTTTCTGCCTGGGCGCGGCGCTGACAGGCACGTACGACTGTTCCTGGGGATCGCGGGGTAAGGACGGACGACGAGATAGCCTCTATCGCAACGAGTCCACGTCACAGCGGCTCAGGCTCTACTTACTATCTGCCCTCAGGCCAGGTGAGCCGGCATGACATCGCGGCGGAAGATGTCCTCCTCGGTCTCCCGCCGGCGGATCAGGCTGGCCCGATCCCCTGTCACCAACACCGACGCCGGCCGCGGCAGCGCGTTGAAGTTGCTCATCGAAACCTCCTGATACGCGCCGGTGTCGAGCAGCGCCAGCACATCGCCCACGGCCACGTCCGGCACGGGCACAGCAGGCAACAGGCGGTCGCCGTAACAACTCCGACCGATGATGTCGGCCTTGCCGGTCGGCGGCGCATCGGGCTTGTTGGCGAACAGGTAGTGGTGCAGATGGTGCTCATAGCGGCCGCCGGTGAACCAAAACTCGGTGGTGTCCACCACGATCACAGCCCAGCGGAGGGGCACCGTCGTGCGCTTGATGGCCCGCACCGTGGTCAGGTGGATGCCGGCGTTGCCGTGCATGGCGCGGCCGGGCTCCAGGTGCAACATCAGGCCGCGCGTCTCGACCCCGTGCCGGGGCAACTCGCGGCGCAAGGTGGCGGTGCAGGCCTCGGCGTAGGCTTCGACCGTCGGCGCCGGGTGGCGGTTGGGATGGCCGGTGATCGTATCTACCAGCCGCGCCAGCACCGCATAGCGCGGCCGCGGCCCCAGCAGGCTCAGGACCCTGGAGACGCCGTGCAGCGCGGCGTACTGCACCGGTTCGCTGTAGTCCGTAGCGGCGTTGAACGGATCGCGCGGGATGGCGAACCCACCGCCGATGTCAATTTCCTGCGGCCGGTAGCCGCCCAGCGCCCGACAGACCCGGCCGATCTCGGCAGCATAGGCGGCCATCTGCGCCTGCCAGTAGCGCAATGAGCGCTTATGTCGGCCGTGGTGCTGGTGAAAGCCCACCGGCACCACATGCGGCGACCGCAACAGCCGCGGGCCCACGGCCATGACTTGCTCGAAGGTCAGGCCGCCCTTGTACGCGATGGCGGCGAGGTCGGTCGGCACCAGCCCTTCGGCCACGAAGTCGGAATGCTCGATGAAGTTGTGCAGCACCGGCTTCAGCCGCAGGCGGACGTAGGCAGTTGTGCCGAGCTCGGCCGCAGCCGCTTCAATGACCTCGACCTCCTCCAGGCTGTCAATGGTGATCCGGCAGCCGGCCGCGATGCTGCGCCGGATGTGGTCTTCGTCCTTGGGCACGCCGTTGACCGAGATCAGGTGGGGTGGGCAGCCGGCGTTCAGGGCCATGGTGAGCTCGCCGGCCGAGTAGACGTCGCAGCCGCAGCCTTCGCTGGCCAGGATGCGTTGGATGGCGGCCAGCCAGTTCGCCTTGGCTGCGGGCATGACGACGACCGGGCCGTCGGGCCAGCCGGCCCCAAATGCGGCCTGGAAACGCCGCACGTTGCGCCGCAGCTGATCCTCCGAGAAGACGAAGAGCGGGGAGCCGAACGCGCGCAGCAGCTCAAGGGTGTCGCACCCTTCCACGTACAGCCGGCCGTCGCGAATGGACAGGCAATCGTCAATCCGGCGAACGGTCATGTTACCTCCTTTTGGGCACCACGTTCTACCGCGCCCAACTGCTTCAACATGCGCACCTCCGCATCCGTCAGACCGGTGACGCCGGTAATGTCCAGGCCCTCGTAGGGCCGCGGGCTGCGGATTTCCTGGACGACCGCGCCGGTCGCGACATCCCAGATGCGCACCAGCTCGCTGTGGCTGCCGCCGGCCAACAGGCGACCGTCGGGGCTGAACGCGATGGCCGGGACGCGGGTCTCACCCAGGAGGGTGCGGATCAGCGCGCCGGTCGCAGGGTCCCACAGCCGCACGGCGCCGTCGTAGCCGGCGGAGGCAAGCAACCCGCCGGGTGTCCGCCCGGCCTCCGACGTGTGGGGGCTGTAGACCAGCGCCGCGATGAGGTCGTCGTGGGCGTGCCAGGTGCGGAGGCACGCGCCGGTGGCGAGGTCCCACAGGCGCACGCTGCCGTCGTGGCTGCCGCAGGCCAACAGGCCCCCGCGTGGGTCGCAGGCCAGCCCCCAGGTGGCCACGCCGGCCTGCCAGGCCTGCGCCATTTGCCGCGTCGCCAGGTCCCACAGGCGGATCACGCCGTCGTCGTCGCTGCTCGCCAGCCGGCGGCCGTCTAGGGCAAAGGCCAGCCCGCGCACCGAGTTGGGATGCTCCGGCAGCGACGTCAGCTCTCCGGCCTCCGGACGCCAGAGACAGACGGTGGAATCCTCGCTGCCACTGGCCAGCAGGCGGCCGTCGGGGCTCCAGGCCAGCGCCACGGCCGGCTGGCTATGCCGGCGATGCGACATCAACAGGCGACCGTCCTCCGTGTCCCACACGCGGACGGTCTTGTCGTTGCCGCAACTGGCCAGCCGCTCGCCGTCGGGGCTGAAGGCGATCATCTGCACCCAGCCGGTGTGGCCGACCAGTTCCCGGCGGCATGTCCCGCGCTCGAGGTCCCAGATGCGGATGCGGCCATCGCTGCCGGCGGAGGCCAGCCAGGGGCGCTGCGGGTGCCAGGCCACCGTCCAGGTGCGGTCCAGGTGCCCTTGCAGGGTGCGGATGCGCTGCGGGCCGCGGATGTCCCAGACGTGGATGGTCTGGTCGTGGCTGCCGACGTAGAGCAGGGGCGCGTCGGCGCCGGGTGCAAAGGCCAGCGCCTCGATCACGTCCCGATGCCCCTCGAAAAGGCGATAGGGCGCGGCGTCCGCCACGCGCCACACGCGCACGCGGCGATCGTGGCCGCCGCCGGCCAGCCAGGCGCCGTCCGGGCTGAAGGCCACGCTGCGCACCGCGTCGGCGTGGTCGGCGAAGACGTGCAGGCAGGCGCCATCCCGCGCGTCCCACAGCCGGACCGTCCCGTCGTCGCTGCCGCTGGCCAGCAGGTGTTCCTCGGCCGGGTGAAAGGCCAGGGCCAGGACCGCGTCCTCGTGCCCCGTCAGGGTACGCAGGCACTCGCCCGTCTCGATGTCCCACAGTTTGATCGTCTTATCGTAGCTGCTGCTCGCCAGCCAACGACCGGCGGCGCTGAAGCGGGCCGTCCAGACCACGTCCCCGTGGCCGTGCAGGGTGCGCAGGAGTCGGCCGTCGGCAACGCGCCACAGGCGCACGGTCTCGTCGCTGGAGGCGCTGACCAGCAACGCGGCGTCCGGGCTGAAGACGGCCGCGCGCACGCGGTTCTCGTGTCCGACCAGACTGCGCAGACAGTCGCCGGTGCGG
>DAOUCP010000063.1:0-4938 GCA_034432155.1 Anaerolineae bacterium
GAACACGATCTCGGTGCACTACGTCGCGAAGCGCGACGGCGGGATCGTGCAGC
Source organism: Anaerolineae bacterium (assembly GCA_034432155.1). Lineage (GTDB taxonomy): Bacteria > Chloroflexota > Anaerolineae > Epilineales > Epilineaceae > DAOUCP01. Next base: position 54 of record DAOUCP010000063.1, read on the forward strand.
TTGTTGAGGAGCGCTTCGTCGCGCGCCACGCGGGCACCGGGCAGTGGCGCAACGCCGGCGCGATCTTCGACTTCAACGTCGAGACCATCGGCATCGAAATCGTCTCGCCGGGCAACAGCTACACGCCGGCGCAGATCCGCAGCGTCGGCCGGCTGGTGGCCGACATCTGCCGCCGCAACGCGATTCCGCTGCGCCATGTCGCCGGCGGCAGCTTCGTCGAGGGCGTGCTCTATCACCGCGACTTCGCCCGCGGCCTGCGCGGCAAGCCCGACCCGGCCGGCTGGCCGTGGGACGCGATGATGGCCCACGCCACGGCCTTCCTGCGCGAGACGCGCTGACCCGGGCGTGCTACGATGCGCGGCCCGGAGCGTGCGATGATCCTCGGCGAGCGGGTGCGCCTGCGGCCGATCGAGCGCGGCGACCTGCCGACCTACGTGCGCTGGTTCAACGATCCCGAGGTGCGCGAGGGGCTGGCCAAGTTCATGCCCATCTCGCTGGCAGCCGAGGAGCGCTGGTTCGAGCGCCTGCTCGATCGCGACGACTACCTGTTCGCGCTGGAGGCGCTGGTCGACGACGCCTGGCAGCACATTGGCGGGTGCGGCTTCCATGGCATCAACTGGCGTCACCGCAGCGGCACCGTCGGCATCTTGATCGGCGAGAAGAGCTGCTGGAACCGCGGCTACGGTACCGACGCCATGCGCCTCCTCTGCCGCTTCGGCTTCGACAGCCTCAACCTCCACCGCATCGAGCTCTGCGTCTACGCCTACAACTCGCGCGCCCGGCGCTGTTACGAGAAGGTCGGCTTCCAGCTCGAGGGCACCTTCCGCGAGGCGGTGTGGCACGACGGGCGGTATCACGACGTGCACCACATGGGGCTGCTGCGGGGGGAGCTTACAGGCGCCACGTAGCTCTATCCGTGAGTTTGATTTTGTTTTTTTTGAGTGTTGCGACGTTCGTCAGCCCGCGCTAGGCTCATCCAAGGCGCTGGCCGCGGGTGGTGGTTCATGGTCGCAGGTGACAGGGATCACTGGTCCAGTAGGGCTGCCAGGATCTGCTTGGCGGCGGTCATCGTGGCCTCCGCGGCAGGCAAGGCAGCCGGTCCGCGGTCGTTCGTAGACGACATCTGGGTCTCGTTGTCCGTACAACCGCTCGTTGCTCTCCTCCTCGGCCTGGCATTGCTGGCAGCGGAGGGCACGGCCGCTGCCTGCTCGCGCGGCGACGGTTGGCGAGCCTCGGCGCAGCCTTCGCCGCGCTGCTGTCGGCGGCATTCCTGCTCCACAGGCTCGGTGCCGGCCCCAACAACGGCGCGCCGTGCAACTGCTTTGGGGTGTTCGGGGGCTTGACGCCGGTGGAAGGGCTCCAGTTGAACGCGGCGATGCTCGCGCTGTGCACGGCCGTCTACTGCCAGGCCAAGGCGCGAATCGAGCCGGCGCCCAAAGGAGTTCGGCGCCAGTTCGCCGGCGTCTCAGCCGTCAACGCCCTTGCCGCCGCCGGCGGGCTGACGGCGGCCCGCAGTGCCAGTCAGGCTGAGCCATCGATGGAAGCCGGGCCGCCCCGCGTCGAGTTTGGCCATCCGCTGGAATGGCCCGCCCAGCGGGATGTCACAGGCAGGCCGTTTGGTGTCGCCGATGCCGCCGGTAGGTGCACGTGACTGGTGTTCGGCGAGCCGGCGTGCCGCCCCTGCGGCGTCCAAGTCCGCCGCCTGGCGCAGCTGCTCCCGGAGGCCGAACGCAAACGGCGTGTGGCCCTGGTGCTATCGACCCGAGGCGCGGCGCTCGACACGAACTCGCTCGCGCGCCGCTACGCTGTTGGAGCCGGCTTCAGCGGGGTCGTGCTTGGCGATCCGGGTGAGCATCTGCTCCGGACCTGCTTCAGTGAGCCGTTCGCGTGGCCATGCGCGGTTCTGGTGGATGGCACCGGCGTCGTCAGGCAGGTCCTATCGGCGCCAGAGGTCGCCAGCGGCCCACTCGCCCAGACCGTCTGGGCGTACGCGCGAGACCTGCCCTTCGGGGCGGAGCGGCAACGCTCCGGCGGCTTGCTCTACGGCCGACGGTTGCCCGCCGTTGGCGTGCTCATGGATGGCAAGCAAGATGCGCTGCGCGCCTTGACCGGCAAGCAGCCCGCCATCGTCAGCGTGATCGATCCCGGTTGTGGTTCCTGCGTCTCGCTCATGGAGCGCCTGGAGTCGTTCTGGCACGCCCACCAGGACGTGGAGCGGGTAATGCTCGTGGAGTCGCCGAGTGCCGCCAGGGGCGTCCGTGAGGCGATGCGGGACGTCGCCCGGCTCAAGGTCGCGGTCGTTTGAAGCGGGCGAGCCGAGCTCGGGCTCGGCCTGTCCCAATCGCTGCTGGTTCGTGAGGGTCGCGTGGTGGCTCTGGAAACCTCGGGCTGGTCGCGCTCGGAGCTGGAGCAACGTCTGTACGGGCGGCTCCCCCGGTGAGTTCGTTCTCCGAACGAGGAGAGGATGGTAGCGTGCACACGGTTGTGGTGGTGGGGGTGAGGGTGGCGGCGCTGTTGCCCATAGGCCTGCTGAGCGGGTGTGGCAACGGCGGTGGCCTTGCGCACCCAGAGAACTGCCTCGAGGACCCGTTCCCGGCGTTCTCCGGCCCGAACTCAGCGACGCCAGAGCGCGGAGCGTCCTTCATCACAGGAGCGTACTGCTACCACTGCGATGGCGAGGTCTGCCCCGATGAAGGCGACACGCTGGACTGGAATCTGCACATCTACTTCGCTACCTACGCGTGTCCGGGGATGGAGGGTGAGTGGATGAACATCCGCTATGACTACGCCGCAGACACCGAGCACCCTTGCTGTGACGATGGCCACCAATACGTTCCACAGGAGTGCTCGTCGTGGTACCAAGTGCCACAGCCGTAACAAGTCCGCGTTGTCCATCGGGCCGCGCCGTTGGCGGGCGGCGCGGCTCGCCTCGTCGCAACGGAGGTCAGCATGGCTCGATCTGGGCATTCAGCGCAGCGCTCTTTCCGGGGCTTCTCGCTCGTGGAGCTCCTCGTTGTGCTGGGGATCCTGAGCCTGCTTGCGGCGATGGTGTTTCCAGCTTTCGCACGAACGAAGGAGCGGAGCTGCCAAGCAGTCTGCCGTAGTAAGCCCAGGCAGTTCGGGCAGGTGCTGACGCTATAGATCGAGGATCATGGGCTTCCGCCGTATGAGTTGCACCAGTTCCACCCCACCTCCATCAGCGCCACGGCGCTGTTCGCCTGTCCCTCAGACCCTCGCCTCGAGACCTACGGCGGCTGGTACGTCGGCAGCTATCTGCGGTACAGGCTCAGGGCTGGGCTCCCGCGTTTTCCGATCTCCTACGGGTATTTCCACATCCTGAAAAACAACAAGAAAGCATGGGCCTACGCTCGGCTGCGGCCGAAGGCTGGCTGGCTCGTTTGCGTGGTCCATCGGCAGGCAGATCCGGCATTCGCGGCGCCCAACCTCTTTTACGAGAGCTTGACGCTGCGTCTTGGGTTTGACGGCAGCGTTCGCACCGTGTTCATCGAACAGGAAGAGCACACGTTCGACAACTGGAAGGTGCTGACCGATGAGAATTGGGAGCAGTCGCGCTGGCTCCGACGGTAGGCGCAAGGCCCTCGGTTGGCGGCGGCGCAGCCTCGAGCAGTGGACCGTAGCGGCACTCGTCGGAGGGTTGGTCGGCGCCGCCGCGACAATGCTCATCGGCTGTCTGCTGCCGCTGACCGACCGGTTCTGATGGATGCCAGGCCACTTCGTGAAGGTCGGCCTGCGCGCGGGGGCCAAGATGGGCGCGCCGTTCGGGCTGCTGCTCGGAGGACTCCGGTTGCCTTGGTGGGCGGCCGGACTGCTTGGTTTGGTGCTGTACGGGGCGCGTTACTTCATCAGCACGGCGCACCACTTCGGTGACCGCGGTGTCGCGGTCTTCTGGCTCGCACGCACGATCCCCGGCTTCGTAACCGGTGCCGTGGTCGCCATCCTTGTGGCGGGCCTGTTTGATCCGAGAGAGACGTGAGTACTCGGCGACGGGCAGAGACGCACAGGCGCGCCGCGCAACTGCATCGGCCTTCAGCGCTCTAACCCTCAAGCGAGGAGCACTCACGATGCGGATGGGTTGGTTGTGCGCGGCGGCGTTGGCGCTGGCTCTGGGGCCGGCGCGGGCCGATGACCGGCTCGAGGTGGACCTGCGGTTCTGGTTCCCCGGTTTCGGAGGCAGTGCCCAGGCGACCGACGCCGGCGTGATCGGGACGGTCGTCGACTTCGAGGACGACCTCGGCATGGACAGCGATATGGTGGTCGAGCCGCGGGTGACCTGGAAGCTCTCGCGGCGGCATTGGCTGCGGTTCTCGTATGCCAACGTCGGCGGCGACGGCGACCAGGTGAGCACCATCCCGATCACCTTCATGGGCACCACGTATCCGGCGACCACGCGGCTGGTGACCGACTTCGACGCCGACCTGTTCCGGGTCGGCTGGGGCTGGAATCTATTTGACACGGACCGGTTCCACCTGGCGAGCATCTTCACCGCCGGATTCGGCTCGGGCGAGGCGTCGATCGCGGCCCCGGGCACCGCGCTCGGCACCGAGAGCGACAGCATTGACTTTCCGCTGATCATGCTCGGCGTCGGCACGGGCATTGACCTCGGCGACGCCGTGACGCTGTTCGGCGAGTTCGGCGGGCTGCCCCTGGGCAGCCTGGGCCACCTGTGGGACGGCGAGATCGGCGTCCGCTACACGCCCACCGACTGGCTCGGCCTGACCACCGGCTTCCGGGCGCTCGAGATCCGCGTCAAGGACACGGACTCCAACGACCAGGCGCGCATCCAAAGCGGCGGTTGGTTCTTCTCCGCCAACGCTTCGTTCTGACGCATCCTGCGGCAGTGGAGCCAAGCCGGGGGGGGGGGGGG
>DAOUCP010000064.1:0-42365 GCA_034432155.1 Anaerolineae bacterium
GGGGGGGCCAGCCGCTGGCAGGCAGCCCCCGCACCACCGTGGGCAGGGCCATTCCGCGCGCTGGCCAGCCAGGCATCGTCCCCCAGCATAACGCCCCGGGGCAGCCCGGCGGCCGTGGCTAGTCCCGCAACCCCCAGGTCTCGATGTTCCAGGTCTCGCTGTTCACCGTAGGGTTCGGCCGGAAGTTCACCACCTGGGGGCTTGTGGCCATGACCTTCACCCGGGCGAAGAGGGGAATCGCAGGGAGCTGCTCCATGAAAAGCTGCTGGGCGCGGGCGTAGTCGGCAAGCGAATCGGCGCGCTTGATGGTCAGCGCGGCCCGTTTGGCCACCCGATCGTACTCCGGGTCGCACCAGCTCGTCTCGTTCTGCCCACTCCAGCCGTTCGTCTCCGACGGCACCTCGGTGCAGTAATACAGAGCGACCGGCGGCTGCACGCCGGTGAGCCACGCGAATTGGCCGAGGTCAAATCGCCGGCCAAACAGAGGCCCCCCGGGGCCGTCGGCGAGGACGAAATCGGCCGGCTGATAGTCCAACCGGATCTCGATACCGATTTGCCGCATGTTGGCCTGGAACAAGATCGTCGTGTCCTCGCGCATGAGATTGCCGGCCGTGGTCAACAGATCGAGCTTGAGCGGTGTTCCCTTGGGGATTCGCTGGTCTTTGGTGCGGCCGGTGGCGTCCACCGTGATGGTGCAGGTGATGTCCCGCACGGCTTGCCAGGGCGTCTGGGGGCTGGCATCGTGATCCGCGAAACCCAGCTCGGTGAGCGTCTGGCGAGCCGCCTCCGGATCGTAGCGGTAGGTGACTAGCCGATCGGCCGGGGGATAGGCCCAGTGCTCTTCCGGCACGAAGGTGTGTTGCACGCGACCCTTGCCCCGCTGGATTTGCTTGACAATGGTCTCCCGGTCCGTCCCCAGCAGGATGGCCTTGCGCAGTTCCCGACAGGCGCCCAACGGCACTCGCTCATCGACGGGATTCAGGTTGAAATCGATGTGCTCCCAGGCAGTGCCAAGCACGTAGTAGGGCACCAGCTTGCCCTCCTCGGCAGCCCGATCCAGGTCCAGGGACTGGCTGACGTCCAATCCATCCTGCGTGGCCACGTGCACTTCACCCAACCGAACCGCTGCCAAGAGGGCATTCGAGTCTGGCACGATCTTGTGAATCACCGCATCCAGGAAGGGCAGGCCCTCGCTGCGGCGCCAGTAGTGCTCGTTGCGAAGCAAGGTGATGTGGTCGCCCGATACCCACTCCTCGATGGTGAACGGGCCGTACGACAGTGGCTTGCGGGTGAACGTCTCGTCGGTCAGAATGGCCCCTGGATCCATGTCGGCCATCCGAACCCCTTCGGCGTTCGTTTGGTGACGGGGCAAAGGCGTGGCGAAGTTGCTGAAGTAGGTCTGATCGGTGAAGCCCGGTAGACCCTGCCAGACGACCGTCCGATCATCGATCTTTTTGTAGCGGGCGGTGCGGTCGCATGTGAACTTGCTCGTCGGTGTGCGCGGATGGCAGTTCAGCTGCCAGCTAAAGACGGAGTCGTCAGCCGTCACCGGTACACCATCCTGCCACTCGATGCCGGGCCGTAGGCGGAAGCGCGCGGTGAGCTGCGGCAAGTTCGGCACCGCCTCGGTAGCAGTGACCACTTCGCGGCTCACCGGGTGGACGTAGCGCTCCCCCGGGGCCACCGTGACCATTCGCAAGGTGGCCCCCGAGCCGGGATCCTCGAGCCGGGGCAAGGTCTCCAGAATCACCGGCTGGAAGTCGTAATCGAGGCCCTCGATTGGCCCGTCGTAGATCGAGTTCAGGACGTGGGCTGCCGCGAGCATGGAGCCGCCATATAGGTACAGATCCCGGGGCTCCTGGGACTGACCGATGACCAGCGTCCCGCCCCGCGGTGCCCGCTCGAAGCCCAGAACGCTCACCGGCGTCGGGGTCGGCGGAGTCGCCGAGGCGACCGCATCCGCCGTTGCCGTTTGCTCCTGTGGCGACGGCGTAGGTGGGGACGTCGGCCGGGCGCGACAGGCGAGGGGCAGGAGGAACAGTGCGACGAAGCCGATTGCCGGAGCGTAACGCCTCATGGGTTCCCTCCCGGGAAAAGCCCTGACCGGGACAGCACTGCGGCGGCCAGGACCGCCCTCCCGTGTCCCGCGGGAAGGCCGCGGCCTCGCGAGGCGATCGGCCCCCCGCCTGCCATTCTAGTCGCCGGCCCATCGGGCAGCCAGTCGGTTGAGCAGCCGCGGGCGCGCCTGGATTCGGTCAGAGCAGGGCTCAGGGCGCATCCTCGGTCAGCCACACCCGCCCCAGACGGGGCATGACCAGAGGCGTTAGCTCGAGGCCGCGGACGTAGGGCGCCACCAGCCAGCTTTCGAAGCCGGTGAACAAGGGCAGCCATGCGGCATCGGCCAGGATTCGTTCCTCGGCCTTGCGGTACAGCGCCAGGCGAGCCTCGTCGTCGGCTTCGGTGCGCGCCGCGACCAGCCAGCGGTCCACCTCCTCGTCGGCGTAGCCGGTATGGTTCAGCGGGCTCTTGCTGTAGAAGAGGACGTCCAGGAAGTCCTGAGGATCGGGATAATCAGCTTCCCAGCCCAGCAAGTACATCCCGTAGGCGCCGGCCTCGACTTCGGTCTGGAACGTCTCCCAGGGCGCCTGTTCGACGGTGACGGTGATGCCGAGGGCATCCTCGAGCAGCTCGGCGATGGCCATGGCGACCGGGTCGCCACTGCCCTCGCCACTCACGTGGAACACCAAGGGCGGCAGTCTGGCGGCGGTCCGGTAGCGGGACGCGGCCAGTTCCCGTCGCGCAGCCTCGAGGTCGAAGCGGTATGCCTGGACGGCGGGGTCATGCCCGGGCATGGTGGGGGGCAGGATCCAGTATGCCGGCCGCACGCCACCCCGCAGCACCACGCGTGCCAGTCGCTCTTTGTCGAGGGCGTAGTTGAGCGCCCGGCGCACATGGCGATCATCGAACGGCGGCGTGGTGACATGAAAGCCAATGTAGGTCACTCCCATCTCCGGCGGGCCGTCCACGAGCTGCGCTGACAGCGGATTGAGGGGATCGGTAAGGCGCTCCCGATCCTCGGCGCTGACTGGCATGGCATCCAGTTCGCCGTTCTCGTAGAGGGTCGATGTGGTGACAGGCCGGAGATCAAACACTACCTGCTCCAGGTAGGGCGCTTGCCGGTAGTAACGTTCATTGCGCTCCAGCACAAGCCTCTCGTCACGCACATACTCGCGAAGCCGGAAGGGCCCGCTGCCGTTCGGCCGACGCCACCACTGGCGCTGGCCGACCTGTCGACGGTCCACGACGAAGGAGGTCGGGTTGGAGAGCTTGGCCAGGAAATAGCGCTTGGCGCCATCGATGGTGATGACCAGCCGACGATCATCGATCTGCCGCAGGCCGGCCACCGAGGCGGCCTCCCCGGCAAGCTTGGCGCTGCAACCGACGATGTCCCCCAGGTAGGTAGCCGCGACAGGAGAGGCGGTGTCCGGATCGCAAGCGCGCTCGATGGCGAAGATGACGTCCGCGGCGCCGATCGGCTGGCCATCCTGGAAGGTAATCCCGTTTCGCAGCGTGAAGGTGTACGCCTCGCCACTGGGACTGACCTGCCAGGAGGCCGCGAGGTCGGGCACGACCTCGAGCTCCGGCGACAGAGTCACTAGACCGCTGAAGATCTCATAGACGTACGCCGCGGAGGTGACATCGCGCACCTGGACCGGATCGAGCGTCGTGGGCGACGCCCCCGGCAAGCGCAACCGACCGCCCCACCTTGGCGCCTCGGCGGTGGCCGCCGGCGCCTTCGACACGACGCCCCGGTCCGGCACGCCAACGGCGGTGGCCGATCCTGCCACCGGCGGACGATCGCTCGGCGCCGCGGCGGTCCCCGCCCCCGCCGCACGCTCGCTCGAGCTCTCGGCGGACGCCGTCGCTCTGCCAGCGGGCGTATCCGCTGCCACCGCCGTGGCCTCTCTCTCCGCCGTCGCGAACCGGGTCGGGGCGATCAGCCGCTTGGCAATGGTGCCCCCAACATAGCCGCCAACCGCGTAGTAGCTGAGGCACAGGCAAGCCGAGGCCAGCAGGGCAAGCCCCATCGCGAGCACGATGCACGCTCGTTGCCCGTCGTGAGCCGAAGAAGGTGGGGCTGTCATTAGGGTCAAGCTCCTGCGCTACCAACGGCTCGACCTCGGGTGCCGGCCACCCCGGAAGCCCGAGGCCAACCACCCTCAGTGTAGGGCGGCGTGCGAGACGCCGCAAGCCGCAGCCGTCGCCCGTCTCCCCGGGCGATCGCCCGGGGGCACGCCTCTCGCCGGCCCGTCGCCCTCGGCACGCGTCCCGGCGGCCCATCGCCCGCGGCACGCTTCCCTTCGGCCCATCGCCCTCGGCGCGCGTCCCCCGCCGGTCGTCCCCCACGGTCGTCCCCCACGGTCGTCCCCGCCGGTCGTCTTCGGCAGGCGTCCAGCCGGCCCGTCGCCCTCGACACGCGGTGCGGAACGTTGCCGCAGGCGGTGCCGGTTCGTATAATCCGCTTGCTTCCGTCTGTCCGCACCCCGTCTGCGCTGTCCCTCCGGCTCGCCGTGTGACCTTACCATGGCGCTGCCAGAGCATTGGCAACGGCGGGAAAGGAGCGTAGCCCGATGCATACCCGGCACCGGTTGTTGAGCGCCACTTGTGCCATGGCAGTGCTGCTGCTCATCGGGGTCGTCGGTTCGCCGGCGGCCCAGGCGGCTCCCAGCAGCCAGGCCAACTGCCCGGGGAACTTGCTCGTGAACGGCGACTTCGAGGGCGGTTCGCACAAAACGGAGTCGCTCGGCACCAGCCTGTCCTCGGCCGTGGCCGATGGCTGGGTCCCGTGGTTCATACGGGGCAACGAGACCATCAACCGCGAGCCCGAATTCAAGGTCGAGCAGGTGGCCATTGGCGGCGACCCGTTCCGGGTTCGCTCCGGCGGCCAGTCGCAGAAGTTCTTCACCACCTGGGCGACCCATACCGCCGGTGTCTATCAGCGGGTGCGCGTGCCGCGGAATGCCACCGTCCAGTTCACGGCGTACGGCATGGCCTACTCCGGCGAAGCCGACATCTTCGACCCCACTCGCCGATCGTTCCTTTCCGACCCCGAACGGCCCGGCAACTACCGCATGTGGGTGGGCATCGATCCCGGCGGGGCCGAACCGGCGGCCATGGGCGCGCCACCACCGCCATCGGTCATCTGGTCCGAGCCGACGATGACCACGGACCAGTGGGTGATGCTGACCGTCACCGCGCGGGCCCAGGGATCGGTGGTGACGGTCTACACGCGCGGGGAGCAGGACTGGAGCGTCAAGCACAACGACTCGTTCTGGGAGGATGCCTGCCTGGTCGTCGCCGGCCGGGGGAGCGCAGCCGCGCTCGCCCAAGGCGCCGCAGCGGACAGCGCGGCGGCCGGTGCGACCGGCAACGCGGCAGCGGAGACGACGGGCAACGCGCCTGGGTCAGCCCGCAAGGCGACACCACGGATGCGCTTGGGCGTCGCACGATTTCCGGATCGCTTACCGTTGGCTCGCTAGCGGTAGGAATTCGGCGGTCCCGCACGCTCGGCCGGAGCTGGACACCCGGCCGCTCAGCCGCGGGATTCCGGGAACGTGGGCTGCCTCCGCGTATCTACGTTAGGACAGCCCGTTTCGGCTAGCGACCTGTACCGGGCTCGGCGAGCGCGGAGGTATCAGCTGTCTCGCCATCGCTTGGTGGCGCGCCCTGCCGACGCTCTGGCGGGCTCTCGCCACGCCGCACGCGCACCCGGCGGATGCGGCGGCCCGCAAGGGCCAGCACTTCGATCTCCACGTCGTCGAAAACCGCTCGTTCGCCAACCTCGGGCACCTTGCCGAGCTGCGTGAACACCAGACCCGCGAGCGTGTCGGCCTCATCGGTCGGCAGTTCGATGTCCATGAGGCGGTTGACATCGTCGATGTCCACGCCGGCATCGACGATCAGCTCATGCTCCGAGATGTGCTCGATGCGCGACTCCTCGCGGTCGTACTCGTCCTGGATCTCGCCGACGATCTCCTCGAGCAAGTCCTCGATGGTCACCAAGCCCGCTGTGCCGCCGTATTCGTCTACCACAATCGCCATGTGCACGCGGCGCCGTTGCAGTTCCTGCAGCAACTCGTCGACCGGCTTGGACTCCGGCACGAAGTAGGCTTCGCGTAGCAACCCGGCGATATCGGGGTCGAAATTCCGGTCTCGGAAGGGGCGCAAGAGATCCTTGGCGTAGAGAACGCCGGCGATGTCGTCCAGGTTGCCGCGGTGCACCGGGATGCGCGAATGACCGGCCGAAAGGATGGTGTCCAGCGCTTCGTCGAGCCGGGCGTCGATGGGGATGGTCACCATGTCGATGCGCGGCACCATGACCTCCCGCACCTTCGTGCCACTCAGCTCGAAGATGCCGGCGATCATCTCCATCTCCTCGGCCTCGATGGCGCCCTCTTCCTCGTCGACGTCCACGTTCACCAGGGCGCGCAGTTCGTCTTCGCGCAAGGCCCGTGTCCGTTCTGGGAGGTCACTACCCACCAAGTGGGCAGCAGTGCTGAAGAATTCAGCCGCCGGGCGGGTCAGCGGCAGCAGCCACAGCGCCGGACGAGCCAAGAGGAGTACCGCGCGCTCGGGGTCATGCGCCGCCCAGACCATGGCCAGGAGTTGCAGCAGCAGCAAGCCGATGGCAATGCCCACCACCCCGCCCACCAGTTGGGCCGCGGACGGTCCGAGTCGGATCAGGATGGCCACGGCACCGGCAACCGCCAAGAGCACCCCCACCGCCCGGAGCACCGGCAGCCCAACCAGCTCGAAGAGCGGATCGGCCAACAGGCGCCTCACCGCCTGGCCAGACGGCGACTCGGCCAGGGCCAGGTTTCGCGTCCGCACGCGGTTGGCGGCGGCCAGAGCCGTGTCGAGGGCAGCCGCCAGGACGTGGAGCACACTGCCGATACCCGCCAGAACCAAGAGCCCGCTCATGGTGCCCAGGCCGTTTCCGGGACGGCACTCCCGTTGCCAGGCGCCACCTGCGCCCGAAACCGTCGCTCGGCGGCCGCCAGCTCGTCCGGCGTGTTGACGCCCAACACCTCGCTCGGCGACGGGACCACCATGGCCCACACAGGCTCGCCCGCCGCCAGGGCGCGCGCCACCAAGTCGGTCAAGTAGACCTCGCCGCTTGCCGACGGCTCGATGGCGCCCAGTGCCGGCCACAGCCAGGCGTCCCGAAAGACGTACATGCCGGCATTGATCTCGGTAACCTGCCGCTCCTGGTGCGAAGCGTCGCGATGCTCGACGATGCGGGTCGGCGACCCGTCGGCGCCACGCAGGACCCGGCCGTAGCCGGTCGGATCCTCCAGGCAGGTGGTGATGAGCGTCACCGTCGCCCTTCGGCGGCGGTGCGCCCGGACCAGGCGTCCGAGCGTGGTCGAGCGGATCAGCGGCGTGTCACCGTACAGCACGAGGACGTCCGAGGCGAGACCCCGGGTCGCGGGCTCGGCACAGCGCAGGGCGTCGCCTGTGCCGAGCTGCCGCTCTTGGTAGACCGACCGCACCGCCACGTCGGCGGCGGCGAGGACGACGCGCACCTGGTCCGCCCCGTGACCCACCACCACCACAATGGGATCCGGCCGCGGGCGCAGCCCGGCCACGGCATCCAGGACGCGCAACACCATCGGCCGCCCGGCCACCGAATGAAGGACCTTGGGCAAAGGGGAGCGCATCCGCGTGCCCTCACCGGCCGCGAGCACCACAGCGGCGAGACTCATGGCCGGGGGGGCCTGCGGCCCACGAGCCGCGCATGGCTGCCCAGGCGGTAGGCTTGGCGAGGGGCCCTGGGCCCGCGGCTCATGGCGGGCGCCGGACGCCAAGCACGCGCTCGGCAGCCCGGGCGTTTGGAGGGTTCGTCCATCACAGCTCGATCGGATGCGATCGACTCGCATTCTAGCGGTCTTGTTGGCCCATCGTCAACTGAAGTGCTCGCCGAAGGGCCGCGGCTCAGGGGCCCCGGCTTGCAACCACCGCCTCATGGCCCACGCCTGCCCGCTGCCGCCTGGCCAACCGCGGGCAGCGCCTGGCGAGACGCGGCCTCGCCGACCGAGCTCGGCCATCAGCGGAACCACGGTCGGTGCCGATACGAGCGAGCGGGCGGTCTACCCGACCGCCCGCTCACCCTCCTCCTCTGCAGGATGCGCCGGCTATTGGTCTGGTTGGGATGCTAATCGGCCTCGAGGAACTCCCGCAATCGGTGGGCCCGATGGGGATTGCGGAGTCGCTCCAGAGCCTCGGTCTCGATCTGGCGGATGCGCTCGCGCGTCACCCCGAACTTCTCGCCAACCTCTTTCAGGGTGCGCATGCGGCCATCGAGCAAGCCATAGCGCAGTTCGAGGACGCGAGCTTCGCGCGGCGAAAGCGAGGCGAGCATGCGCTCAATCTCGTCATGCAGCATCGTCCGCACCGCCACGTCCGGCGGCGCCGGGACGGCCTCATCCTTGATGAAGTCGCCCAGCTCCGACTCCTGATCCTCACCCACCGGCCGTTCCAACGACAACGGCCCCCGCGAGATGCGCAACATCCACTCCACCTTGTCGGTCGGCACGCCCAAGTCGGTGGCCAGCTCGTCGGTGGTCGGCTCGCGGCCGAGCTGTTGCTCCAGCCGTCGGCTGGCCTGGAACAGTCGGCGAATGCGATCGCTCATGTGCACCGGCACTCGGATGGTGCGGCCCTGGTCGGCGATGGCCCGGGTGATTGCCTGGCGCACCCACCACGTGGCATAGGTGGAGAACTTGTAACCGCGCCGCCAGTCGAATTTCTCCACTGCCTTCATGAGGCCCAGGTTGCCCTCTTGGATCAGATCCAGGAACGGTACCCCCTGGTTCATGTACTTCTTGGCCATGGCGATCACCAACCGGCTGTTGGCCTTCGTCAGGTGATGGCGAGCCGCCTCACCGTCTGCGACCAGAGCTGCCACCAGCTCGGTGTGCCGGCCCAGAACGGGACTGAGCAGACCGGCCGAAGCTTCGCGGCCGCGCTCGATCCGCTTGGCCAGATCAACCTCCTGCTCGGCCGTCAGCAGCGGAATGTTGCCCACTTCCCGCAGGTACAGGCTGACGGTGTCGTCGGAGTCGATATCCGACAGGTCATAAACGTGCAACCGCCGGTGGATGGGCTCGAGGTCCCCTTCCTCGTCGAAAGCCACTCCGGCCTCTTCCAAGGCCGTCAAGGCGTCGACCAACGCCGCCGACTGGTCGTCACCCTCCGGCCAGACCGCCAACAGGTCTACCGCAGCCATCTCTGCGCCCGACTCAGCCAGCTCACCAAGCCGAGTGAGCAGGTCTCCGGGGGAGACCGCAACTGGTGCGTCAACCCCTGCTCGCCGCAGCACGCTCTACCTCCCTTGTCATGACTGTACAAAAGAAAGGCGACCGCTCGGCCACAGAGCGATCGCCCCTTTATCCCCTACCTAGGCAGGCTTCCGTGTGCGTTCGTCCCAAGGCCCTTCGGATGGTGCAGCCCCCAAGCCGCAACACCTCTCGGCCAAGACCCCATTCCGCGCCGCACGGCCACCACGAACCGCGACGATCCGCTCCACGGCGGGCGAAAAAAGCACCCCATGGGGCGGGCATGGGGCGCGGGACGACTTTCACGGGGCGATTCTAGCACAAACCTAGGCGCGCTGTCAAGTACTTTTATGTCAACTGCAGAGTTCTGGTGTGACCAACCGGTCGCCGTCAGGTGAGATAGTCCACCAGGAGCTGGGCACGCCGCGGTTCCCGAAGCCGGGCGAGCGCCTCGTTCTCAATCTGGCGAATGCGTTCCCGGGTCAGCCCGAACTTCTCGCCGACTTCCTTCAGGGTATACGCATGTCCATCGTGCAGGCCATAGCGTAGCTCGAGAATGCGCTGCTCTCGCTGCGACAGACCGGTGAGGGCACGCTCAATGTCCTCGCGCAGAAAGTCCTGAACCACCTGGTCACTGAGCTGGCCGATGTGCTCGTCCTCCACGAACTCACCGAGCTCCGACTCCTGTTCCTCGCCCACCGGCTTCTCCAGCGACAACGGTCGCCGGGCAGTCTGCATGACCCGCTGGACGTGCTCCGGGGACGTCCCCAGGGCCGAAGCCAGCTCGGCAACCGTCGGCTCGCGCCCCAGCTCCTGCTCCAGCCGCCGGCTGCACTGGTACAAGCGGCGGATGCGGTCACTCATGTGCACCGGTACGCGGATGGTGCGCCCTTGGTCGGCGAGGGCACGGGTGATCGCCTGCCGCACCCACCAGGTGGCGTAGGTGGAGAACTTGTGGCCACGCCGCCAGTCGAACTTCTGGGCGGCCTTCATCAAGCCCAGGTTGCCCTCCTGGATGAGATCCAGGAACGGCACGCCTTGGTTCACGTAGCGCTTGGCCATGGAGATGACCAGGCGACTGTTTGACTGCACCAGATGACGCATGGCAGCCTCGCCGTCGGCAATGGCTTCCTGCAGAGCACGCCGCCGGCGGCGGCTCAGACCTCGACCGTCGTTGGCCAGCTGCTGTCGCGCCAGGTTCCCCCGCTCGATGCGCTGCGCCAGCGCCACCTCTTGCTCGGCGGTCAGAAGGGGAATGCGGCTGACTTCGCGCAGATAGAGGGTGACGGTGTCGCTGATCTCGAAGCCGCCGTCGCCGTTGCCATCCGGCTCTTCCTCAGCCGTCTGCGCGGCTGCCGCGCTGTCGACCGGTTGATCCGGCCGCAACGGAACGCCAGCCTCCTCGAGACACTCGAAGAGCTCCTCGAGCTGGTCCAGGTTGTCTTCCACCTGGGGCATCAGCTCGAGGATGTCGTCGAACGTCACGAACCCCTGGCTGCGGCCGCGAGCCAGAAGCTGGGCAATCGGATCGGCTTGGGTAGTCAAGCGTGCTCCCCGCAGGCATCCCGCCGGCCCAGTATATGGGACGCCTCCGCGGCGTGCAACCGTCTGGTGCAACCCTGGCGGCCGCAGGGCCAGCCACCATCGGCTGCGGCGCAAGCTGCGGCCGCCCCATCGCCAATTGCGGCGCTACGCCGGGGCCCAGTATAATATTGGGTTGCGCCGCGCACGACGGCTACCATGTGCCATCGCCGCGTGATGGCAGTTGTGCCCGGCGTAATTCGAGCGTTGCAGCTGATTCGTAACCTAGGAGGGTGTTGAAATGGCAAAGACAGTAGGGATCGACCTTGGAACCACGAACTCGGTGGTTGCCATCGTCGAAGGCACGGAACCCACCGTGATCGCCAATGCCGAGGGTGGGCGCACAACTCCGTCGGTGGTTGGCTTCACCAAGGCCGGCGAGCGAATCGTCGGGCCGGCCGCCAAGCGCCAGGCGACCGTTAACCCCGAAAACACCGTGTTCAGCGTCAAGCGACTCATGGGCCGGCGCTACGACGACCCGGAGGTAGGACGGGCACGCCAGATGGTGCCCTACGAGATTGTCGAGGGCCCGGCCGGCGACGCGCGCATTCGCATTCCGATCACTGGTAAGACGTACAGCCCCCAGGAGATATCGGCCATGGTGCTGGAGAAGCTCAAGCGCGATGCCGAGGCCTACTTGGGGGAGCCGGTGGATAGCGCAGTCATCACCGTACCGGCGTACTTTAGCGATAGCCAGCGACAGGCGACCAAGGATGCCGGCAAGATCGCCGGCCTGGAAGTCAAGCGCATTATCAACGAGCCGACGGCAGCGGCCTTGGCCTATGGCCTGGACAAGGGCAAGGACGAGACCATCTTGGTCTTCGACTTGGGAGGTGGCACTTTCGACGTTTCGATTCTCGACGTTGGCGAGGGGGTGGTCGAGGTCCGCTCGACCGCCGGCAACACCTTCCTCGGTGGCGACGACTGGGACCAACGGATTCTGGACTGGATCGCCGATGAGTTCCTGAAGGACCAGGGCATCGACCTCCGCAAGGATCGCCAGGCCTTGCAGCGCCTGCGGGAAGCAGCTGAGAAGGCCAAGATCGAGCTGTCGGAGTGCCTGGAGACCGAGATCAACCTGCCATTCATCACCGCCGACGCCTCGGGCCCCAAGCACCTGCAGATGAAGCTCACGCGCTCCAAGTTCGAGCAGCTCACCGAGGACCTGGTGGCCAAGCTGCGGGGGCCCACCGACCAGGCGCTGGCTGACGCCAAGCTGAAGGCATCGGATCTGGATGAGGTCATCCTCGTTGGCGGCGCCACGCGCATGCCCATGGTGCAACGGTTCATCCAGGAGTACACGGGCAAGACGCCGAACAAGGGGGTCAACCCCGACGAGGTGGTCGCGACCGGGGCGGCGCTGCAAGCCGGTGTCCTGACGGGGGACGTACGCGATATCGTGCTCTTGGACGTCACACCCTTGTCCCTCGGCGTAGAAACCCTGGGCGGGGTGATGACAGTGCTCATCCCGCGCAACACGACCATTCCGACGCGCAAGAGCGAGGTCTTCTCGACCGCAGAGGACAGCCAGACGGCGGTCGACATCCACGTTCTGCAGGGTGAACGGCCCATGGCAGCCCAGAACCAGACCCTGGGGCGCTTCCGCCTGGAGGGCATCCCACCGGCGCCGCGTGGTGTGCCGCAGATCGAAGTCACCTTCGACATCGACGCCAACGGCATCTTGAACGTGAAGGCCCAGGACCGGGCCACCCAGCGGGAGCAGCAGATCCGCATCACGGCCAGCACCAACCTGTCGAAGGCCGAGGTGGAGAAGTTGGTCAAGGATGCCGAGCTCCATAGGGCCGAGGACGAGAAGCGGCGGCAGCAGATCGAGCTGCGCAACCGAGCGGACAACCTGGCTTATCAGGCGGAGAAGACGCTGCGCGACGCCACGGCGGTGAGCGCCGACATTCGCGGCAAGGTGGAGGGGCATGTGAAGGAGCTGCGAGAAGCCCTGCAGGCGGAAGACTACGAGCAGATCGAGCGCCGCATGGGGCCCCTCGAGCAGTCGCTCCACGAACTAGCCACCGCCATGTATGCCGGTCAGGCAGCGGCCCAGCCGACCGGCGCGCCCGGCGCTTCGACTGACGGCACCACCACATCGAGTGGGCCCGGCGATGGCGCCGATGACGTCGTGGAAGGCGAGTTCCGCGAGGCATGATGGTGATGAGGGTGACGCCGCTCGAAGAGCCTGACGCCAGCCAGCAAGACAACGCGCCAGAGCCAGGCGGGGATGTGGGCCCAGCCCCGCCTGGTGATGCCCCAGACGAAGCCACTGCGGCCTTGACCGCCGACCTCGCCGCGCTGCTCCGCGAGCGAGACGAAGCCGTGCGGCGTGCCGAGGAGTGCTGGGACCGTTACCTGCGGGCCGAGGCAGAGATCGACAACACGCGCAAACGCGCCGTGCGTCAGCGGGAGGAGGCTCTGGCCAGCCTGCGTCGCGACCTTCTCAGCCGCATGCTGAGCGTGGCCGACAACCTCGAGCGAGCGCTGGCGCATGCCGGGCAGGACTCCACCCCCTTGCGGAGTGGCGTTGAGGCCACCTATCGAGAGCTGACGCGCATTCTGGCGGCCGAGGGCGTCGAGCGCATCGAGGCGCTGGACGCGCCCTTTGATCCCGCGCTCCACGAGGCCGTAGCGGTGGTGCCGAGGGCCGATCTAGCGGAGGAGCGGGTGATCGCCGTCGATCTGCCGGGTTACATGCTGGACGGCGTGCTCTTGCGCGCGGCGCGGGTGGTGGTCGGCAAACCGGTGACCGGGGACGAAGCCGGCCCGTCGGCGGAACCCGGTTAGTCGGCGCGCAGGCAGACTGTGGCAGCGCGCCGCTAGGGCACCGCGGTAGGCTGTGGCAGCGCGCCACCGCTCCCCAGGAGCCCATCGATGGCTGCCTGGACGCGCTCGCGCTCCGACTGCGGCGCCAGCTGCAGGGCGCGCACCAGGCTATCCATGGCCTTGTCGGTCTCCCCGTTGTCCCGATACAAGAGGCCGAGGTTGAACAGGATGCCCCAGTTCTCGGGCGCCAGTTCCGCTGCCTGGGCATAGTAGTTGAGCGCGTCGTCCAGCCGGTCGCGGTCCCGCTCCAAGTCGCCCAGGATGGTGAGAGCTTCAGGGCCCTTGGCCCCCGCCTCCAGGGCATCGTAGGCTGCCTGAAAGGCGTCCGCGCTGCGCCCCGCAACCCGGTAGGCCTGGGCCAAGGCCTGCAAGCTGGCGGCGTCTTGAGGGTCCAGCTGCCTGGCATACTCGAGCAGGGCAACGGCTTCCTGCACGCGCCCCTCCAGCAGTCGAGCCACCCCGAACTCGGCGGCCACCGCCGGATCGTAGGGCACTTTGTCGAAGGCCTGCTGGAAGGCGGCGGCTGCATTCGCGGCCACGCTTTGGCGCTGCGTCTCATCCGTCAGACCCTGGGCAAACAGGAGCTGAAGGTGACCGCGGTTGAAGGCATGGTAGGGCTGCAGCGGCTCGAGCTGCTCGGCGATGACGGCGTACGCCTGGGCACGTTCGAAGGTCTGGGCCACGGCCTGGGCCTTGGCCTGGGGATCCGGTGCCGGGGCGGCCAGGATGTTGGCGGCCAGCTTCGTATACAGCTCCCCCCAGCGCATCGGGTACAGCGGCTCGAACCGGTTGCGGGCCACCGCCCGGTTGTACAGCTCGTTGGCGGTGGCATAGCGCTGCTCAAACGTCGCCTGGTCGGTGGCCGTCATGGCGGCGCTGAAGTTGGCCACGGCCGACTGAAAGTAGATGTCCCCCTGCACGGGCAGCATGGCGCGCGCGACCAGGAAGGCCACCGCCGACACCCCCAGTAGCACGTAGAGTCCCGCTGCCAGCGGTCGCAGCACCGGCGCTCGGCGATCGACCGCGCTGCGCAACAGAGCCCCGCTCGCCAGGGCAATCAGAACGAGCCACCAGAACGTGACCGCGTGGAGCACCGCCGCATCCTTGGCCACCGTGAGCGTCAGCCAACGCACGAGCAGCATGGCAGCCAGGGAGAGAGCAGCCGCCAGGCCGACGCCACCAGCCTCCACCCGGGCATCCCTGGCCAAGAGAACGCCGGCCAGCCACGTCAGGAAGACGACCGTCAGCACGACGGGAAAGGCATCCGGCGATGCCGGCGTGCCATACAGGTATGCCCCATGCGGCACCAAGCCGAGGGTGGCACCGAGCACCAGTCCCAGCGCCACGGCGCTCGGTGACCAGCCAATGCGAATGGCCGAGCGTGGCTCACGACGATCCTGCGAGCGGGCGGACCGGAGGCGGCTGGCCAGCGACTCCTCGCTGCCTGGCCGCGCCGCCTGTCGGTCGGCTGCTTGGCCGGCAGCCTCGGCTTCCGGCTCCCTGTCCGTCAGGGCCGCGCCGCCTGGCGCCGATGCCCGCGACAGGCCGACGAGCAGGCCAGCCAGCACCCAGAAGAGGGTCTGCGTGACCACCGTTTGAATGCCAAAGCCGGCTTCGACCACCGCCGCCACACCTGTGGCCAGCAAGGTGAAGGCCAGCACATCGGTCGTTCGGCGCTCGCGCCAGCCGCGCCACCAGGCAGCGGTGAGGTAGGCGACCAGTCCGCCGACCAGCCCGAGGTGCACCAGAGCCGCCGAAGAGAGCCGGAGCGGCGGCACAAGCCAGGTGGCCGCACCGGCCAGCACGCCAACGACCAGCAGCAGCGCCAGCCAGCGTCGCTCACGGGGTGTCGGGGCCAGACCGGCGGCCACAGTAGCCAGATACAGCCAGGCACCGTAGACCAGCAGCAGAGCCACCGCCCCCAGGAGCCCCGTCATCAGCAGAGCGTCCAAGAGCACGTTGTGCGCGCGATCGACGAGACGCTCGGCCTGGCCCCGGCCGGCGATGTACGTCTGGCCGTGGGGCAGGAGGGCATACTTGAGGGCTTCCGGGCCATAGCCGATGAGCAGCCGCTGGGGCGGCGTGGCCCGCAGGAGCCGATTCGATGCCGCCCAGATGCGCATCCGCGCGGCTTCGGAACCACCGCTGGTGTCGGCGATCCGCCCCAGGCGACCCACGTAGGGCAGGCTGCGCAGCGGCGCCAGGGGACTCGCGGAGTGGTTGAACAGCGCCAAGAAGCCCATGCCCAGAAGTGCCAGGGCCAGCACCGCTGCGGCCAGTCGGCGCCGACCGGCGGCGATGCCCATCGCCAACCCCAGGACCACCAGGCCGGCCGTCAAGCCCAGGAGGGCGCCGCGACTCCCCGACAGGATCAGTGCCGCAAGCTGGAGGACGACTATTGCCGTGAGACCGCCGAGCAAGGAAGGTCGATTGTCGCGCCACGCGGCGACGCACCGTCCCACGGTGAGCGGCACGACGAGCATCAAGTAGGCACCCAGGAAGATGGGATTCGATAGGGTGCCGAAAACGCGCGTCTTGCTCTCCACCTCCCCGGCCACCAGCTCGATCCCCAGCGCCTGCACGATCGCCAATGCGGCAACCGGCACGCTGGCGACGATCACCCAGGCTACCAGCCGCGCTCGACGCAGCGGATCGATCGCCAGCCAGGCGGCGACGGCGAAGAGGGCCTGAACGGCCAGCAGGGCGAGCAGCCCCTGCGCCCGTTCGCCGGAGCCGAGCAGGCTCATCCGCCTGGCAATTGACCCAGCCGTGGCAAGGAGCGTCGCCAGAGTGACGGCGCTCGCCGCCAGGACAAGCGGTTGTCGCCACGCCTCGCGCAGGCGGCCCAGGCCGCCTTCCACCAGGGCAATCAAGCCCATGACAAAGGCCAGCGTACCCAGGGCCAGGACGATCGAGCCCTTGTCGGGCTCGAAGATGCGGAAGCTGTAGTAGTTGACGAACACCGGCACCGCGGCGACAACCAAAAGCTCCGCTGCCTCCCCAATGCCGACACACAGAGCGCGCAGTTTCGTGTCCATGGTGGCGGATTATAGGAGTCGACGAGCGTCGTTCAATCCGTCGGCCGCTGGCGCGGCGGAGCTAGAGCCCGTCGCCCAGCTCCGGCCGAGCGCGGCAGCGGTGGGCGGCGGCGCGTGCGCACGGCACGGAGCAGAACAGGCCCGCCACCGCCACCAACGACGGAGGGCCGCTACAGGCAGCGCTGGCCCGTGCCGCCCACGGGGGCAGAGCCGGCCGCTACGAGGGGGTGTCCGCTGTCCCCGCCACGCGGGACCCTGCCGGCGCTAGCGGTAGCGTGAAACGCCGGCGCACGCTGGGCCGGAAGGCGGCCCGGCGAAGCCGAAGTCCGTCTCGAGGATGGGGAAGCCCTCGCTCCCGGCTGCCTCGTCGCCGACGATACCCTCGCCCAGGACGGTCCCCGACCGCTCGATGCTCACCGCGGCCAGCCCGAGCACGTTGTTTACGAAGCGGCCGCCAGGGCCGAAGACGTCGTGCTCCCAGAACACGGCACTGATCACCGCGCTGCCCTTGAAGCCGGGGTTGATGTAGCCCCAATTGGCCAAGTTGATGTACTCAACCTGCTTCTCGTTCAGCTTCTCGCAGACGAAGTCGATCAGGCCATTCTGGTCATAGATGAAGAGCACGAAGTCCGTGAAGCCCGGCTTGGGGACCACGTTTTGAATCGCCAGCTCCGTGGTCGCGCCTGTCTTGTCACGGTCCTTGTGAAACGACGGAATGCCGATGAGCCCGACGCAGCCAGGGCCAGGGCACGTCGTCTCGGCGGGATCGGGGCCGAGCTGCCACTTGTAGCTCTGGAACTCCGGCACCAGGTTGTACGCAAGAGCCTCGATAGGCTCCGTGCGCCCGACGTCGGAGTACTTGATGAGCATCGCGACTGCCTGGATGTCGGGCGGGAAGACCGTCGGCCCGCCGGGCGACCAGAACTCCTGGCTCTCGACGCGTACACTGCCGACCCAGTTGCCGGGCAGCGTGGCCACCAGCGGCAGGAAGAACGTCTGGGATCCGCGGGGGCAAATCCAGTCGACGAGTGTCGTGATCACCCCGCCCGAGCGGTCCATGAAGTACACCTTCACCTTGGCGGCAGTGATGCTGCTCAGGTTCTGGACCTGGACCCCCGCGTCCCAGCCCTGGTACTCGCTGTACACGAGCGGCCCGAAGGCTACCTGACTGCCGCTCCGAAAGACAGGCGCGCCGTTGAAGGTGTACTGCAATTGGCCGGGCTTCGAGATGTAGGTCATCAGGATGTCACGGCCAATAATGTCGACCACCATGGCCATGGGCTGACTGGCGCGGATCCATGCGTTGCCCTGCCAATCGGGCCCAACGCAGTCGGCGACGTTGTACTGGAACGTCTCGCCCGGAGCGAGGGTGAAGATCTCACAGATGGTCGCTCGCAGACAGTCGTCCTGAGCCTTAAACCACAGCTCGACCGAGCTGCATTCCAGTCCGCCGTTTTGGATGTAGATGACCGAGTTGTATCCGCCCTTGGCGGCGTACAGGATCGGCGCGTAGTACGCGTAGCCGCCATAGACAGGGTCGACCATGCCGAGCATGTTGCCGGCGATGCCGCTGTACTTGCTGCTGACCAACACCGTGCTCGTCGGATCGCCCGGGCAGCGGCGCAACACCTCCACCGCCAGCGGCGAGCCATAGGCGCCGCTCATCGGCACGCCGGCGAACACCAAGCCTTCGTTGTACGCTTTCTTGAAGCGCCGATAGTCGTCACAGTCGCCAACCACGCCGAAGAACAGCGTCTCGCACATGTAGTCGGCGACGATGTCATCGAAGCCGCCATCGGCCCCGATCTCACGGAGTTGTCGCGCGGTGAAGCTGAACACCATGCCGCTCTTGGCGCCGGTCGGCATCTGGGCGCCGAGGAAGTTCCAGGCGCTGCCGGGCCGGAGGAGGCCCGAGCATTCGACCTTGAGTGGGCCCGAGCACTGCGGCGGACAGAAGCCGGGCTCGCCCCACACCATGAGCACCGCCTTCGAGTTGACGTTGCCCACATTCTGGACCTCGACCCAGCTCGAGCAGACGTCCTCTTGCGCTTGGAAGTTGAGGACCGGCAGATGGACCTGGCGACCCGGTGACGGGTCGGCGTGGGCGGGGCTTGCCATGGCCAACCAGCCGGCGAGGGCAAGGGTGCATGCAAGCACGGTCGCTGCAAGGCGGATCATCCGTCGGTCATTCACGCGACACCCTCCCCGTTTGTGTGCTGGCGCCCAGCCCCACGGGCCCCGAACAAGACCACGGCCAGCGCTGCCGATCGCCACCGCGTGGCTCGTTGTCGCTGGCCCAACCGACCGGCACGCTCGACGCCAGAGCCTCGCCCTGGCGCCACCCGCGTGCAGCCCCTATGACGTTGCGCGGCGCCCGAATGATACGGCCAATTCCCGCTCTGTCCAACGGCGGTGCGCCTGGCCGGTCGCTGGCGGCTCAGCCTCAGCGCGGGATCGACGCACCAGCGTGCAACACGGCCACGCACGGCGTTGCGCCTGGCCGGTTTCCACCTGGCCGCTTTCCAGGTGTGCGTCCGGCCGATGCCCTCGTCCCGGTTGTCTGCCCACGCCGAGGGGCTTGCGGCAGCCGTCTAGACGCCCTCCGCCCGGAATGCTAACCTCCCAGTGCGAGAGGCGCCGCGATGTCCGAGGCTGCAGCGTCTGTGTCCACGGCCAAATGCCGCATGACGGGCTTGGCAGAATCGGGTTGGGATGGCCCTAGAAATGTCGTATGGCCGTATCGTTCCTCTGGCTTTGGTCTAGCCGAAGATCACCGGGAGAGTCGGCTGGCATCTCGTCCAAAGAGGGCCGCGAGCGAAATGTGGCCCGCGCCAGCGGTCACCCGCGGGCTACTGGCGGGCGCGGGCCTGTTCGGTATTCGCCCGATGGGCATCGGAGCCCACCGGCCGGGGCGAGGGCCCACCACCTCTCCGAACCTCGGCCGCCAAGCCCTGGGCACCGGGCGGCATTTCCGGTCGGATGCGGAGGGGCGTAAGGGCACACCAACCGCAACCCGTTGTTATTGTTCGTGTTGTCGGGTAGGTTGTTGTTTCGGTACGCGGTGCGGGCGTTCGTGGCTTCGTTGTTCCACGAGCCGCCCCGCAACACCCACGGCCCCGCCCCCGAGCATCGGCCGCGCCTCACACTGCTTGCGGCCGCGTCTCGCGTTCCTTGCGCAGCCATGCCCCGAGCAGGCGCCCCAGCTCGTCTATCATCCGGCTGACGTGCTCGTACTGGCCCATGCCCAGCCAACTCATCTCGTGGGCCAGCCGGAGGTAGTAACGCAGTCGCGCCAGCTGCAGGTCGGCCGCCTCCAGGCTCTTACCGCGCTCGGGGCCTCGGCGCAAACCCGCCCGCAGCAGCTCGTCCTGCAGGTCGAAGGCAGCGTCCTGGATGCGCCTGGCCAGCACGAACCGTTGACTGCGGGGAAAGTGCTCCGTCACGTGCAGCAACCACTCGATGAGGTCGTACGTGCGGGCGAAGATCGGTGACTCGCTCATGCCGCCACCACATTGGGGCGCGGCATCGCCACGGCCGACAGAAGCGCCCGCCGCAACCCGTAGGTGTCGCCGTAGCGCGCGTGGTTGACCCACGCCCTCACACTGGCATTAACGTCCTCCAAGGTGATGCGTCCGGCGCCGTAGGCCTCCCGTAGGTGGGCAAGCCGACGGCGGTAGTAGACCACCTTGCCGCGCTTCAGGCGGCGGTGGTCGGGAAAGACCAGGAAGCCCAGGAACGGTACGCCTTCCGTCACCGGTCGCGGCTGGGCCCGCTCCTCGTGAATGGTGAGCCGTAAGCCGCGCATATGCTGAACAACGGCCGATCGCCAGTCGTGCAGTGTCCGGCGGTCGTCGCTGAAGAGCAGGAAGTCGTCGACGTAGCGGACGTAGCCAGGGCAGCGCAGCTCTCGTTTGACGAAGTGGTCCAGCCCATCCAGATAAACGTTCGCCCAGAACTGCGAGGTTAGGTTTCCGATGGGCAGACCACGCGGACGATTCACAGCGAAGAGGTCGTCACCGGGGAACCACACCATGTCGTATTCCTCCGCCAACACGCCCTCGCCGCTGGCCAGGATTCGGTCGACCAGCCACAACGCCTCGCGGTCGCCGATCCGGCGGGCGATGCGGCGGTGGAGGATCTCGTGGTCGATGCTGGGGAAGTATTGACGGACATCGCAGGGCAAGACGTAGCGGTAGCGCCTCAGGAAATGCGTGCAACGATCGAGTGCCCGGTGCGTCCCTTTGCCGATGCGGTTGGCGTAGCTGTCATCGATGAACCCGCGCTCCAGAAGCGGCCCGATGACGTTGCACAGGGCGTGGTGGACAACCCGGTCACGGAACGGCGCGGCTGAAATGAGCCGCCGCTTGGGCTCATGGATCCTGAAGGAACGATACGCGCCGGGCTGGTAACGGTGGCTGACCAGTTCGGCTTGGAGCCGCAGCAGATTGGCCTCCAATTGATACTCGAAGGCGGCTACCTCCGATCGACGCCGTTTGCCCTTTCTCGCCTTGCGCCACGCCAGGTAAAGGTTCTCGAAACTGCAAATCGAGGGGTACAAGTTGCGATACGACCTTGCCATAGGACCTCACTTTCCTTGGAGTCGGAACCACGAAGAAACAAAACTGAGGGGGCTCTGCCCCCTCGGGCTCCCCCGCCCACCCAGAAACCAGAACTCCAGCAACCAGAAGCTCAACTACCCGGTGGAAGGGCACACCAACCGCAACCCGAGGTTATTGTACGCGAGGTCGGGCAGGTCGAAGGGTGTTGCTACGGTACGCGGGGCGGGCGTCCGGGGCCCCGTTGAGCCACGAGCCGCCCCGCCACACGCGAGCGATACTTGGCGGCGCCGCCACGTCCTCCCGCCCGTCCGTCGCGTCGTATGGGTACCGGTAGCCTACCTCCGCCTCCTCGCTAGTGTCCTCCCCCCACAGACTCGACGTCCACTCGGCGACGTTCCCGCCCAGATCCGCCACCCCTTCCGGCGTGTCCCCTTCCGGAAACACCCCCACCGGCGTCGGCCGCCGCACGTGCGTCTCCCATGTATTCGCCCGCAGCCGATCGTACCCATCCCCCCACGCGTACGCCCGCCCCTCCTTCCCCCGCGCTGCCGCCTCCCACTCCACCTCCGTCGGCAGCCGCACCACAACACCCGCCTGCGCCGACAACCACCTGCAGTACGCCCGCGCCTCGTACCAGCTCACCCCCACCACCGGCTGCGACAGCCGGTTGAAACGCTCGTCCCTCCAAAACGCCGGCTCCGTCCGCCGCTTCGGCTGCCAGTGCCCATCCAACGCCCGCTCGAACGCCTCCTCGTCCAGCGCCAGCCAGCCCCGCCAGCGCTCGATCGCCGCCTCGTTCGGGAACAGCCCCTCCTCCACCATCCGATCGAACAGCGTCGGGTCAGCCTTGAAATGCCGGTACCAATAGCGGTTGTTCCGCTTCGCCCCCTCGTTGGCCAGCTCCCCCCGCTGCCAGCGCTTCGCATCGGCCGTGTCCCACCACCGCTCGTCCTTGTAGCCCCCCGCGTGCAGGAAGCATGCCCACTCGGCATTCGTCACCGGGAACTGCCCGATCCGGAACGGCGCGATTTCCACCTCGTGCCGCGGCATGTGGTCCGTTTCTGTGGTGCGCTCGCCCGTGCGCGGAGCCGTCCACTCGATCGGCGCATCCTCGCCGATCGGGTACACCCCGCCGGGGATCTCGATCCACGGCGGCCACAGGTACTCCCCATCCGGCCCTTGCCGCCGCTCGTAGCGCGGGTCCCCCAGCTCGCCCAACGCGTAGCCGCACGCGATCCGGTCCCGCAGGTCCGCCGCCCGATCCCGGCTGCGCCGCACCAGCGCCCAGCGTAGCTCCTCCAGAAACGCCGCCGACAGCCGCGCCCCCACCTCCCCTTGGGCCGCCATCCGCCCCGCCAGCGCCAGGTTCGCCTCCAGCAAGGAGCCCACGAATGCCGTCGCGTCCCCCGTCATCGCCGCCGCCAAGGCCGCCGTCTCCTCCCAGCCCGTCTGCGGCAAGAGCGGCAAGGGGTCCGCCGGGGCGAGGGCGTCCATCACTTCCTCTACGCTCGGCCTAATCTCCACCGCCCGCCACGGCCGGCTCACCAGCTCCGCCACCCGCTCCGGCGCCCCCGCCAGCGCCCGACCGGCAAAGTACTCCTGCACCAACTGGTGCACGTACATGAGCTCCTCAGCGCCTACGTCTTCGTCCAGCACCGCCAGCGCTTCGCCCGCCGCTACGATCGCCTCGGCGTCGGGATGGTCCAACATGGCGAGTGCCGTGGCCAGGTCGATCCGCACTTGCGAGCGCTCGCCGTCGGCCGCCCGTTCCTGCATCCGGTTCGCCAGCGCCGCAAGCTTCGGCACCAGCGGACCACGCTCCGGCAAGTCATACGGCGTCTTCCACTCCACGAGCGAGCGACTCAGCCGTTTCACGTCACGGACATTTAGCACCAGCCCCGGAGCAAAGAGGGCGTTGCCTTGCTCCACCTCCCGCCGCAGCGCCTGCCGCACGAACCCGGTGAACAGCGCTGCCCGATCCGCCGGAACCTCCCCCGTCTGTTCCACCTGCGCCACCAAGAGCGACAGAAAGTAGGGGCTCCGTACCACCTCCAGCAGGGGCTTGCCCCTTAGCTTCAACCACGTCTCCGGCCACCGCACCGGGCTGTAGAGCCTCAGGAACTCCACCACCTGCTCGTCGGAAAGCGGCTCGATCCGAACCTGCGGCACCGGCAGCGCTGACGTGGAGAGCGGCGCCGAGTAGTCCAGCGTCCGGCAGCTGAACACCACCCGGTTGCCGGGGTGCTCGGCCACCAGCTTCTGCAGCCACCGCTTCCACGCCTGCACGTGCTGGTGCATCTCCCCCTCGCTCGACGCCGGCATCTCGTTCAAGCCGTCCAAGAGCAAGATCATTCGCCCCTCGTCGAGGAGATCCTCGAGCGGCGGCAAGGCCGGAAAACGCGCTCTCCACCGCTCCGCCAGCCACTGCCCGGGCGCTGGGTTCGGCTCGTCGGGCCTGTCCGGAGCATACCGGGGCGCATACTGGTTCAGGGGGATGAAGAAGCTGACCGTGTCCCGCTCATCCTCCCCTCGCAAAGCGCGGATGGCCGTCTCCACGTCCAAGTGCCTGAGCAGCGTGCTCTTGCCACCCCCCGGCGGACTCAGCACCACCACTGCCGGGTCGGTAACGTTTTCCAGCAACACCCCGAGGTCGCGGTAGCGTTCCTCCTTTGCCTGCCACCGACCGTGCACAGCTTCCTCGCCCTGGTCGACGAGCAGCGTCAGCTCCACGAACCGTCCATCCAGCCGGTACCGCGGCTGGCTCCACTCGGCGATGCGCGCCAGGCGGTACTCGCCGAGGTCAGTGGGCCGGCTCGCCATGAGCAGCTGCACTTCGCGCGGGTCCAGCGCCACCTGCCGGTCGTCGCTGCGGATCGCCGCCCGCATCTGCGAGAGGATTTCGCTGCGTCTGCGCTCGCTACCCGTCTCGTCGACGATGACCCGCTCGCCCGGGCTCAGCCGAGCTGCCGTCTGCAACGGCTCCGCCACTTCGGGCAGGCCGGGAGCCAGGACCTGCCAGATGTGTTCGGAGTAGCGTAGGTCCCGCAACCGGTGCTGGCCACGGTCTCGTAGCGTCACGCCCTCCGGCAGCGAATCCCGCACCAGTTCGCAGGCTGCATTCGACAGCAGGATCTGCCCGCCGCGCCCGGCCGCCATCAGCCGAGCCGTCCGGTTGAGCGCCGGCCCAAAGTAGTCGCCGCCGCGCGCCTCGGCGGAGCCAGCGTGGATGCCGATCCGGACTTTCAGGTCGCCGAACTGCGGGCCGAACCTACGCCAGTTCTCGGTCTCCAGCGCTCGCTGGGCATCGATGGCCGCTTCGAGCGCCGGCCTTGGCTCCGTGAATGCCGCGCAGAACGCATCGCCCACGGTCTTGAAGACCTCGCCGCCGTGCCCCTCGATCGCGACGCGCAGGATCGCATCGTGGCGGGCGAGCGCCTTCGACATCGTGTCGGGCTGCTCTTCCCATCGCTTCGTCGAGCCCTCGATGTCGGTAAAGAGGAACGTTCGCGTCCCCGTGGGCTGGGTAACCGGTGCGAGCCACTGCTCTAGCGCCTGTATTAGCCGCTCGATGTCGCCACGAAAGTCAGGATCCGGCCGCACCGGCATCCCGTTCTTGTCTGCGAGCCCGGCCAGGCTCTCCAGCAGCTCTTCCTTGGCCGGCATGGTCGCCCCATGCACCAGAAGCGGTATGACAGGTCCGCCGGGGCGCAAGGCCGTCTCCACCTCCAGCCGCACGAAGTCCTCGGGGTCCTCGAGCCGCCGTCGGCCAGCGTTGTCCGTGATGGCCAGCCAGCGAGGGCCGATCGTTACCAGCACCGCCGCGCACCCCTTCAGGGCCCGCTCGATGTGCTCCGGGAAGGTAGCCCCGACGGGAATGCTGGACACGTCCATAAAGACCGACTGTGGCCCAAAGTGGGCGGTCAGGGCATCGCGGATGCGCCCCGACACATCCGCGCTGTCTTCCCGCCGATAGCTGAGGAAGATGTAAGCCATGGCCGCACCTCGCACTTGCCGGCCCCAATCCGTGCCGCAGCCTCCCTGAGGGGGCACCGCGCCGACGCGCCCGCATGATGCACTCCGGCTGCGTAAGGCGTCAATCCGTCGGACGTTCACTTGGCCAAAGGCAAAGGGGACAGTCCGGCCGCGGCGGCGGCCCCGGGAGCGGCCGCTCAGTCGGAGACGGGGCTGTAAGTCTGGT
The DNA here is from genome assembly GCA_034432155.1 of Anaerolineae bacterium. Lineage (GTDB taxonomy): Bacteria > Chloroflexota > Anaerolineae > Epilineales > Epilineaceae > DAOUCP01. The sequence continues at coordinate 25,547 of DAOUCP010000064.1, forward strand.
TATGCGGTGGACGTCCAGGCCAGCGGGTACCCAAGAATCCTGGGCCGCCCAGCCGATGCTGGCGAACGGCCGTTAGGCGCTTGCTGCCAACTTCCGGGAGCGAAGCTGTCTTGCGCCGCCAACCTGTGCGACGGCCCAGCAACCTGTCCGACGGCCCGCGGCAACCTCTCCGACGATCCGCCCAGCTCTCCCACGGCCCAGGAGACTCTCCGACGGGGCGACGGCACCCCACTGCCGCTGGGCCGCACTGGGCCGACCTTTCTCGGGCCGCGGAGAAGACCCGCTGGCCATTCCCCGCTAGCGGGCGTCCTTCCCCGCCACGTCCTCGCCCAACCACACGCCGCCCACGAGCTCAACTTCGAGCCCCAAGGCCGCCCGCAGCAGATCGCTGTTGCGGCTGGCGTCCCACAGCTCGACGCTGGCGTCGCCATCGGACAGCGCCTCGATCTGCACCCAGCCACCGGCCAGGTCCAGATGACAGCGCACGTCGCGCACCACCTGGCTATGTCCTCTCTCCAGGAATTCGGCCAGACGCAACATGGCCGCCAGCGGCGTCAACGCCTTGCGGTCGGCGGGCGTCAACAGCGGCGCCCACTCGCCGGCCTTGGGGCTGCCTCGGCGGTGATAGCGCGTGAGCAACGCAATGAAAGCCAGTTCCTGCGGGGCATAGCCGGGTAGCCCGCTGTTGATGATGATATAGGCGGAATGATGGTGATGGTAGTAGAAGTCGATACTCACGCCGATGTCGTGCAGGATGCCCGCCGCCCACAGCAGATCGCGGTAACGGGGATCAAGGCGATGCGCCGGCTGGAGTTGGTCGAACAGCCGCAGGCTGAGCGCCGTGACGTGCTGGGTGTGGGTGTTGAGGCTGTCGAAGTTCCGCGCCAGATTGAGCACGCTGAAGCGCCGCAAGTCGGTGAAGACCGGCTGCGCCTGGTGGGCCAGGAAGCGCTCGTAGAACACGCCCTCGCGCAGGCCCTGCTGACTCACGACGATCTGCCCGAAGCCACTGTGCGTCAACAGCGCCGCATACGCCAACGCGCCGCTCTGGATGATGTCGGCGCGCTGCTCGTCCAGACCCGGCAGCCGGCTGCGTTCCTTGGCCGTCATCCGCCACAGGCGATCGGCCCATTGCTGCACCGTCTCGGCCCGCAGGGCGTAGCCGTGCACGCCGTGCAGCGGATAGTTGTGCGCCATCTGGTCCATCTTGGCCAGGTTGCGGATGGTGCCGCCGACGCCCACCAACGAATCGCCCGGCTGCGCCTTGAACCAGCCCAACGGTGCCAACTGCTCGGCCAGGAAACCACGCAAGGCCTCGACGTCGGCTGGCCGCGCGCGCTCGAACCCCAGAAACAGATCGCTCAGCCGCAGCGCGCCCAAAGGCAAGCTGACGCCACGGCCGGGGAGTCCCTCGCGGACGTCGACGATCTGCGCACTGCCCCCGCCAAGATCGATCACGAAACCCTGACGAATCCCTGTGCCGTTAATCGCCCCCAGAGCGCCGTAGTATCCCTCCTCGGCGCCAGAGAGCAGGCGCGTCTGCCAGCCGGTGAGGCTGCGCACGCGCGCCAGGAACGACTCCCCGTTGCACGCGTCGCGCACGGCGCTGGTAGCCGTCATGACCACGTCGTCGATGCGCGATGCCTGGCACAGCATGTGGAACATGCCCATGGCGCGCAGCGCCCGGTCGATGGCCCCGGCGCGCAGCACCATGTTGGCGCCCATGCCCTCGCGCAGCCGCACCACCTCCCGGACTTCGTCGATTAGATGAAAGCGCAGGCCTGGCTCGTAGTCATAGACCACCAGGCGGGTCTTGTTGGAGCCTAGGTCGATGATGGCAATGCGCTGCGAAGCCGGTCGGGCCGCTGACGGCGTAGAGAGCACGGCATTGGGCTGGGGCGACACCACGGAAGCACGCACGCCACTTACTCCTGGCCTGAACAGCTTGCGACCCAGGCGTGGGAGGCCGGCTGCATCACCCAGGACGACAGCGCTGCGGTCCCCGCCACCGGTTCGTGGCGCAAGGCCGCCGGGCGACGCCGCCGCAGCCCGCTCAGGCCCGGGCATGGTACTCTCCGTCGAAGAAGCGCGCAAGATGGGTGCCCGCGCAGCGGGAGCCGCGCGACGTCTTTGCCGAGCACCGATGCTTCCGCCGGCCCGCACTACTGTCGGCGCAACGCCTCCTCTCGCCGATTGTCGGCTTGCCACACGTCCCCGGCGGCACCAGAATAGGCCATGAGCTCGCGGGATGGAAGCGACCCACCGAGGCGGAACGCGCGCTTGCCATCCGCGTGATCTGTTGCGCTGTTGAGCGAAATCGATCCAACGTCTGCCGCAGCCCGTCCTGGCGACTTCGCACACGAGGGTGCGCCGCCGAGCATGCGCACTTTCTGCCCCCCACCCCGCACCGACACCTCCAACCGGGTGACGCGGTTGGGCTGGGTCGATGACCGGGGGCTAGAAGCACGGGTCGAACACCTAGCCCGCCCCGACTCCCAGCCGGCGTTGGCTGCTGCGCGGCCCCATCTGCTCTTGGCCCTGAGCGATGCCGCCAGCCCGGATCGCGCCCTCGTCAACCTGGCACGCTTCGCTGCTGTGGTGCCCGACCAGACGGCCTTCTACCGCTATCTGGCCGACGAACCGCGCGCGGCGGATACGTTGATCACCCTGTTCGCCGGCAGCCAGTACCTCACGGAGATTCTCCTGCGCAACCCCGAGTACTTCTCTCGCTTGATGAAGCGACGTGGTACCGCGCTCATCAAGGCGCGGGAGGACGTTCTGGCCGATGCGCAGGCGGCCATCGCCCCTCTGGCGGTTGCCGGCCGGCCGAGCCCGTCGGCGCTGGATGCCCTGCGGCGATTCCAGCAGTGGCGACTGCTGCGCATTGGTCTCAGCGACCTGACCGGCCTTTTGGACCTATCGTCGGTGACTCGGCAATTGTCGCATCTGGCCGACGCCATCGTGCAGGTGGTCTTGTCGCTCGTGGCGGCGGAGACAGGTCTGCGCGAGGACGGCTTCGTCGTGTTGGCCATGGGCAAGCTAGGGGGCGGCGAGCTGAACTACAGCTCCGACATCGACCTCCTGTTTCTGGCGGCCGCAGACCCGACAGCCTATCAGCGCGTCGGCGAACGCCTGATCACGCTGCTTACCGAGGTCACGGCTACCGGCTTCCTGTACCGCGTGGACATGCGCTTGCGCCCCTGGGGCAAAGTCGGACCGTTGGTGACCTCCCTGGATGGTTACTTAGCCTACCTTCAGAAGCACGCTCGGTTGTGCGAGAAGCAAGCGTTGCTCAAGGCGCGGCCCATCGCCGGCAACCAACGACTCGGTGCCGACTTTCTGCGCCGCGCCGAACCGTTGCTGTTCGACGTCGAGCCCGAAACCGTGCGCGCCGACGTGTATGCCATGAAACGGCTCACCGAGGATGACTTGCGGCAGCGCGGCCGCGAATGGGGCGACGTCGAGCTTGGCAAGGGATCGATCCGCGATGTCGAGTTTGTGGCGCAGTACCTGCAGTTGGCCCACGGTGGCCCGCACGCCCACCTGCGCACCCCCAATACCCTGGAGGCGCTAACGCGCTTGGAGAAAAGTGGCCTTCTGGGCAAAGATGAGCATCGCACCCTTGCCGACGGCTACGTCTTCTTGCGCACGGTCGAGCACTACCTGCAGCTGCTCGACTACCGCCAAACGTGCACGCTGCCCTCAGCGCCGGCAGAGCTCGCCTACCTGGCGCAGCGGCTTGGCTTTTCCGGGCCGGACGCCGCCGCACGCTTTGTCACCCGCTACCAGCAGCACAGCGCCGCCATCCGCACCGTGTTCCAGCGCCACTTGGCTCCCCCACCGTCGGACGGCCAATCCGGCGCTTCACCAGGCAATGACCAGGGAGGCATGTCGATGCCCTCACCGGCGACTTCTTCCCCCGTGGCCGACAAGGCGCCCACCAACCCGGCGGACTCGCGTCCGCATGTGGCGCGCATGACCCCCGACTACACCGCGGTCTTTGACCCGAGCGAGATCCGGCGTCATGCCGACCTCGCCGAACGCCTGACGTACGAGAAACCAGTGGAGGTGCGCGGCGAACCGCTGGGCGACGGATGGTGGCGCGTGACCATCGTGGGGTTTGACTACCTGGGCGAGCTTTCGCTGATCTGTGGGCTCCTGTTCGTCTACGGCTTTAGCATCGTCGATGGCCACGTATTCACCTATGAGCCGCGCCAAGCAACAACCGCCACCGGGGAGAGTCGGCACGAGCAGCAGCCGCTGGCCGTGCGGTCCGAAGAACGACGCAAGATCGTCGATGTGTTCACGGTGCGCGCGACGCGGCCCAGCGATGATCCCGGGCTGTGGCTGCGCTACGAGGCTGACCTCGCCGGACTGCTCCGCCTCCTGCAAGAGCACCGCCAAACCGAGGCACAGGGCGAGTTGGCCAAGCGGTTGGCCGTGGCTGTGGCCGCCGGCGACATTCCAGGCGCCACTCCCATCTTGCAGCCGATCGCCATTGCCATCGACAACGATGCATCAGAGCACTACACGATCCTCCGCATCGAGGCTCCCGACACCATCGGCTTCCTCTACGAGATCACCAACGCTCTGGCGCTCCATCGGATTCACATTGCCCAAGTTGCGGTGACCTCGGTCGGCCATTGCGCCCACGACACTCTGTTCATCACCGATGCTCAGGGCGCAAGATCGAGGCACAGGACAAGCAACGCGAGCTGCGCGCAGCCAGTGTGTTGGTCAAACACTTCACGCATTTGCTGCCTTACTCGCCCAACCCCGAAGCGGCGTTGATCCATTTCCACGAGTACGTGGGCGAACTCTTTCGGCGCCCGAATTGGCCTGACGAGCTGGCCACCCTGGAACACCCCGAAGTCTTGCACGCCCTCGCGCAGTTGCTGGGGGTCAGCGACTTCTTGTGGGACGATTTTCTGCGCATGCAGCACGAGAACTTGTTTCCGGTGGTGCGGGACGTCGCTGCTTTGCCACGGCCCAAGAGCAGAGCGCAGTTCGCGGCGGAACTCGACGCCACGCTGCGCCAGGCGCAGGCGCAAGCCGCGTCCGCCACGGCGCGCCTCTCAGCCTGGCGCGACGAGCTGAACGCATTCAAGGATCGCGAGATGTTCCGCATCGACATGCGCAACATCCTCGGCTATATCCCCAATCCAGCGGTGTTCGCGGCCGAGCTAACCGACATGGTGGAGACGGTGGTCGAGGCGTCCGTTCGGCTGTGCGACGAGGAGCTGCGGGCACAGTTCGGCCAGCCGCTGCGCCCCGATGGTCAGGCCAGCGTGATCAGCGTCTGTGCGCTGGGCAAGTGGGGCGGCCGCGAGCTTGGCTACGCGTCCGACATCGAGCTGTTGTTCATCTACGACGCCAACGGCGTCACCAGCGGGCCACGCGTCACAACCACGGCCCAGTATTACGAGCGCCTGGTGCAGGAAACGGTGCGTGCCACCCGCGCGCGCCGCGAGGGCATCTTCGAGATCGACCTGCAGCTACGCCCCTACGGCAAGGCCGGCAGCCTGGCGGTCTCACTGGAAGCGTTTCGGCGCTACTTCGCGCCCGGCGGCGCGGCCTGGAGCTACGAGCGACAGGCGCTGATCAAACTGCGACCGATCGCCGGCGACCCCAAGTTGGGCGCACAGATCGAGGCGCTGCGCGACTGCTACGTGTATCAGGGCGATCCGTTTGACCTGGCCGGCATGCGGGCCATGCGCGAGCGCCAGTTGCGTCATCTCGTCACCCCGGGGACCATCAACGCCAAGTACAGCCTGGGCGGACTGGTCGAACTCGAATACCTGGTGCAGGGTCTCCAAATCATGCACGGCGGCCAGGACCCGAACCTGCGGCTTTGCAACACGGGCGAGGCCATGGCCGCCCTGGCGTGGAGCGGCGTCCTCTCCCCGGAAGACCATGCCCGCCTGCGCGCGGCGCATGTCTTCCTGCAACGGTTGATCGACGCGTTGCGGGTGGTGCGTGGCAACAGCAAAGACGTGACAGTGCCAGCCGAGGAGAGCGAGGAGTTCGCCTTCTTGGCGCGCCGCCTAGGCTACCGCCAGAATCCCGCACTGCTCAGCGCTGACCTGCGCGAGCACCTCAGTTGCGTGTAGAAGCTGAGCGCGCGCTTGCTGGGCACCCAAGAGTACCTAGCTGGGCAGTAGACAAGCCCTGCGCACGCTGGTATGATGTGGCAGGCACGATAGAACCGTCCTGCGCCGGCCATGACAAGCTGGCCGACCCAAAGCAAACGCAACCCAACTGGATGGAAGGAGAATGATCCCATGCCTGAAAACGTATCCGAAGTGCTCGCACTGCTGCCCCAAGTGCAGATGGTGGACTTTCGCTTTACTGACATGCCAGGCGTTTGGCAGCACTTCACGATTCAGGCACGCGACCTTACGGAGGAAACCTTCGAAGAGGGCGTTGGTTTCGACGGCTCTTCGATTCGCGGCTTCAAAGAGATCCACGAGTCGGATATGTTGTTGATGCTGGACCCGACTACGGCGTTCCTTGACCCCATCTATGAGATCCCGACGCTGGCGATCATTTGCGACGTGTTTGACCCGATCACCCGCGAGCCTTACTCGCGCGATCCACGGTTCATTGCTCGACGCGCTGAGGAGTATCTGAAACAGACCGGCATCGCCGATGCCAGCTTCTGGGGCCCCGAGGCCGAGTTCTTCCTGTTCGGCAACGTGCGGTATGGCAGCGGGATGAACCAGGCGTTCTACCACATTGACAGCGTGGAGGGCTGGTGGAACACTGGCCGCAGCGATGGCCCCAGTTTCGGCGGCCAGATCCCCCCCAAGCGCGGCTACTTCCCCACCCCGCCCACCGACACGTTGCAGGACGTGCGCAGTAAGATCGTCCTGGCTTTGGAAGCCGCCGGCGTGACAGTCGAGCACCATCACCACGAGGTGGCCACGGCTGGGCAGACGGAAATCGACCTGCACTATGGCCCGCTGGTCCGCATGGCCGACAGCATTGTGATCTACAAGTACATCGTGAAGAATGTGGCGCGCCAGAACGGCTTGACGGCCACCTTCATGCCCAAGCCGCTCTTCGGCGACAACGGCAGCGGCATGCACGTGCACCAGAGCCTGTGGAAAGGCCACACGAACATCTTCTTCGACGAGGCCGGCTATGCCCAGCTCTCTGACACGGCGCGCTACTACATCGGCGGGCTGTTGAAGCATGCGTCGGCCCTGCTGGCCCTGTGCGCCCCGACCACCAACTCCTACCGGCGCCTGGTGCCCGGCTACGAGGCCCCTGTGAATCTGGCGTTTTCGCAGCGCAACCGCTCCGCCATCTGCCGCATCCCTGTCTACTCCAAGAGCCCCAAGGCGAAGCGGATCGAATTCCGCGCGCCGGATCCGTCGTGCAACCCCTACCTGTGCTTTGCGGCGCTGCTCATGGCCGGCCTCGACGGCATCCAGAATCGGATCGACCCGGGTGAGCCGATGGAAAAGGACCTCTATAGCCTGCCGCCTGAGGAGGCCAAGCTGGTCCGGCAGGTGCCCAGCTCGCTCGGCGAGGTCCTTGACGCGTTGCAGGACGACCACGCCTTCCTGCTGAAGGGCGACGTATTCAGCCAAGACATGATCGACACCTACGTCGCCTACAAGCGCGAGGTTGAGGTCGACCCGGTGCGCATGCGTCCCCATCCGGTTGAGTTCGAGCTGTACTTCGACGTGTAAGTCGGATCGGCCAGGAACGGAGCAATCGGCAGGGCGCGGGTAGCAGTCCACGTGCTTCTTGCTTTGCTGGGCGGATGTCTCCTCGCCGCGATGCGCGAGTCCATGTCCGCCAACCCCCAGGCGCCGAGGTGCGCACTTCGCCGCGCCCGAATGGCCGATGGGACGTGCTGTTGGACTTCATCGACTGCGCCGACGCACGGAGTGCGGGGACGCGAAACGCTCGACTGCCTGCCGCGGACCGCGCGGCGCGTGGCAAAGGATGGGGATTCGGATGGCCTGACGCGGCTTGCTGGGCGAGGCGGTGGTCTTGGCGAACCTTCCCGTTACGTCGCATTCCGCCAGACGTGCGGGTGCTCGCGCTCCTTGACGTCCAGCTCCCTCAGGAGTCGAACCAGCCGTGGGACGCCTTCGCGCAGGCAGTCGGCCTCCACCCATAGCATGCGGCAGTGGCCGCAGAGCGCCATCCTTCCGGAAGCCGCGGCGCTGGCTTCCCCCGTCCCGAACCGGGGGCGCCCGAACGGAAGCACACGGTAGCTCTCATTGCCCCCCGGTGAAGCACACCACGCCCTGAGACGCTGGCACGATCTGCGGCACTGCTGCCGGTCGATCCCGGCGGCGCGGGCCTCCCCACGCCTGCGATCCAGGCTATACTTGGCCATGCTCAGCAGTCGACAAGAGCGCTGCAGCTGCCCTCCCTGTCGTACGCGCAGCTCGACGCGGCCGAGCGAACGCACGCACCGTGCCCTTGGCGGCGAGTGGCGGACCGGATGGCGGCCAGGAACGTTGCCAACGGAGCTCCGGCGCCGCCACCAGAGTCACAGAATGGCGTAGTTACGCCACTTGCCCCCGTAGCTCAGGGGATAGAGCAGCGGTTTCCTAAACCGCGAGTCGCAGGTTCGAGTCCTGCCGGGGGTACCTTGATACGACTTCGGGTGTGGCCGCCAGCCCGCTGCCGGCGGGTCTCCGTGTTGCCCTCGGCCACACGGCCCACCACCCGATGAAGATCGGGACAACCATCCACCATGACGTCTCGTCGACCCCAGGCGCCGGCAATTGGAGGCCGCGCGGCGCACAATCACGACGGCGCGGGCCGTGCTTCTTACTGCCGCGCTCATGGACAGGGTGCGCAGGAATGTGGATGACGGCAAGGGCGGGACCGGCTCGGGAGTGAAGTGGGGCAGCGCGCGACTGTGGAGGGCGCGAGGGCGGGCGGAGACGGCACGTGCCCCCAGGGCCGAGAGCAGGCTGGCTGTCGTCCTGCGGGACGTGATGAGGGTGCGGCAGCGGCTCCAGATCCGCGCGGCGAACACTCTGCGGGAGCTTGGCAGGGTGCCGCAGGTACGAGGTGAACGCTGCGCGGGAGCTGGTAAGGGGGCCACACGTGACAGGCGAACTACCTGCGCGAGCCGGCCAATTGGCCACGCGCGAGAGGCGACCCATCTGACAAGGTTCGGTACGGCGTTGACGGCGAGCGGCATGCTCCAGGGCAAGGCTGAGTTCGCGGCTCGCGCTCGGAAGGGCGAGACGTGGGTGGCCCCGACGTAGGGAGATCAACCATCAGTAGCGCAATCGCCATGGCATGCCGCAGCGTCGTCTTCGGGCTCGTTATCGGTGGCCAGCTGAACCTGACGCGGGGCGCATTGGCGCAGGGCAACGCGCCTCTCTACGTGCCGAGTGCCGCCAGCGTGGCTGCGGTCGAGTCGCTGGAGACCAGGAACAGGAGCGCTGCAGGACACGCTTGAGCGGGCGACCGCCAGCGCCGATGCCATCACCGTGACGCGTGCGAACCTCCGGGTGGCGAACGGTGCAGGCACGACCTGCTCTGTCACGAACGGCGCCGGCAACGTCATCAGCGGCCAGTACGAGACGGTTCCAAACGCACGATCCCCCATGCGGCACGGCGGCTTTCACATCCTCGTGGTGGGTAAGTAGCTTACCTACTCGAGCTGTGGCGGCATTCCCGGCGGCGCAAGGAAATGTGACGTCGGTCACCTTCGTTTCCACCTTCGGGGGCAGTGAGAACAAGGCCTACGGACCCATGTCTTTCGTACTCGGGAGGCAGGGGAACGAGGCGTAGGGGGAAGTAGATCCGGTGAGCGGAGGGGTGTCTAACCTGGCTTGTGGCGAGCCGCGATGACTCGTCAGTCAGCGGCGGCCACTCCCGCCAGACAGCATGACCTTACAACCGGCGCGGGGATCGATGCCATGGCCAACACGAGACAGTCCCAGGGACGGACCGCGGCCCTTTGACTCTCGCCACCGCTGGGCCCTCGAATAGGGCGCGGTCCTTTGACTCTCGCCGCCGGCGGGCCCCCGGTGGACCGCGGCCCTTTGACTCTCGCCACCGGTGGCTGATACAGTGGCCGCATCGGATGGCGATCAGCCCCGCACCGGTAAAGCGGCCGACTCCGGATGACCAGGCTGGCGCTGCTTGCCAGCGCGTTTCTCTGCCGTGGGTGCATGGCCGTCCGCCGGCTGGCGTGGCGACATCACGGCGGACGCGCCTCGCCACAGGCCAGTCGCAACCTCGCCGACACAGGGAAAAGGGGTCATCGGCGTGAAGATAGCTGCAGTTCAGTTCGCCCCAGCATTCGGGAAGGTGCAAGCCAACCTGGAGCGAGTGGCCTACCTTATGCGCGGCACGCGTGCCGAGTTGTACGTGCTGCCAGAGCTGGCCACGACAGGCTACCAGTTTCGCGATCCAGAGGAGGCGCGGTCGCTCGCCGAGACCATCCCTTCCGGACCGTCGGTACGGTACCTCGCCGAGCTGGCCCGCGAGCTCGACGCCCATGTCATCGCCAGTCTGCCCGAGCGCAGCGCCGACCAGCTATTCATCAGCGCCATTGTCGTTGGACCAGAAGGGTTTGTCGGCCTCTACCGCAAGACGCATCTCTTTCGCGGTGAGAAAGCGGTCTTCTCGCCCGGTGACACCGGCTTCCAGGTGTTCGACGTGAACGGGGCGCGCATTGGCATCCTCATCTGCTTCGACTGGATCTTCCCCGAAGCGGCCCGCTGTCTCGCGCTGCAGGGCGCAGATGCCATCGTCCAGCCGGCGAATCTAGTGCTGCCTTGGTGTCAGAAGGCGATGGTGGTCCGCGCCTTGGAGAACCGCGTCTTCACCGTGGTGGCCAATCGGTGGGGGGAGGAGGGTCGTTTGGACGGGCCGCCGTTGCGCTTCACCGGCGGCAGCCAGATCGTCTCGCCTGACGGAGCGATCCTCGCCTCGCTGGGACCTGCGGAAGACGGGGTCGCCCTGGCCGAGTGCGACGTATCCCTCGCGAGGGACAAGCGCGCCACGCCAGAGAACGATATCCTGGCCGATCGCCGCCCGGAACTCTATCGCCCCCTTTGCTGATCCGTCCGCCACGAAGGCTGAGAGCCACGGCAGCCATCTCACCGTCCGCCGCAACGGCTGATGGCCAGGGCGGCCACCTCACCGTCCCCCACGAACGGTGAGGCGCAGACCCTACTTGACACGCTTGCCCCGAACGATGTAGCCTCGCGCGCGGCATGACCTCCTTCGGTTGTCGCACCCTGCGACGGACCACGTGACCTCGAAAGGCAATCGACCATGAACTCGCGCGCAGTCGTTCCGCTACTTGTGGCAGCCCTCCTCTTGGCGACCAGCTTGGGCGTCCCGTTCGCTGTCTCGGGCGCCGGGGGCGAGGGTCAGCAGGCCCGTGCTGGGGGCCAGGGGCAAGAGATCTCGGCCGCGGGCGAGGGTCAGCAGGCCCGTGCTGGGGGCCAGGGGCAAGAGATCTCCGCCACGGGCGAGGAGCAGCAGGCTGCTGCTGTGGCCCAGGAGCCTCAGACCTCCGCCGTGGGCGTGGGGCATCCGTCCCCTGCGACGGGCGAAAAGGCTGGCGCTCTCCTACGCCGCCTTGCTGAGGTTGCGCCCGAACAGAGGATCGAACCAGCCCTGCGCGTCCTGGCGGCCGAACGACAGCCCAAGACCGAGGTATTCGTGGTGATCGAGTCGGCGCTGCCGCTCCCATTGGAGCGTTACAGCCAGGCCGTACACAGGTTCACCTGGCCAGCGGGCGAGCACGTCGCCGTGGCTCGAGTCCACTTGGGCGATCTGGAGCGCATCGCCGCCCTGCCTGGCGTCTATGCCGTCCTGTTGGGCGAGCCGGAGCTCGCCCCCGGCCCTCAAAGCGAGTCAGCGGAGCTTAGCGATGCTCCCGGCACAGCGGCGATGGGCCCGTGGACCGCTGGTGCAGACCAACCGGCTCAACCTGCGCCGATCGATTCGGCCTCGCTGGGCGCCCGCCTGCGCGCCGCGCCGGCCTGGACCGACAGCCGCGGGGCGGTGCGCCCGGACTCAGGGACGGAACCTGGCGCGCAGCCCGCGCGCCGTCGCGCGGGGGAGGTGAGGCCCGACGACTGGTTCGAGATCGGGCCCGGCCACGCCGTCGAGGAAGCGTGGCGCATGGGCTACCGCGGTGAGGGCGTGACGGTCGCAGTGCTGGATTATGCCGTCGACTTCGCGCACCCCGATCTCCAGGGCACCTGGCACGTCTTGCCAGAGTCCCACCCCTATGCCGGCTGGCCTGAGGTCTTTGACCCGTACGTCGGTCTGCGCATGGCGCAGTTCAAAGCCGCTCGCCAGCCCGCCACCGCGAGCCCGGCCCGCCTGGCTCAGATCGGCATGATCGAGCTCTATCAAAGCTCGCCCGTGACCTCCCGGCAGACCGCTGCCGGAACAGTCGTCACCGCCTGCTTCCAGGCGCTCGTGGTGCGGACCGGTGCCTCTACGCCGGCCCTGGCCGAGCAGGCGTGCGACTTCGTGGTGCCTCCCACTTCGAAGAGCGGCTCCGTGCGCTACGGCCACCATCCCGACGCCTTCCTAGCCAATGCCAACGCTAGGCCGGCGCAGAACATCGCGCGCGAGTACGCCGGCATCCTCCTCGTCGATGAGGCAACGGCCGGCACGTACGACACGGTTTACATCGACTTGGATGGCGACCACGACTTTAGCGATGAGAAGCCGGTCACGAAGGCCGATCCGGTGTCGTGGCGAGACATCAGCGATCCCCCGGATGGGGTTGCCGACGTGAGTGGCGGGCTGCTGTACTTCATCTCCGATGGCCAGCGGCCCTTCCCGGCGAGCTGGCTGTGGGGTCTCGAGGCCGACATCCCCCCTGCCGGCCAATTCATTGGCATCCACTACGCGAGTTCCAGCCACGGAACGATGTGTGCCTCGAACATCGTCTCCCAGGGTCGGCTCGGCGTGCCGCCCGATCGCAGCCTTCGCTTCCGCGATCTGCCGGGTGGTCAGCCTGCCGCCATCAACTTCGGCCTAGCCCCGCGGTCCCAATTCGTGTCGATCGGCAGTGTCTATGCTGCCTCCGCACTGTACGGGCCGAGCTGGCGGTTTGTGGTGCTGGGCTACGACCCCGGCCGTCGAGACGATGACGTGCAGATCGCGTCCAACAGCTATGGGTTCTCCGCCGTGGACAACGACGGCTGGGATGCCGATGCTCGGCTCGTCGATTACTACGTGCGGCACTTCAACCCCTCGACCAGCTTTGTCATTGCCGCCGGCAACGGTGGGCCTGGCTACGGCACGGTGACGACGCCCAATCCGACCGTCGGCATCAAGGTCGCAGCCTCCACGCAAATGGGCTCCACCGGCACCGACTCGATCACGGAGACCACCCAGATCACCTTCGGCGACATCATACCCTGGTCGAACCGGGGCCCGGGCGCCGTAGGCACGGTTGGGGTCCACATCGCGGCCGACGGCGCATACGCCGCCGGGGCGGTGCCCCTCAACATTGTCGCCGACGGACTGCTGGCCAACGGAACCTGGGGCGGCACAAGCCGCGCCACCCCGGTGGCGGCCGGCGGCCTGGCACTTGTGTACCAGGCTTTTCACGAGAAGCACAACCGTTGGCCCACGTGGGAGGAAGCGCGGGCCATCTTGATGGCGGGGGCGCGTTACGCCGCCTACGACCCATTGACGATGGGTGCTGGCGTGCTTGACGTTGCCGATTCGGTGCAGATTGCCGCTGGCAAGCACGGCATGTACGCCCTGCCTTCGGAGTGGACCGCCGGGGGTTACCGAGGTGTCAGCTACCCGGCATTCGCCAAGGTGGTCTCTGCAGGCGAGACCGCCACCACCACCATCACCCTGCATAACCCGTCGGCCCAGCCGCTGGACGTCCGGCTGTCCGCGCAGACGCTGCGGCGCATCGGCAGCCACGAGGGGAGCCTGCGCACCGATGCGACGCAGGAATCAGGCCAGGGTCAGACGCCCGACTACCTTGTGCCCATTGACAAGGCGTGGCTTCCACCCGACACCGAGCTCATGACAGTGCGTGGCCGCATTCCCTACGAGCAGTTCGACATCAACGGTGACGACACCCCTGAGAACACGATGGCGCTGGCAGTTCTGCAGCACACCGACGTGAATGGCGACGGCAAGCTGTGGGATGACCGCAACGGCAACGGGGTCGTGAACCATCGTCAGCTTTGGAATTCCTTCGTGGAGTTCGCCTGGCCCGGCGGCCAGACCCGGCTGGACTCCGTGGAGGGCAGCATCACCCAGCGGCTAACGCCAGCCGGCCACGTTGGGCCTATCGCCTACTTCGGCCGTGGCTGCAATGGCGACGCGCCAGTCCAGGATGTCGGTGGCAGGATTGCCCTGATCGCGCGTGGTGTCTGCAGCTTCGCGGAGAAGATCACCAACGCCCGCAACGCCGGGGCCACGGCGGTCGTCGTGTACACCGACTACCGGCCCAAGACGTCCATGGGTGGCACGGCACCCGCGGCGACGCTGCCGGGAGTGATGATCGACCTCCAGCCAGGCCTCGAGCTGCGGGCCTTGCTCCTGGGCGGGGCAGAGGTGACGGCTGCCATGTTCCCGCAGGCCATCCCGCTCGTTGGTCTGGACGGCGACAGCCCGGTGGTCTACCCGGAAACCGAGCTCGGGCAGTATGAGTACATGCGACTGAGCATCAACGACAACGTCAGCGACTACTGGGAAGTGTCGGTGCATCATCCGCTCGAGCGCTGGGCCGACGGCCTCTACCTGGCCGCGTGGCACGCCAGCCGGGCGATCACTGAGACCGAGCTCAGCCTACAGTACGACTTCTACGCCTACCGGCCATGGCTGGCGCTGACCTTGTCCCAGAGCGAGGTCACCATCCCGGCCGGCGGCGCAGTAGTGGTGACCGCCACTCTGCAGATCGACCCCGGTGCAGCACCCGGCGTGCTGCAGGGCGCCATCTTTGCCGACGAGGCACCACGACCGCCGATCGTCTACTTGCCGCTGGCGGCCAACGACGCGGTGCTGGTAAGTCAGATGCCCAGCGCCCGATCGAGCGCCTTGGTGCCGCTGGCCCGAGGACGCCCCGAGGGGAGAGTGGCCGCCAGGCCGCCGAGCCTGGAACCGGCAGGCTACAAGCCGGCTCACAAGCGAACGGTGATCCCGGTGGTGGCCAACGTGGCGGCTCCTTACGACTGGCAGGGCGCCATCGGCCTCGGCGGCGAGCAGGCCGATGACGCCGACGCCCCATACAGCAATGGCACGGTGCGGGGCGGCTTCCGATGGGACTGGCGGGCCGAGTCGGGCGATTGGCGCTTCTTCTTCGTTGACGCCTCCGAGCCACCCGCCGGCACGCAATGGCTCGTGAAGACCGCCTGGCAGGAGACCGGCCAGCGGCAGGCTGACATTGACACCCGCATCTATGGCCCGGTGAGCGACCGCTACACCAACCCCCAGGATCCGGCCAACCAACAGGAGGACATGTCGGATGCCGCCTGGTATGGCCCGTACACCCTCGGGCTCTTGACCCGGAGCACCTACCAGGTAAGTGGCAGCACCTGGCCGTTCAGCACCACTTCGGGCGGCTACGAGGACTGGCTGGCCTTCCCAGCGCGCTCTGGACTGCACGAGATCATGCTCGACGCCGTGCGCTTTGCCGGGAGGCAGTTCGTCATGCCCTTTGCGACCACCGCGGGCAGCATCCGCTGGCAGCCAAGTCTCCTGGAGCTCACCGGAGAGGACTGTGGGGCCCTCGTGGTCACGAGCCAGGTGCGCCTGCCCGATCTGCAGGTTGCCGGGTTCGGCATGTCGGCGCCGACGGTTCTGCGAGCGGTGCCGGTGCGGCAGGACGTGGCCGGCAACATCCCGTCGACGTCCTATCGCCGTGACGTCGAGGTTCCGGAGCGCGCCGGTCGACTGGCCGTCACCCTCGACGGCCAGGAGGACGACGACCTGGACCTCTATCTGCTGTTCGATGTCAACCGCGATGGCAACTTCACCTACCCCGCCGAGAGGGTGGCCGAGAGTGCCGGCGAGGGGGCAGACGAGTATGCCGTGGTGCCAGGATTCCCAAGGGCGGGGCGCTACCAGGTGTGGGTGCACGGCTACCGGGTCGCCGATGAGGGCAGCACCTTCGATCTGACGATCGACCTGGTTGCCGGCAACAGCCTGACGGTGCGCAACACGCCGGCCGAAATCGGCGCCGGTGAGCCAACGACCCTCGAATTGTGCGCCAACCTCGCCGCCCTCGAGGGCGAGGATGGCCCGGCCAATGGAATCGTGGTGTTCGGTCCGAAAGGAGCTCCGACGCTCTTGCAGTCGCCCGTGACCTGGCAGCGCTCGCGCTGAATCCGGCGATCGGCTGCGCAGTGCCTCCATCGGCAGGGCCAGCCAGGCGATCCGCTGGACGAGGTTCCACGCCAAGCGCGCCAGTTCCCACCACACTTGGTGGGTGGGTAAGGGGCGTGCCGGCGTGTGCCACGAAGAAACGTGCCTCGAATGGTGGTACGGCTGGAACGCGGCAGCGCTTGGCGGCACGGCTTGGCCAGCACACGCGACTGGATCTGACGGTGAGGGTCGGTGCCGAGGCCACCGGCGGCAGCAAGCATGGCTGGTCGATGGCGCATGGCCGCAAGGACCGGGGCATGCCACGTGGGTAGGCCGAGCCCCCGCCAACCCGCAAGCGTTCTCCCGCGGGCCCCCGGAAGGCTTATCCAGTGCGGGTGGGTGTCAAACGCGCACCAGGGGGCCGACGGCGGACCTTGGGAGCGACCGCCGCAACGCCGGAGAGGCCCCGAGCGGCGGTGGTTCCTGAGGCTGCCGGAGTCGCCGGCTTCTGCTCAAGGCAGCTCGG
>DAOUCP010000065.1:0-37976 GCA_034432155.1 Anaerolineae bacterium
CGTTTTTTGATGGCTACCGGCCGCAGTTCTACATCCGGACGATGGATGTAACAGGGACGGCTCACCTACCGGAAGGGACGGAGATGGTGATGCCGGGGGACAATGTGCAGTTGACGGTGGAGTTGTACAAGCCGGTAGCGTTGGAGGCACAGAGCCGGTTTGCGATTCGGGAGGGTGGTCACACCGTGGGTGCCGGTGTCATCACCGCCATTGAGGAATAGGCACGAGCCATGGCGCGACAGAAGATCCGCATTCGGCTGAAGGCGTACGACCATCGCGTGTTGGACCAGTCGGCGAAGAAGATCGTCGATGAGGCCGAGCGGACCGGTGCGCAGTGCGTCGGACCGGTACCGCTGCCGACTCGGATTGAGCGCTTTGTCGTGATGCGCTCCACGTTCATCGACAAAGACTCGCGTGAGCACTTCGAGATTCGAACGCACAAGCGCTTGATCGACATCGTCGATCCCAGCGCCAAGACACTGGACTCGCTGACGCAGCTGAACTTGCCGGCTGGCGTGGACATCGAGATCAAGTCAAGCTGAAGCCGCCGCGGGAAAGCGGGGGCTGGAGCGCGGGAGTTGGGTGCCGATGAAGGCGATTCTGGGTTTCAAGAGAGGGATGGCGAGGCTGTTCGACGCCAACGGCTTGGCAGTGCCGGTGACCATCATCGAGGCCGGGCCGTGCACCGTCACCTGGGTGCGAACGCCCGAGCGGGACGGCTATGCAGCGTTCCAGCTGGGGCTGGGCCAGGTCCGCGAGAAGCAGCTGACGCGTGCCGAACGGGGCCACCTTAAGCACGCGGGCGGTAAGCTGTTCCGCTACCTGCGTGAGTTCCGCTGCGCCGAGGGGGAAGCGCCCGAGCTCGGCAGCACCGTGGATGCTGGGCTGTTCCGCACTGGTGAGCGTGTCCATGTGACAGGGACCAGTCGGGGTCTCGGCTTCGCTGGGACGGTCAAGCGGCACCACTTCGGACGGCAGCGCAAGACGCACGGCCAGACGGATCGGGAGCGAGCGCCGGGGGCCATCGGCGCCGGCACCTCGCCGGGACGTGTGTGGCGAGGCCAGCGCATGGCCGGTCGCATGGGCAATGTGCGGGTCACGGTGCGCAACTTGGAAGTGATAGCGTCCGATCGGCAACGCAATCTGCTGGCCATTCGCGGGGCCGTCCCGGGTCCTCGCGGCGGTCTCGTGCTCATCCGCGGGACGAAAGGGAACTAGGCGATGGAGGCTCCCCTTTTCAGCTTCGCTGGGGAAGCACTGGGGCACATTGCTCTGCCGGAGCAAGTGTTTGCCATCCAGCCAAACCGGGCAGTGATGCACCAAGCGCTGCTGCGCCAGTTGGCCAACATGCGGCGGGGCACGCACCGCACGCAGACACGATCGGAGGTCGATCGCACCACCGCCAAGTGGTACCGACAGAAGGGGACCGGTCGCGCACGCCACGGCTCGCGCAGCGCGAACCTCTTCGTCGGCGGGGCGATCTGCCATGGGCCACAGCACCGCTCCTATCGACAGCGCATGCCACGCCAGATGCGCCGCCTAGCCCTGCGTTCCGCCCTAGCGGCCAAGGCGCAGGAAGGCGCGATCATCGTCGTCGACGACTTGACGATGGCAGCGCCGAAGACGCGCCTGGTTGCCGATTTCGTGGCCAAGGTTTGTGAAGACCGTTCGACGCTCGTGCTCTTGGCCGGTCGCAACGATGCCCTGGAACGAAGCGTGCGCAACCTGCCACATGTGCGGTACCTCCGCTCGGCCTACCTGAATGTGCGGGATATCCTCAACCACGACTGGTTGGTCCTGGAGCAACCGGCGCTGCAAGCGGTCGTCGATCATCTAGGCGCGGGCAAGGCGACGGGAGTCGAGGAGGACACCGATGCGGGTGCATGAGGTGCTGATTCGGCCGGTGACGACCGAGAAGAGCGATGCCCTGACCGAGCAGGCCAGGCAGTATGTGTTCGAAGTCGATCGGCGGGCAAACAAGCGCGAAATCCAGAACGCGGTGGAGTCGACCTTCCGGGTCCAGGTGGTCGGGGTGCGCACGATGATGATGCCTGGCAAGGTGCGGCGCTGGGGAAGGCACCTGAGTCATCAGCCAGCCTGGAAGAAGGCGGTGGTGACCGTGGCTGCCGGGCAGGAGATCCGGCTTTTCGAGTGAGGTGATCGATGGCCATCAAGGTCTACAAGCCCACCTCCGCGGGTCGCCGCGGCATGATGGGCCAGACGTTCGAGGAGCTTACGCGACGACGGCCTGAGCGCTCGCTCGTCGTGCCGCTCAAGAGCCAGGCCGGACGCAGCCATGGCCGGGTAGTGGTGCGCCATCGCGGCGGCGGGCACAAGCGACGCTACCGGCTGATCGACTTTCGGCGCGACAAGCACGGCGTGGCTGGGCGACTGACGACGATCGAATACGATCCCAACCGAACGGCGCGCATCGGCCTGGTCGTCTACGCCGACGGCGAGAAGCGTTACATTCTGGCGCCGGTTGGTTTGCGGGTCGGCGACGCGGTGACCAGTGGCCCCAAGGCCGAGGTGCGAGTGGGCAACGCGCTGCCGCTGCGCAACATCCCGTTGGGTACGCTGGTGCACAACATTGAGCTGGCGCGCGGTCGGGGCGGACAGCTGGTGCGTTCGGCCGGCGCCGGCGCGCAGCTTCTGGCCAAGGAGGGCGATTACGCCCACGTGCGGCTGCCCTCGGGCGAGGTACGCCTGGTGCATCTCGACAATCTGGCCACCATTGGCCAGGTCGGCAACGTCGAGCACGCCAACATCCATCTCGGCAAAGCTGGGCGGAAGCGCTGGCTGGGTCGGCGACCGACGGTCCGCGGTTCGGCCATGGATCCAGGGAGCCATCCCCATGGGGGTGGTGAGGGCAAGGCGCCGATCGGCCTGCCCGGTCCCAAGACGCCTTGGGGCAAGCCGGCCCGTGGTGTCCGGACCCGGAACAATCCAGCGACTGACCGGTTCATCGTACGTCGGCGCGCCCAGAAGCGCCGCTAGCACTTGGGGATATCGCCATGGCTCGATCCGTCAAGAAAGGTCCATACATCGAGGCGAAGCTGTTGCGGCGCATCGAAGAGCTGAACGCTGCCGGGGAAAAGCGAGTCGTCCGCACGTGGTCTCGAGCGAGCACCATCTTCCCGCAGATGGTCGGTCACACCATCGCTGTCCACAACGGCCGCCATCACGTGCCGGTGTACGTGACGGAGAACATGGTGGGTCATAAACTGGGCGAATTTGCGCCGACACGGACTTTCCGGAGCCACTCGCACAAAGAGAAGGGTGCCCGGGTCCGCCGCTAGGCGACGGCGCAGAAGGAGAGGTTGGACGATGGGATTCTCGATCCGTGCCACAGCGCGCTTCATCCCGATATCGCCCCGCAAGGTGCGGCTGGTCGCGGACGCCGTGCGGGGGATGCCAACGGCAGAGGCACTGGCCTTGTTGCGTCTGACTCCCAAGGCGGCGGCGCGCCCGGTCTCGAAACTGATCGCCAGCGCGGTGGCCAATGCGCGCGAGACGTACGGTCTGGAGGCGGACGACTTGTATGTGGCCGAGATCGCGGCCGACGGTGGGCCCAGCCAGCGCCGGGGCCGCTGGCGCGCTCGCGGGCGCTTTGGCCCGCTCCTGAAACGTAGCTGCCACATCCGTGTCGCCTTGCGCGAGTGTCCGAGCGCCGTGGCGGCCAGGTCAGACACTGGCACTCGTAGCAAGAAGGGGGAGCAGTAATGGGACGGAAGGTCCATCCGTACGGCTTTCGCCTGCGAATCATCAAGCCTTGGCGGGCACGTTGGTTCGCCACGGGCAGCGAGTATGCGCAACTCTTGGAGGAGGACTTGCGCATCCGCTCCCTGGTGCGATCGGTCACCGGCCATTCGGGGATCGGTGACATCACCATTGATCGCTTCCCACGCCAGGTGAACGTGACGATTCACACCGCCAAACCGGGCATCGTCATCGGCAAGAAGGGCACCAGCGTGAACCTGCTGCGCGACCGCCTGCGGGCCATGACGGGCAAGCTGGCCCGGGTGGACGTCGTCGAGATTCCGAATCCTGACATGGACGCGGCGATCATCGCTGAGTCCATCGCCAGCCAGATGGAGCGGCGCATCAGCCACAAGCGGGCGATGAAGCAGGCCGGCTTCCGCGCCATGCGGGCAGGTGCCCAGGGCATCAAGATCGTCGTTGGCGGTCGGCTCTCGGGCGTGGAGATGGCTCGCAAGGACGGGATCATCATGGGCCGGGTACCGCGCCAGACGCTGCGTGCCGACATTGACTACGCGCAGAACGAGGCGCTGACCACCTATGGCCGCATCGGCGTGAAATGTTGGGTGTACCGCAAGGAAATCCTCCCCGGCGAGGAGCCGCTGCGGGCTTCGGACAGCGACTTCGCGGCGGCCAAGTAGCCAGGCAGGTGAACGATGTTGATGCCCAAGCGAACCAAGTATCGGAAGCAGTTCCGGGGACGAATGAAGGGGCGGGCCTCGCGGGGCAACGATGTCCACTTCGGCGATTACGGCCTGATGAGCCTCTCCGCAGCCTGGATCACCAGCCGACAAATCGAGGCCGCGCGCCGGGCCATCGTGCGCTACGTGAAGCGTGGTGGGAAGATTGTGATTCGCATCTTCCCCGACAAGCCGGTGACCAAGAAAGCGGCCGAGACCCGGATGGGATCGGGCAAGGGGGCGGTGGATCATTGGGTGGCGGTGGTGCGGCCGGGCCAGATCCTGTTCGAGATCAGCGGCGTCACCGAGCCGCAGGCTCGCGAGGCGTACCGGCTGGCCGGCCACAAGCTGCCGGTCGAGACTCAATTCGTGCGCCGCGAGCAGTTCTCGCTTGGCGGAGGTGAGGCATGAAGGTGGAAGAAGCCGCGGCCATGTCGCCCACGGAGCTCGAGTCAGCCATTGCCACGACCGAGCGGGAGCTGTTCAACCTGCGATTTCAGCATGCCGCTGGCCGACTGAGTGACACCAGTCGACTGCGGCAGGTTCGCCGCGACCTGGCATGCTTGCTCACGGTGCGGCGCGAACGAGCACTGGGGATCCGGGCTGTGGTCAGCGGCACAAAGGAGGCGGAGTAGATGCCACGGCGTCAACTACAGGGCATTGTGGTCAGTGACCGCATGGACAAGACGGTGGTGGTGCGCGTCGAGCAAGTGCGTGCCCATCGTCTCTACCGCAAGGTCATGCGGGTCCACAAGCGGTACAAAGCGCACGATGAGACGAACGAAGCGCGAGCCGGCGACGTGGTGGTGATCGAGGAATGTCGCCCCATGAGTCGCGAGAAGCGCTGGCGCGTGGTGTTCCGGCAGCGAAAGGAACCCCAGCCATGATCCAAATGCAGACGCGGCTGCGGGCCGCAGACAATACCGGGGCTCGTGAGCTGCAGTGCATCAAGGTCCTGGGTGGCTCCCAGCGCCGCTATGCCGGCGTGGGTGACGTCATCGTCTGCAGCGTGAAGCAAGCCGCGCCCCATGGCGCGGTGAAGAAAGGCGAGGTAGTGCGCGCCGTAGTGGTGCGCACTGCCAAGACCTATGGGCGGCCGGATGGCACATACATCCGGTTCGATGACAACGCAGCGGTCATCATCGACAAGGATGGCAATCCGCGTGGCACTCGGATCTTCGGCCCCGTCGGCCGCGAGTTGCGGGAGCGGGGCTTCATGAGGATCGTGAGCCTGTCACCAGAAGTGCTTTAGCGGGAGACGACGATGCAACGGATCAAGAAGGGCGACCAGGTGGAGGTGATCGCTGGCGACGACAAGGGGACGCGCGGCGAGGTCAACCGCGTGCTCCCACGGCAGAACCGGGTCGTGATCCACGGCGTCAACCTCATCAAGAAGCATCAGCGGCGCACCGGCTCGGTGCGGACCCAGACGGGCATTATCGAGTTCGAGGCACCGGTGCACCTGTCCAATGTCCAGCCGGTATGTCCCGTCTGCGATCGGCCGGTTCGTGTTGGCTATCGCCGCTCCACAGACGGCGTGGTCACCCGGGTCTGCCGTCGCTGCCATCGAGCGCTGGACTGACGGAGGCTGGTCATGGATCTGCGAGCCCGATATAACCAGGAAGTGGTTCCGCGCCTGAAGGAGGAGCTGGGGTACCGGTCGCCGATGGAGATCCCGCGGATTGAGAAGGTCGTGCTGAACGTTGGCTTGGGGGAGGCCCTGTCGAATCCGAAGGCGCTGGAAGGCGCATCCGGCGACCTGGCCACCATCAGCGGACAGAAGCCGGTCATTACCCGGGCGCGACGGAGCATCGCCAGCTTCAAGGTTCGTGAGGGCAACCCGATCGGCGTGAAGGTTACCCTGCGCGGGCGGCGGATGTATGACTTCCTGGAGCGGCTCATCGAGGTGGCGCTGCCGCGAACGCGCGACTTCCGGGGCGTCAGCCCGGACTCGTTCGATGGCCACGGCAATTACACCCTGGGCATCAAGGAGCAATTGGTCTTTCCGGAGATCGACTACGACAAGGTAGATGCGGTGCGGGGACTCGAGGTGTCGATCGTCACGACGGCTCGCACCGACGAGGAGGCGCGGCGGCTGCTCACTCTGCTGGGCATGCCGTTCGCCCGGAGCTAGGAGGCAAGGGTGGCCAAGACGTGCATGATGTATCGCGAGGCACGACGGAAGTACGAGACACGGGTACGCAATCGGTGCATGCTTTGCGGGCGGCCGCGTGGCTACATGCGCAAGTTCCGCATGTGCCGGATTTGCTTCCGCCGCTTGGCTCTTGAGGGCCAGGTTCCGGGTGTGGCGAAGTCGAGCTGGTGAGCGAGTGACCAACGGAGCGAAGTGATGAGCACGCCCGACCCTATTGCAGACATGCTGACACGGATCCGCAACGGTGTGATGCGACGTCACAACCACGTGACGGTGCCGGCGTCCAAGCTCAAGGAGGCCATCGCCCGCATCCTCGAGGATGAGGGGTACATCAAGGGCTACGAGATGATCGGCGACGTCCAGGCGCACCGTGTGATGCGCATCGAGCTAAGGTACACGTCGAATCGCGAGCCCGTCATCAGTCACCTGGAGCGGGTGAGCAAGCCCGGCCGCAGGGTTTACACCAAGCGCCGCGATGCGCCTTGGGTGCTTCAGGGCATGGGCATCGCGATTCTCTCGACCTCCAAAGGGGTCATGACCGATCGCCAGGCACGCCGCGAGAACGTCGGCGGCGAGGTCCTGTGCCGAGTGTGGTAGGCAGGTAAGCCAATGTCCCGAATTGGACGCAGTCCGGTCCCGGTGCCGGCCGGAGTACACGTCGACATTGAGGGCACCACGGTGACGGTGAGGGGGCCGAACGGCCAGCTGGCGCGGCAGTTCCACCCGGAGATGACCATCGTTCGCGAAGGGGACGTTCTCCGGGTGCAACGACCCTCGGACAGCGACGCCCATCGGGCCTTGCATGGCCTGACGAGGGCACTGCTGGCGAACATGGTCGTAGGCGTGGCCGAGGGGTTCGAGAAGGTCCTGGAGATCGAGGGCACCGGGTATCGGGCCGAGCTGGACGGCGAAACGCTCGTGCTGGAGGTCGGGTATTCCCATCCGGTGCGCTTCGTGCCTCCGGCAGGCCTCCGCTTTGAGGTTGCCGAGCGCGGCAAGCGAATCATCGTCCGCGGTTGCGACCGCGAAGTGGTTGGTCAAACGGCGGTTGAGATTCGTCGCACTCGGCCGCCGGAGCCTTACAAGGGGAAGGGCGTTCGTTACAGCGACGAGGTGGTGCGTCGCAAGGCCGGCAAGGCCGGGAAGGTGGGTGGATGATGGCGACCGACGTGGCCCGTCGAAGGCGTGAGGCACGCCTGCGCCGCCACCGGCGCATTCGGCAGCGGATTCGAGGCACTGGCGAGCGTCCACGGCTGGCCGTTTTCCGCAGTCTACGTCACATCTCAGCCCAGGTGATCGACGATCACCGCGGCCACACCATCGCCAGCGCCTCGACGGCCGAGCCACTGGTCGCTGCGCGACTGGCCGGTCTGGCCAAGACGGCCCGCGCGAGTGTCGTCGGCCAGGTGGTTGCCGAGCGGGCGATGGCACTTGGAGTGACGAGCGTTGTCCTGGACCGCGGCGGCTACCGTTACCACGGTCGGGTTCGCGCCCTGGCGGATGCGGCGCGCGAAGCTGGCCTGCACTTCTAGGAGCGAGGGCTATGGTGGACTACGCTGGGGCAAGGCGACGCAGCCGCGGAGGGGAAGAGGAGCCGTGGGATGAGCGGATCAT
Source organism: Anaerolineae bacterium (assembly GCA_034432155.1). Taxonomy (GTDB): domain Bacteria; phylum Chloroflexota; class Anaerolineae; order Epilineales; family Epilineaceae; genus DAOUCP01. Next base: position 8,209 of record DAOUCP010000065.1, read on the forward strand.
CGAGATCGTCCGCACTGCCAAGGTGCTGAAGGGCGGTCGGCACTTTGCCTTCCGAGTGGTGGTAGCGGTGGGAGACAATGCTGGCCAGGTCGGGGTGGCGATTGGCAAGGCGAACGATGTGCCGGACGCCATCCGCAAGGGGTTTGAGCGCGCCCGTGCCAGCATGATCCGGGTGCCGTTGATCCAAGGGACCATCCCCCACGAGGTCATGGCTCGGCACGCGGCGGCGACGATGCTCCTGCGACCTTCGGCGCCCGGTACGGGGGTCATTGCCGGTCACGCCGCACGAGCGGTGCTGGAGGCCGCCGGTATCCAGAACATCCTCACCAAGAACCTGGGCAGCAGCAACCCGCTGAACGTCACCCTGGCCACCTTCCAGGCGCTGTCGCGGCTGAAGGATCCCGAGGTCGAGGCGCGGCGGCGGGGAGCGCCGAAGGCGCGAGTGGCGCCGTTTTGGAGTAAACTCGATGGCTCCTGAGCGATTGTTGCGCATCACATACACGAAGAGCGCGATCGGATACGCCGTTCGGCAGAAGCGAACCATCCGCTCGCTTGGGCTGCGCCGGATTGGCGATCGCGTGCTGCAGCCCGACAACCCAGCGGTTCGCGGGATGCTCCTCGCGGTGGGGCATCTGGTGCGCGTCGAACCGGTGTCCGAGGTCGAAGTGGTGACCCTGGAAGGGGGCAAGTCCGATGAGACTGAATGATCTGACGCCACCGGTTGGCGCCCGAAGGCCGCGCCGACGTGTGGCCCGCGGCAATGCGGGACGCGGCGGCACGTACGCTGGCCGTGGCCGCAAGGGCCAGGCGGCGCGGTCGGGTGGCACCAAGGGACCCTACTTCGAGGGAGGCCAACTGCCGCTGGTGCGGCGGCTCCCTTACCGCCGCGGCTTTCACCGCCTGCGAAGAATCGAGTTCGCGGCGGTGAATCTCGCCGACTTGGAGCGGCTGTTCGCCAGTGGTGCCGAAGTGACGCCCGAGGTGCTGAGTCGGCTGGGAGTGCTCCGCCGCCCGGACGAGCCGTTCAAGGTCCTGGGCGAGGGGGCCATTCGGCAGCCGCTGACCGTCCGCGCACCGCGTTTCAGCGCTAGCGCTCGAGCCGCCATCGAGGCCGCGGGCGGCCAGTGTGTGCTCCTGGAGACGGCCTACGAGCCAGCTGGTCTCGGCCGCCGGCGCAAGCGCCGCTAGTGGCATGGAGGAGAGATCGAGATGCTGCAGTCGCTGACCAATGCCTTTCGCCTGCCGGACCTGCGTCGCCGGCTGCTCTATACGTTGGGCATCCTCGCGGTGTTCCGGGTGGCTGCGCATGTGCCGGTCCCCGGCCTCGACCGCACGGCCTTGGCGAGCCTCTTGGAGGCGGGCGGTGCCACCGGCCAGTTGATTGGTTGGCTGAACCTGCTTTCAGGCGGCGCTCTGGAGAACTTCTCGGTCGTCGCCATGGGCGTGTATCCATACATCACCGCGTCCATCATTCTACAGCTGCTGATTCCCATTGTTCCGGCACTTGAGGAGCTGCAGAAGGAAGGTGAGCAGGGTCGCCATCGACTCAATATGTACACCATCTGGCTGACCATCCCGCTCGCGATGATTCAGTCGGTCGCTAGCATTGCGATTCTGAATCAGCCTGGCCGGGGCAATGTAGTCCAGTTCGGTGCGGCACATCCGCTGAACACGCTTACTGTTCTGGTGGCCATGACGGCTGGCACCATGTTCGCGTTGTGGCTCGGCGAACGAATTACGGAGAACGGCATCGGCAATGGTGTGTCGATCATTATCTTCGGCGGGATTGTATCCGGAATCCCGACAAATCTGTTTCCTCTATTACAGAATCCATTTGCGTTGATCGTTGTAGTTCTTCTCACGATTGTTACAGTTGCTGGCATCGTGGTTGTTCAGGAAGGGCACCGACGGATTCCGGTTCAATACGGCAAGCGCGTGCGGGGCACGCGGGTGTACGGCGGCCAGTCCACATATATCCCATTGCGTGTCAATTCCGCAGGGATGATCCCGCTGATTTTTGCCTCGTCGTTGCTGTTGTTCCCGGCACTGATCGGGCAGTTCTTGACGACTTGGGAGGCTGCGCCGGGAGCGGTGCGGGCCGCAGGGAGTTTCTTGACTCGATATTTTGGCACGCAAACCTGGCTCTTCTTTCTTGTTTACTTTTTCCTCGTCATTGCTTTCACGTTTTTCTATACCGACGTGGTGTTCCGACAGCAAAACCTGCCAGAGACGTTGCAGCGGCAGGGCGGGTTCATTCCTGGGATTCGGCCTGGAAAGCGAACCGAGGATCATCTCAATGGCATCATGCGGCGCATCACGTTTGCTGGCGCTGTGTTCCTAGGTCTGGTTGCAATTCTGCCATGGTTTGCACAGGTCATTACGCGTTTGCCCAGTCGCCAGTCTCTCATTATTACGTCTACGGGTCTCCTCATTGTCGTGGGCGTGGTTCTGGATACGATCAAGCAGCTTGAGGCGCAGTTATTAATGCGACACTACGAGGGTTTCATCCGATGATTCTCATCCTGCTCGGTGCGCCGGGTGCGGGCAAGGGCACCCAGGCGGTTTCTTTGGCGGAGGAGTTGGGCCTTTTGCACCTGTCGACAGGGGACATGTTCCGCTACCACTTGGCTCAGCGAACGGCCCTTGGCCTGGAGGCGGAAGGTCACATGGCGCGCGGTGATCTCGTGCCCGACGACGTGGTAATTGGGATGGTGCGTGAGCGGCTCACGGAGCCGGATGCGGCGGCCGGTGTGGTGTTGGACGGTTTTCCGCGGACCGTCGCCCAGGCGGAGGCGCTGGACAGCTTGGCGAGCGAGCTCTCGCTGCCGCTGCCTTGGGCACTGGCGATCGAAGTCGAGCGCGACGATGTGGTGGCTCGGCTCACCGGCCGACGGGTCTGCCGCGGCGCGGGTCACCCGTACCACGTGGAATTCCGCCCACCGCGTGTGCCGGGCATCTGTGACATCGACGGCAGCGAGCTCTATCAGCGCGCCGACGACACGGTGGAGACGGTGACGCGCCGGCTGGAGGTCTACGAGGAAGAGACAGCCCCGGTCCTGGACTACTACGATGCGCGACACCGTCTGGTGCGGGTAGATGGCAGCGGCGGCCCGGACGCCGTTGGAGCACGCCTGCGGGCGGCGGTGCATGGCCTGGGATCGTGATCCGCCTGAAAAGCTCGGAGGAGCTGGCGCGGATGCGGGCCGCCGGGGCCATCGTGGCGCGGGTGCTTGCCGCCTTGGTGTCTCATGCCCGGCCGGGAACGCCGACGAGCGAGCTGGACCGACTGGCACGGGAGCTGACGCGCGAGAGCCAGGCAGTGCCAGCGTTCCTCGGTTATCCCGGAGGCGCTCGGGGGGAGCCCTATCCAGCGTGTGTGTGCGTGTCGATCAACGAGCAGGTGGTGCACGGCATTCCGGGCGAGCGACGGTTGGTCGAAGGCGACATCGTCAGTTTGGATTACGGCTGCTTCTATCAGGGCTACTGCGGCGATGCCGCTTTGACGGTGGGGATTGGGACCATTCGAGAGGACCTGGTACGGCTACTCGAGGTGACACGCGGGGCGCTGATGGCCGGCATCGCCGCTGCCAGGCCCGGGGGCTGGCTTTGGGATGTGATCGAGGCCATCCAGGGTCACGTGGAGGGCCAAGGGTTCCAGGTCGTGCGGGAGTATCAGGGCCACGGGATTGGACGTCGCATGCACGAGCCACCCAGCGTGCCCAACTTCATGAGCGAGCCCCGGCCGCCGAATGTGCGGCTGCGTCCCGGTTTGACGCTGGCCCTCGAGCCGATGGTGACTGCCGGCGATTGGCGCACCCGGGTGCTCGAGGATGGTTGGACGGTGGTCACGCGCGACGGCCGCCCGGCGGCCCACTTCGAGCATACCATCGCCGTGACGGAGGGCGGGGTAGAGATCTTGACGGCCGGTCGCTAGACAACTATGATAGTCGTTTGGCCTGTCGACTGCGGCAGGCGATGAGCGGAGGACACGGATGAAGGTCAAGCCGAGCGTGAAGCGGCGCTGTGAGAAGTGCAAAATCATCCGCCGGCGCGGATTGGTATACGTAATCTGTACGAATCCCAAGCACAAGCAGCGGCAAGGGTAAGGAGCGCGAGGATGGCGCGTATTGCGGGAGTCGATCTGCCGCGCGACAAACGAGCAGTCGTGGCGCTGACCTACATCTACGGCATTGGTCCGACGCGTAGCGCCGAGATCCTGCGGGCCACGGGTGTGAATATGGAGGCGCGGATCAAGGACCTGACGGAGGACGAGGTTCGCTTGCTGCGGGCACACATCGATGGCAACTATCGCGTCGAGGGCGACCTGCGCCGTGACGTCGCCCAGAACATCAAGCGATTGCAGGAGATCGGATGCTATCGCGGCATCCGCCACCGGCGGCGCTTGCCGGTCCGCGGGCAGCGTACGCGGACCAATGCGCGGACGAATCGCGGCGCCCGCAAGACCGTGCCAGGTCGCCGCCGGTCACGAGCCAAGAAGTAAGCGAGGAGGCGTGCGTTGAATCAGCGTGCTCGACCGACGCGACGCGGTACCCGGCGTACCGTGCGCAAGAACATTCCGGCCGGCAAGGCCCACATCAATGCGACGTTCAACAACACCATCGTGATGATCGCCGACCCGAACGGCAACGCCATCACCTGGTCGAGTGCCGGCACGACAGGGTTCAAGGGAGCTCGCAAGAGCACGCCCTATGCGGCCCAGATGGCGGCCACGCAGGCGGCCAAGCAGGCCCAGGAGCATGGAGTTCGGCAGGTGGACGTCTATGTGAAGGGGCCGGGTCCAGGGCGGGAGGCGGCCATCCGCTCGCTGCAGCAGAGTGGCCTGAAGGTCACCTCGATCACCGACGTGACGCCGATTCCGCACAACGGCTGTCGACCGCGCAAGAAGCGCCGAGTGTAGCGGAGGGGACATGCGGGAGCCCGGAGACATGGAGCCCGGTGAACGAATGGACGGTCAGAACGGCGTGGAGCACATCGGCGTCGACGTCGAGCGCGTGACGGCAGGCTACGGCGCGATTCGGATCCATCCGCTGCCGGCCGGCTACGGGACGACGCTGGGCAATGCGCTGCGGCGAGTGATGCTGTCCGGCTTGCCTGGTGTCGCCATCACCAGCATTCGGCTGGCTGGCATCTATCACGAGTTCAGTGTGATTCCGAACGCGCGAGAAGACACGACACGGCTGCGGCTGAATCTCAAGCAGATCCGCTTCCGGTCCCTGAACGACAATCCAGATGCCGAGTGGCGTCTGATGCTCGCCGTGCGGGGAGAAGGTTTGGTCACGGCGGCCGACGTCCGTCTGCCACCGGATCTGGAGATCGTCAACCCCGAGCAGCCGATTCTCACCCTTGACTCGAGCGATGCCGATCTGCAAATGGAGCTGCACGTCCAGAAGGGCGTCGGTTACTCGCCAGCGGAAGAGCGCGGCAAGCTCGGCATCGGCGAGCTGCCGGTGGACGCCATATTCAGTCCCATCCAGCGCGTGGCCTTTCAGGTCGTCAAGTTGGTGGGCAAGAAGGCAGGCAAGGACAGCCTGACGCTCGAGATCTGGACGGACGGCACCATCAGCCCGGAGACTGCTCTGCGCGACGCGGCCCGCATGCTGGCCGTCCACTTTCAGCACATTGCTGGTCTCGGTGCTGGCCGGCCTTCGGAGATCGAGCGGACGGCGTCTGGGATCCCAACCTGGGTATACGAAACGCCTCTGGCCGAGCTCGAGCTGTCGGTTCGGTCACGCAACTGCCTGAAGCGCGCGGGGTTGAAGAAGGTGGGGGAGGTTCTCGACCGCATGGCACACGGCGACAGCGAAATGCTGGTGATTCGCAATTTCGGGCAGAAGTCGCTGGATGAGTTGAAGCAGGCACTGATCGCCAAGGGCTTCGCCGACTATTTTCCGGTCGCCTGAGGGCGACGGACCGATCCCCGGAGACGTTGCGGGGACATCACAGGAAGGCTAGTACCGTGCGACACGCGAAAGTGGGCTACAAACTGGGCCGCACGGCTGCTCATCGGGCAGCGCTGCGGCGCAATCTGATTACCGAACTGTTCCGCCGCGAGCGCATTCGGACAACGGAAGCGAAAGCCCTGTCCATACGCGCCGAATCGGAGCGGCTCGTCACGCTGGCCAAGCGCGGTGACCTGGCCGCCCGGCGAGAGATCATGCGGCAGATCCACGACAAGGCGATCGTCGACAAGCTCATCCACGTCATCGGGCCGGACATGGCCGAACGTCCGGGAGGCTACACGCGAGTCATTCGCCTTGGCCCACGGCGCGGGGACGCTGCGCCCATGGTGCTGATTGAGCTGGTGGACTGACGTGCGGTGCCGGCGCGCTGGCGACTGGAGCTTGAGTATGACGGCAGCGAGTTCTGTGGCTGGCAGAGGCAGCTTGGCCGGCGCACGGTGCAGGGCGTTCTCGAGAGGGCGGTGGCCGAGGTGACGGGGCAGATGGCAACGGTTGTGGGTGCCGGTCGCACCGATGCTGGGGTTCATGCCAGCGGCCAGGTCGCCCACGTGGACGTCACCTGGCAACGCGCGGTTTCGGAACTGCAGCGCGGCTTGAACGCCCGCTTGCCGGGCGACGTGGCGGTGGTGGCCATGGTGGAGGCACCGGCCGATTTCCACGCGCGGCACAGTGCGCGGGCCCGCTGCTACGAGTACTGGCTATGGAACGGTCCTGTCCGACCGGTGTTGGCTCGCCGGACGCACTGGCACGTGGCTGCGCCGCTCGACACGGAGGTGATGGCCCAGGCCGCGCGGGCGTTTGTGGGCGAACACGACTTCGGCGCCTTCGGGCGGCCGCCTACCGCGAACGGCTCCACGGTTCGCCGGGTCACGGCGTGCGCCGTCGAGCGCCGGGGCGATCGGGTGGTCATCCGGGTCGCCGGCAATGCCTTCCTGCGAGGGCAGGTGCGGCGCATGGTGGGCTGCCTCGTGGACATCGGGCGGGGCCGCAGCGATGTGGCTGTGGTGGAGGCCCTCCTGCGCCGGAGGGCTGGGGCACCTCGGCCGAGGCTGGCCCCCGCGCACGGCCTGATTCTGGTGGCAGTCGACTATGCGCCGCCCGAGGATCGCCGGCCGCGGAGCGACGAACGGAGGGAAGGGTAGTCCGACATGGGGCAGAAAACCTATACTGCCAAGCAACATGAGATGGACGACCGGTGGTGGGTCGTGGACGCCGAGGGGCAGACGTTGGGCCGACTGTGCAGTCGGATCGCCTCCGTGCTTCGCGGGAAGCATCGCCCGGACTTCACACCTCACGTGGACCCCGGCGAGCACGTGATTGTGGTGAATGCCCGCCGGATTGTCGTGACCGGTTCGAAACTGGCCGACAAACAGTACTACCGACACTCCGGCTACCCAGGCGGGCTGCGCGAGGTCAGCCTGGCGCGCTTGCTGGCCAGCCATCCCGAGCGCGTGATCGAGCTCGCCGTTCGGGGCATGCTGCCCGCCAACCGGCTGCGCCGCCACCTGATGCGCAACCTCAAGGTGTATGCCGGTCCAGAGCACCCGCACGAGGCTCAGCAACCGCGGCCGCTCGGCGAGCTGTTCGCAGTCCCAGAAGGTGAGGCATAGGCGTGGAAGGAACTTACTACTACGGCCTCGGCCGCCGGAAGACGGCTTCCGCTCAGGTGCGACTGTACACCAGCGGCCAGAGCGACATCGTGGTCAACGGCCATCCGCTGACGACGTATTTCACTCGCCGACGGGATCTGCAGGCCATTCGCGGACCCTTGGAGATTGCCGGTCTGCCCGCCTTTACCGTGACCGTCCAGGTGAACGGGGGAGGCGTAACCGGTCAGGCCGGGGCCGTCGCCCAGGGCATTGCGCGAGCGCTGGTGCGTCTGAACGGCGACCTCCGCGGTCCGCTGCGCAAGGGCGGCTTCCTGACGCGCGATCCGCGAATGAAGGAACGCAAGAAGGCCGGTCTGAAGCGAGCTCGGAAGGCACCGCAGTACACCAAGCGCTAACCCAAGCGGCGAGGCCGGCCGCGAGACAGCGCAACGGCGACGCGGGGGCAGATGCCCTGGCCGAGAGGGGGCTGCCCTATGGCGAACTGGACGCAGCCGGCGACTCCTGGAGGGCACGGCGGAGGGCCTCGCCTGGCGGTAGGGTCGCGCCCGCCAGCGAGCGCGCTACCAGGACGAAGAACTCGCGGTTGCCGCGGCCGCCGGCGATGGGAGAGGGTGCCGCGTCGGCGATCCGCCAGCCTTCCTGGGCGATCCACTCCAGCACGCTCTGGAGCACTTGGTGATGCAGTGCTGCCTGTCGGATCACACCGCCGCGTGGAACGAGCTTGCGGCCGGCCTCGAACTGGGGCTTGACGAGGACGATCGCGATCCCGTGAGGGGCGAGCAGCCGACCGACTGCAGGTAGGACAAGCCGCACCGAGATGAAGGCCACGTCTACGACAGCGACGTCGACGGCTTCGGGCAGGGACGCGACGGCGCGGATGTCGGTGCGTTCCATGTTGACCACCCGTGCGTCCTGCCGCAGGGACCAGTCGAGCTGGCCGCGGCCGACGTCGACGGCGTAGACGCGCCGTGCGCCACGCTGCAACAGCACTTCGGTGAAACCACCCGTGGACGCGCCGACATCCAGACACACTGCGCCGCGCGGATCGACGGCGAAGCGATCGAGGGCCGCCTCGAGCTTCAGTCCACCCCGGCTCACATGGGCGGGGGCTGGAATGACGTCGATCGGCGTGTCGATCGAGAGGAGCATGCCAGGCTTGTCCATGATCTGAGCGGCGACCCGAACCCGACCAAGACGAATGAGCACGCTTGCTTGGGACCGGCTGCTCGCCAGGCCGCGCTCGACCAGCAGCTGGTCCAGTCGTTGTCGCGGCATGGCCCCACGATAGGCGGCCTCGCCTTCTCAGGTCAAGCCCTGGCGCGCCGTCGCGTCACCGCCGGTTGACCCGCGGTCGGTGGCCGCCCTAGAATGGCCGCTGTGTTCGCGGACGCCCCCTCCCAGGACGAACAAGGCGCGCGCGGTCGGGGGCCGGGCCGTCGTTCGCCGCTTGTCGCCCTCCTGGTCTCGATGCGACCGCGGCAATGGCTCAAGAACGGCTTCGTCTTGGCGGCCCTGCTCCTGACCCAGCGCCTCGGCGAAGCCACAGCCACGGCTGCGGCGCTGATGGCCTTTGTGAGCCTGTGCCTGGTGTCGAGCGCTGTGTACCTCGTCAACGACACCGTCGACGTGGCCGCCGATCGGCTTCATCCGGTCAAGCGCTGCCGGCCAATCGCCGCGGGCGAACTCTCGGCGAAGCATGCCCTTGTGGCTGCAGGCGGCCTCGTCCTCCTGGGCATAGGGTTGGCCTGGGAGATCAACCCTTTGACGGCGGCCATCGTCCTGACGTACCTGGTGCTGCAACTGGCGTACACCCTGGCGTTGAAGCAGCTCGTCATCGTGGAGGCTCTGGCCATTGCCGGCGGCTTTGTGCTGCGCGTCTGGGCTGGCGGTGCGGCCATCGGCGAGCCCATTACGCCGTACCTCTACCTGTCGGTCATTTTCTTGGCGCTCTTTCAGGCGTTCGCCAAGCGGCGCCACGAACTGGCGTTGCTCACCGACGAGGCGGGCAATCACCGTCAGGCTTTGACGGACTACACCGTGCAACTGCTGGATCAGCTCATCATCATTGCCGCCACCTCGACTATCGTCACCTATGCCCTGTACGCGGTGACGACGCCGCACCGACCGCGCGGCATTTCGGCCAACATGGTGCTGTTCACTATCCCCTTCGTGCTGTATGCCATCTTCCGCTACCTGTACCTGGTCCAGGTACAGGGCCAAGGCGGTTCCCCGGAGGACATGCTGCTGACCGACCGGCTGCTGTTGCTGGCGGTGGCAGGCTGGGCCCTCTGCCTGGTGGCCATTCTGTACCTGGTTCCCAGACTTACCGCCGGCTAGCGGGGCGCGGCGGCCGTTGAGCGACCGGCGCTGGTCTGTTATAATCCAGCGGCCGCAGGTCGACGACCACAGTACACAAGGAGGTGGAGATGGCCGAGGACATCGCGGCGGGTAGCGAAGTTGGAGGTGTGGAGATAGACGCCGAGCTGGAAGGCCGAATCCATGCACTCGTGAATCAGCTCGTCGGCGACGATGCCTCCGGTTGGGCCGAAGCCGAGGCGGCGCTGCGCGAAATCGGCGCCCCGGCGGCAGCGCGCCTGGAGTTTAGCCTGACCGATTCGCGGATTGGGGCCGCGGGACGGGCTCGCGCCGGCACTCTGCTCGGGTTGATTGGCGACCCTCGGCTCGCGGATCCCGACCACCTCGGTCCCTTCATGGAAGTGCCGGGTGGCCCATTCCTCATGGGCGGCGTGCCTGGCGAGCCCGATGCCGAAACGAACGCGCTTCCCCAGCACGAGGTGGACGTCCCGACGTTTTGGATGGCGCGCTACTGCGTGACGAATCAGGCATTCGGTCTGTTCGTAGCGGACGGCGGCTATGCACGCCGCGAGTACTGGCTGGAGGAAGGCTGGGCGTGGCGAGAACGTCAGCAGCTGGAAGCGCCCCACTTCTGGCAGAAGGCGGCTGGCCTGCCGAATCACCCGGTGGTCGGCGTGAGCTGGTTCGAGGCCATGGCGTACGCTCACTGGCTGAACGAGCGCCAAGCGGGGCGAGGCGAGCTGAAGTCAGCCGAGACGATGCGCCTGCCGACCGAAGCGGAGTGGGAGAAAGCGGCCCGTGGCGGCACGACACTGGATCGCCGGCGGGCAAGACCCAATCCGATGCCCGGCCGCCGCTACCCATGGGGCGACGCGTTCCTGGCCACGATGTGCAACACCGCCGAGAGTCAGATCGGCCATACGACTCCCGTCGGCATGTATGCCGATGCCGAAAGCCCGTACAAGATTGAGGGCCTGGCTGGCAACGTGCTGGAGTGGTGCAGCTCGCGCCCGGTCGCCTATCCCTACAGCGCCCATGATGGGCGGGAGCTGCTAGGCGGTGGCGAGCGAACGTACCGCGTGGCGCGCGGCGGGGCGTGGGCATTCAACGGCGCGGCGGCCCGCTGTGCCTATCGGCATTGGAACCACCCCGACTTCCGCGGCAACATGATCGGTTTGCGCATCGTCCGCGGTCGCCCCGTGATCTAGGCACGACGGTAGACGCACCGCCGTGCATCGAGGGTAGGGCGACGGCAGCGCGATTGCCGCGCTGGGTCAGGGGTAGGCCGACGGGAGCGTGGCCGTTGCGGTGGCTTGCGCCGTTGGCGTCCCATTCGTCGTAGCCGTCCCCACGAGGTCGCCCCACGTCGTGGCCGTCGCCAGGGAGCGTCCCCATTGCGGACTGGCCTGGGGCGGCAGTGTGGGCTGGGCATACGGCGTTGGCGCAACAGGCCACAGAGCCAATGTCGGCTGCGCGAGCGGGAAGGGCGCAGTCGGAACCTCGGTGGTGGGCCAGGCGGGCGCGGTGGGGCCACTCCAGCCCGGGAATCCTTGCGAGTTGATGGGACTGGAGCTCGGGGTGGGGGCCGCCACGCCCGCACTGGCCGGCAAGGGCACGACAGCCGTCGGCCACGCCAGCGGGGTCGCCGTCAGAGTGGGGTAGGAGCCTGGCTCCTCAGACCAGTCGAAGGGTGGCTGAACGCCAGCGGCGACGAGCACAAAGGCCGCGAAAACAGCCATGCCAACGATCCACAGGGCCAGCTCCATGGTCGAGGCGCGACCGTGGGGGCGACGGTGATCGGGGGGTGGGTAGATCATGTTCAGTCCCGCGAGTACGTGCCGGCCACGGCGGTCCTCCGTAGTGCCGGTTCGGCAAGGAATGGGGCGGTTGCCTGAGCATAGGTCCACGGCTGGCGGCGGTCAAGCCGGCTGGGGTGGTCGGCTGCGCCCCGTGCCCGAGACGGTGCCAGTGGCCCGCGTGGGAACCGCCGCAGGACTTCGTTTGCGGCGGGGACGCGCCCCCTTCGTCTGGCTTGACCGTGCCCATGCTGCGCCCTACCATGACCCACCATGGTGCCGTCAATGGGCAATGCCGAGGACGCGAGAAGCTCCTTCCCGCCGGTGGAAGAGCAGCTGGCCATCATTCTGCGCGGCGTCGACTACGGCGACGAGCAGCTCTTCGAGGCCATGCGCGAGGAGCTACGTCAACGTCTGGAGGAGAGTCGAGCCAGCGGTCGGCCGCTGACCGCCTATGTGGGCATCGATCCTACGGGCACGGAATTGACGCTCGGGCACACCGTGCCATTGCGGAAGCTGCGGCAACTGCAAGACCTGGGCCACCGCGGGGTGTTCGTGATCGGCACCATGACCGCCGTAGTCGGGGATCCGAGCGATAAGGCGACGGCTCGGCGTCGTCTGACGGGGGACGAGGTGGAGCGCAATGCGGCCACCTATCTCGAGCAGGCCTATCGCATCCTGGATGCCTCGCGAACGGAGGTGCGGCGCAATGGTGACTGGCTGTCGCAGCTCCGGCTGGCCGACATCATCGAGCTGGCCGCCAACTTCACGGTCCAGCAGTTCCTGCAACGCGAGACGTTCGCCCGGCGATTCCAGGCAGGCGATGCCATCTGGCTCCACGAGTTCTTCTACGCTCTCATGCAGGCGTACGACGCGGTGGTGCTCCAGACCGACATTCAAGTGGGTGGCACCGAGCAGCTCTTCAACCTGATGGCCGGACGCAAGCTGCAGGAAGCGCTTGGCCAGCGTCCGCAAATCCCGGTCACGCTGCCCATCCTCGTCGGGACGGACGGCCGCCTGCGCATGTCCAAGACGACCGGCAACTACGTTGGCATCCTGGAGCCGCCAGAGGAGCAGTACGGCAAGACGATGAGCCTTCCCGATGCTGCCATGGCCAACTGGTTTAACTTGGTCACATCGCTCCATCCCAGCGAGATTCAGGCCATTCTTGCGGCGGTGGCCGACGGTTCGTTGCACCCCATGGCAGCCAAGAAGCGGCTGGCCCGCGAAATCGTGACCCTGTTCCACGGACCGGATGCGGCAGCTCGGGCGGAGGAGTACTTCTTTCGCACCGTGCAGCAGCGTGACCGGCCGGAGGGTGACGAAATGACGTGCTTCGAACTGCCCGGCGACGGCCTGACGCTTCTGGAGGTGCTTTGTCGGGCTGGCCTGGCTACCTCGAATTCCGAGGCGCGCCGGTTCTTGGCCCAGAACTGCGTACGCATCGATGGCCAGGTTGTGACCGAGCCCACGCTTCGGCTCTCGGCCGGAGCGCCGCGGGTGCTGCAAGTCGGCAAGCGACGGTTTGTGCGCCTGGTGTAGACTGGCGCCTGGCCGCGGGAAGGGGGTCACTCTTGTCGCGGCGTCTGGCCAGCAGACGGCTTTCCGTAGCCAGGCCGTCCGCGCGGAGCGCTCCTACTCCAGCGGCCGACAGAGCTGCCGGGTGGCATCGCCCTGGCCCGCGCCCTCGCTGGCCGCCAGGCGAAACACGGTCACCCCGTCCTGGCGGTAGATCGGTTCGAGCTCGTCCATCGCCTCGAGCCGGCGGGCAGTCAACGCCGCTTCCTTGTCCTGACTGGCGGGCCCGACGTACACATAGCGGGCGCCGGCGAGACGCATGGCCTGCATGATCTCCTCATCGGTCAGGCGATCGCCAAGCGAAACGATCCCGGCCAATCGGTCCACGGCAAGGGCATACGCTCGCTTGCCATGGTGGTAGAAGGAGGCCGGCATGGTGACCGATCGCCGGGCCAAGAGCGGCAGCCAGTATCCACCATCCAGGCCGCGGTAGGTGCCCAGCTGCCAAGCCGCGGTGGTCACCAGAAAGCAGGCGTCAGTTGGGGTGTGCTGGCGCAGCCAGGTGGCAGCGACAAGGTCCGCCGGCTGGACGAGGATGGTGGCCGAGGTCACGACTTCGCGCATGCGCGCCGCGCCAAAGAGGGTCGCGAGCACCGCGAGCACCAATAGGCCATGGCTGGCGGTCCCGGCCATGGTGGGGCGGCGAGTGGCGAGGGCCTCGAGGAGCACGTCGCACCCGATGGCCACGGCCAGGGCCACGACGACGAAGGCGCTAATGGCCAACGCGAACGGCGACAGGAAGGACGTCGCTGGCAACCCGAAACGATGAGCCTCGACGATGCCCACAGCCATGGCTAGCCAGGCAGCGATGGCCCAGGCGGCACGGCGTCGGGCGATGAGGCCCAACGCCAGGCTCAGTCCCGCGATCCCCAGCAGCGGGCGATTCAGGCCAATGGTGAAAACCCACGCTGGCACGTGGGTGGCCGTCAGAGGGGCCTCGTACCATCGGCTCGACGATGCCGCCCGCTCGGCCACCGCAGGCAGCAGCCAGCCGGCGAGCCATGGTGTGACCACGATTCCTGCCAGCAGCCCTGTGGCCGCCAGCGCCACGAGCCGCTGGCGCCGCTGGCCCGCGCAGCTCAGTCCAAAGGCCACCAGAATCGGGAGGCCGATGGCGAAAAAGACAAACACCCGCACATGGGTCAAGAACAGGCTGGCAGTGACCAGCGCCGTAGCCGGGACAAGACCGCTCCGACGCCCGGCCGCATCAGGGGACTCTGGGGTTCGCGGCGTGACCAGTTCGGCCACGAGAAACCAAGCGGTCGGCAACAGGCACAGGCCGGCCAGCTGGGTGTAGCGGCCCCAGGCGGCGTAGTAAGCGGGGAAGTAGTAGAGAGAAACCGGAATCGCCGCGCCCACCACGGCAGCCGTGGGATGGCGGCTCAGGCGCGTCAAGAACGGAAACATCGCCAACGGGAGCAGGGCGTTGAGGGCCTGACCCAGCCAGAGGGTCGCTTGGGGCGCTGTGGCATCGGTCAGCCAGGCGACGGCCGCCGCCAGGCTGTGGAAACCGAAATGGTACTCGAAGCGCTCGACGGGCAGGTAGGGCTGCCAGGAACGGGGCAGTCCCCCCTGCTCCAGCATGAGCTGCACAATCAGACTATGATGGTAGCCGTCTACCCAGGGGGGCACGACGAGGCCGCGGGCATGCAGGGCCCGCAAGACCACCGCCACGGCGAGAAGGATGGTCAGGGCGCACGTTGTCGCTCTGGGCAGGGAAGGCGGCCGCAGGAGAGGACGGAGCAGCCAGCTTGCGATGGCCAGCAGGGTCAGGCCAATGGTCCAGCCGGCCACCGCACGCGGGGTCAGGACGAGCCCAGCGGTGCGATAGCCGAGCATGAGTACCGGCCAGAAAGCCATGCTGAGGCTGAGCGCCAGCCCAGCCGCCGTTGGCCCTCGGGCACGCAAGCCGAAGATGCGGAGCGCAGCCGCTCCCGGTGAGAACAGGACGGCGGCGGTGGCCAGCAGCAGCGTCCACGCGCCGACCGTCGGCCCCTGTGCGGCGGGCACGATCGCCTCTGTTGGCCTGACGAACTGACGTGCCCTCGGCGGAGGCGGTGCCTACGCTTCGGGAGGCAGCTCGACGGGCTCGGTGGCTGCGGGGGCTCGATGCAGCAGATCGTGGCGCCACAGGATGATCAGCGCGGCCAAGATCATGGTGCCCACGCCGAGGAGCTGGGCGGCGGGCATCCCGGCAAGGAGCCAGGCATCGGGCCGCTGCCATTCGATCACATAGCGGCCACCGGCATAGAGAATGAGGTAGAGCATGGCCAGGTCGCCGTGTACGAGCCGATCGCGCCAGGCTCGGTTGACGTACGCCAAAAGGAAGAACACGAGCAAGCACCACAGCGACTCGTACAGAAACGTGGGATGGAAGCGGGCGTCCAGGGGCTGGTCGACGAACGCCGGCAGCCGGTAGGCGGTGTCGATGGGCACGCCCCATGGCAGGTTCGTGGGATAGCCGTACAACTCCTGATTGAAGTAGTTCCCCCAGCGCCCGATTGCCTGCCCCAAAGGCAGCCCCAGCGCGGCCAGGTCGAGCCACTCGGCAAACCGCAGTTTCGCGAACTTGGTGTATACGAGGATGGCCAGGATGCCGCCGATCATGGCCCCGCCAATGCCGAGGCCCCGCAGGCCGCCGTTCCAGAAGGATACGATTTCACGCGGATGGGCGAGGTAATAGCTCAGGCTGGTGGCACCGCCTGCCGGTGAGGACAGGACGTGGTAGAGG
The DNA here is from genome assembly GCA_034432155.1 of Anaerolineae bacterium. Lineage (GTDB taxonomy): Bacteria > Chloroflexota > Anaerolineae > Epilineales > Epilineaceae > DAOUCP01. The sequence continues at coordinate 24,221 of DAOUCP010000065.1, forward strand.
CGGGCGCCGACCAGGCCGAAAACCATCACCAGGATCAGGGCATTCCACACATGGTCGGGATTGTGGCCCCGCCGTCGGGCTTGCCGGTCGGCGACGAAGGCGCCGACAAGGGTGCCCAACGTCACCAAGAGTCCGTACCAGTAGACCGGACGGTGAATACCCGGGATGGTGAAGGCCATGGGATCGGGTGGCGCAGGCATCGGTTCCTCCCGTTTCTGAGCAGTGGATCGATCGTCTCCCAGCTGGCGCCCTGAGGCGACATAAGCTCGGACCGGCCGGAAGCGGCAGGATTATACGGGTGACCAAGACGGCGGTCAATGGACCGCGCTAGCAGCGCAGCGGGCGTTTCGCCCGGTCCCGTGCGATGGACCTGGCGGCTTCGGTCATCGCTGGCCCAAACGATGGTCCGGCCTGGCGGCGCCTCGCTTGACAGCCAGCGGTGCACGGTTATGCTGGCGCCGGCGAGGCCCTTGTCGACTGCCATGAACCTGCCTGCTGCCCGCGTCCGCGCCTGCCGGCGCACCTCTGGCTACGGCCTGGCCGCGGTCGCGGTGGTGCTGGGGCTGGGCCTTGGCCTGCGGTTGGTTCGCTTGGGCGAGGTGCCGGCCGGCTTTCACCCCGACGAAGCCCACAATGCCCTCGATGCCTGGCGAATCCTGCATGGCTGGCGTCCCGCCTATCTGCCCGGCAACAACGGTCGGGAGCCGCTCTTCATGTACGCCATGGCTCTTGTGTTTGCAGGTAGCGCCCCCACTGTGGCAACAGCCCGGTTGACGGCCGCCTTGGCCGGCGCGGCGGCCATCGCCGCCCAGGCCCTATTCGTCGCCAACTTGCCCCTCCCCTCGGCGCGCCGCATCGCGGTGCTGAGCGCAGCCGTGGTCAGTCTCTCCTTCTGGCCGGTCGCCCAATCGCGCTATGCCATTGAGGCGGTGGCCCTGCCGATGTGGATGGCGCTGGCGCTGGCAGGCTGGTGGCGACTGGTGCGTGCCGTCGTGGCCGGCGAAAGGCCAGCGCGGCTGGTGGGCCTTTGCCTCCTGACGGCAGCGTTGGTGGCGGGGGCCAACTACACGCACCTAATCGGCCGAATCCTCCTTCCGGTGATTCTTGTCCACGGCATCTGGCTTGGCCACCAGATGCGCCGGCGGGCCGTCGCCGGCTGGATGGGGCTTACCCTGGCCCTGGCCATGGTTCTGCTACTGCCGATGCTCCAGGTGTTCGTGCGGGAACCGTCGTGGTTCGTGCATCGCTCTAGCATCGTCAGCGTGTTCGGCCGCGAAGAGCGACCGCTCACCGCCATCGCCCAAAATGGCCTGCACCTCCTCGAGGCTGCCAACCTGCGGGGCGATGTCTCCTGGTCGCACAACCTGCGCAGCCGCCCGATCTTCGATCCGCCGCTGGGCGTCCTGTACCTCGTGGGCCTCGGACTCTGGGGCCGGGATCTTCTGGGTCGGCGCGGGCTGTGGCCCCAGGCAGGGGCGGTGCTGCTAGGGTTGGCCTTGTTTCTCTCCGTTCTGCCCTCGCTGCTCAGCATCGGTGCGCCCAACTACACCCGTCTGGTCGGCACCTGGCCCGTCCTGTTCCTGCTCCCGGCGTGGGGGCTGCACGAGCTCACCGCCCGCCTGAGCCGCGGACGCGACTCCTTGTGGCTTGCTCTCTCGAGTGCCTTGCTGGGCCTGAGCCTGCTCTGGACGGTGACCGACTACTTCGGTCGCTACGCCACGCAGCCGCAAGTGGCGACGGCCTTCCTGGCTCCTGTGCGCAGCCGCGGCCAGATCGTCGCCGAGTTCGCCGTCCACGGGCCGACGTATGCCATGCCCGCACTCTGGCAGCAGTCGGTGGTGCGCTTCCTGTGCTTGGGCCATGCCGTGCGCTCGTTCGACCCTGCAGGAGGCTTCGTCATTCCCCAGCAGGCCCAAGCGGATCACGCCCGCGAACTCGCCACCGCCGTGCGCTACCTCTGTGATCCGGCGGAGTTCGATCGCTGCACGGCCGTTGCCAGGGCCAAACGCTTGCCCTCTGTGCGTTGGTCGGTGCTGGGCGACGAACGCGGCCTGCCCGTGCTCGGCGTGCTCGAGCTGCCGGCAGGCAGTGCGCTACCAGCGTGGGTTCAGCCGCTGCCAAGCGGCAACCCAGTGTTCGGTCAGGCCATCGAGCTGTGCGGTCTGCAGGTCACCATGGCAGACGAGTTGGCCGACCAGGCGGCTATGCGCTCCAGTAGCCGGGGGAGGCTGAGGATTGCCGCCTGCTGGCGGGCGCGCGGCGCTACGAAGCGCGATCACAACTTCTTCTTCCACGTTCTGGACAGCACCGGGCGATCCGTCGCCCAGGCCGATGGATCGCCGCTGGGCGGCTCGTATCCGACAGACACGTGGCTGCCGGGCGACATCGTGTTGCAGTGGCTAGAACTGACAGTCGACGAGGCTGTCGCCCCCGGGCCGTTGCAGGTGCGCACCGGCTTCTACGATTGGCGGACCCTGGACCGATTGCCGCTGCCCGAAAGCTACGACAACGCCTTCGAGCTGAACAGCGGTGTGGCGATGGACGGCCTTTAGGTTGCCATGGGCATGTCGAACGGTCCGAGATGGCAGCGTGCCGTCCTGTTGATCGTTGCCGTGGCCGTCAGCGTGGCCTTCGCCGTGCGAGCTGGGCAGCATGCTGACCGCTGGAACAACAACCTGCAGGCCTTCGACCAAGGCGCCTACCTGCACTTTGCGCAAAAGGTCCATGGCACGGGCTTCGGCTATTGGACGGATGGGGCCCGCGGCCCGGCCTATCCCTTCCTGTTGGCACTCCTCGTGCGGCCGGGAGTCACCGATGAGGAGCACTTCGCCCTGGCGCGAAAGCTCAGCATCGCCCTGGCACTCGTTGCGCTCACCGTCCTGGGGTTTCTCCTGTGCCGCTGGCTGCCGCGTCATGCCGCGCTGAATGTACTGTGGATCAGCACCTTCTCGGTGTTCCTCTTCCGCGCCCCGTATGTTCAGCCAGAGCCCCTCTTCTACGTCGCCTTCCTCGCCGGCTTCGTGTTGGCTTGGCAGTCGCTGGTCGCACCTGGCATCCAGAGCGGCGCCAAGGCGGGAGTGGCCCTCGGCCTGGCGCACCTGTTGAAGCCGGCCACGTTGCCGGCGCTTGGTTTGCTCGTGATGGCGGGTTTGGGCGGTGCCCTGGCCTCTCTCGTCCGGTGGTCCCGGCGCTCGTGGCTGGCCAGGGACCGCGTGCGGAGCGTCCCGCCCTCGACCGGTGGGCATCCGCCCGATGCCATGGCGAGTGACGGTACCGCGGCAGTAAGCCAGCTGGCCACGCTGCTGGCTACCATCGGCGCCTTCCTCGTCGTGGTTGCACCCTACCTCGTCGCGAACGTGCGGACCTTTGGGCGGCCTTTTTACAACGTCAATACGACGTTCTATCTCTGGTACGATTCCTGGGAGGAAGTGAAGGCCGGTACCCGAGCGCACGGCGACCGCACTGGTTGGCCGCAGATGCCCGCGGAAGAGATGCCCAGCCTGGCGCACTATCTCGCCACGCACAGCGCAGCCGACGTGCTGCGCCGCTTCGCCGTCGGAGGTCGGCAGCTGTTGACGGACGGCCTCGCCTCCCGTGGCTATGGCCGGTATGCCTTCCTCTATGCCCTGGCCGCCCTCGTGTCGGCGGCCACCGACCGCCGCCGCGTGCTCGCTCGGCTGCGGGCCTGCCCGGGGGCCGCTCTCTTCGGCACTTCGTTCTTCGTCGTTTACCTGGCTGGCTTCGCCTGGTTTGGGCCCATCAATTACGGCGAGCGTCTGATCCAGTCGCTGGTCTTGCCCTGGCTGTACGCCTGCGCCGTGGTCGTCCATCGATCCGCGGGCCCTGTGGTGGCACTGCCTGGCCGCGTTCTTTCGTGGGCAAGAGGGACGGAGATGGCGATCACCGCGCTGGCGATACCGGACGGTATCCTGGCTTTCGGCTGGCGCATTCTGCGACTGGCGGGGGGACCCTGACGGTGGCGCGGCCAATCGGCGACCGCCAGGAACTGCCGCGCGCCGCGGCAGGGCACGTTCGGCGTCGGCTCGGCTCCGGACCGCTTTCCGACCGCCCAAGTCTCGTTTGGACGCTGGGCGCCCTGGGGCTGTGCCTCATGGCCTTCGGCTTGCGAGCCTACCGGTTGGATGGCCAGAGCCTCTGGAGCGATGAGTCGATCAGCCTGGAGCGAGCGACCCAACCGCTGCCGGTCATGCTCCGCGAGCTGCCCGTCGAGCATGCGCCGCTTTATTTCGTCCTCTTGCACGGCTGGCTGCGGCTTGCCGGCAGCAGCGATTTCGCGCTCCGCTATCCGTCGCTGTGGATGGGTGTTCTGGCAGTTCCCCTCGTTTCGGCCCTGGGTCGGCGGCTGCTTGGCCGGCGGCTAGGCCTGCTGGCCGGTTTGCTGCTAACGGTGCAACCACTCGCCCTGTGGTATAGCCAGGAGGCGCGCATGTATGCCCTGGCCACCGCCACCGGCGTAGCCGCTCTTTGGCTGCTGGCGGTGGGCTTGCAGGGACGCGGGCGCTGGCCTTGGCTGGGTTACTCGCTGGCGGGCGCAGCCACCCTATACACCCATTACTATGGCGGCCTCATCGTGGCTATCGGTCTCCTGTTTGGCCTGGTGTGCCTCTGGCTTGGGCCAAGCCGCAATCGCGGTGGGCGCCGGCTGCCGTTCTTCGTGCGGAGCGGGGCTGTCCCCGCCTGGCCGGCCTTCGCGGCGGCGGAAGCTGGCATCGGCCTATTGTTCCTGCCATGGCTGCCGCGCGCCGTTGGGGTTCTGGGCTTCCCAGGCTGGCGCCCGCCCGTCGGCGGCACGGAGCTAGCTCGCATCCTCCTCGTCCGCTTTCCGCTGGGCCCCACCCTGCCGGCTGGCATTGGGCTCGGCCTCGGGGCCGCGCAGTTCGCCACCGTCCTCGTCGGTCTGGTCTCGGCCGCACAGGATCTCGGGCGCCGCCGACGGCTCGGCGGTGCCAGCCTGCTTCTCGTCAGTGCGGCCGTCACCACCGTCGCCTTGGCCGCAATCCTGCACTGGCGGGCGGACATTCACGAACGCTACCTGCTGCCGATAGCTCCTCTTTGGTGCCTTGCCCTAGCGGTTGGGCTGGTGACCCTATGGCGACACGAGCGCGCCCTGGCGGCGACGATGGGGTTCTTGATTCTGGCCTCGAACGGCTGGTCCTTGGCCAACCACTACTTCGACAGCAGCTATGCCAAACCTGACTACCGGGACTACACGGCCTATGTCGTGGCCCGAGCCACTCCCCACGATGCGTTGGTCCTCTATGGTCCCGGCTACTTCCTCACCAAGCGGTATGGCGGCGAGCAGTTGCCCAAGATCATCAACCTGCTGTCGCGCGAGAATCGGAAGCGATCGGCAGCCGGCATCGAGGTCTTGCTGGCCGAGGTGGTCGAGGAGCACCCCATTGTGTGGCTTGCCATCCAGGGGCGGGAGAGCGGCGCCATCGGAGAGTGGTTCGCCCGCAACGGGTTCCTCCTGGAAGGGGGTTGGCGGACGGGTCTGCTCCTCTGCCGCTACGTATTTCCGCGAACTCCTGATCCTCCGTGGCAGGTTATCTCGCCGCGGGCTGGCCGGGGAGGCGTGGGTCTGACTGGCTTCGCGCGGCTTCTGGTACTGGCCGGGAAGCCGATGGTCCTGGTAGCGGTGCGCGTGAAGCCGCAGCACGCGGAAGATCTCGGGCCACTGCGGGTATCGGCGCGGTGGATGGACGAGAAGGGCATCTCGGTGGTGGTCCACGATGTGGACTGCGTTCCGGTCGCGCCTTGTCCCGATGGCAACGCGGCGGTCCGTTGCGGCTACGTGGCGCGCGTTGCCTTGCCGCTGACGCCGGCGACCGGCGGTGCGTCCGGCCGCGTCGCGATCGTGGTTTACCGCGCCCTGGACGGGGTGGTCCTTGCCGAGGCCACCCTGGCCCGACTCGGCACGCGACGTTCCGCGCCGCCCTAGCGGCGGGTGCCGGGCAGGATCATCGAGAGAACGGTCCCCACGGCGCTGACGATCACCGATCCCAGCACCGCTGACAGCACGCCATCGATCCGAAAGCCACCGTCCAGAACTTGCGAGGACAGCCAGCCTGCCAGCCAGAAACAGAACGCGTTGATCACCAGCAGGAACAGGCCGAGTGTCGAGATCACGAGCGGCGTGCCCAGGCAGCCGAGGATCGGTCGAACCGTCGCGTTGACCAGTCCGAGCAAGAGCGCCATGACCAGGACGACGGTCACGCCATGGCCCTCGACGGTGATGCCGGGCAAGACCCAGGCAGCGGCGGCCACCGCAGCCGCGGCGATCGCCCAGCGAATAAGCAAACGACTCATGAGCTGCCCTTTTCCTCTCTCTCGGACAGCTCGTTGGGGTCCCCAAGGCGCTGTCCGAACAGGTCGTAGGCGGTGGCATGCTGAATGCGCACCGGCACGAGCGAACCAAGTGGCGCATCATTCGTCACTACCGTCAGGCCGTCAACTTCCGGTGCGTCGCGATACGTGCGCCCGACGGCGACCCCGTCGCCGCGACCCTCGACGAGGACGTCGAGTGTCCGACCGACCAGCGATCGATGATGCTCGAGGGAGATCGCTTGCTGGCAAGCCAACAGCTCCCGCCGCCGCTCCTCCTTGCCGGCTTGAGGGATGGGATCGCCAAGGCTGGCGGCCGGGGTGCCGACCTCGGGCGAGTAGCAGAACACGCCGACGTGGTCGAACCGCATGGTCTCCACGAAGGCCAGCAAGCGGCGAAAGGCCGCCTCCGACTCACCCGGATAGCCGACAATGAAGGTGGAGCGCAGGGCAATCCCCGGCAGCGCAGTGCGCAAGCGTTCGATCAACCGTTGGCTGGCGGCGATGTGGCTCGGCCTGCCCATGGCTCGGAGAACCGCACCGTCGGCGTGTTGCAGGGGCAAATCGAGATAGGGCACCACTTGGGGCAGCTCGGCCATGACGGCGATGAGCCGGTCACTGAGGCTGCTTGGATGGGCATACAAGATGCGGAGCCAATCGAGGTCTGGCGCCGCGGCGGCGATGGCCGTCAGCAGCTCGGCTAGCCCCTCGGTCAGGCCAAGGTCACGCCCGTAGTCGGTCGTCTCTTGCGCGATGAGCACCACCTCGCGGACGCCCTGGTCGCGAAGCCGCCGCACATCGTCAAGGATGGCGGCCATGGGGCGACTGACAGTCGGCCCCTTGATGAGCGGGATGGCGCAGAAGGCGCAGTGCCGCCGACAGCCGTCGGCGATTTTCAGGTAAGCGCTCGGCCCCCGGACGCACGGTTGCGGCTCCCGACCCGGGCAGCCAGCGGGTGCCGCACCGACACGACACACATCCGTTTGGCCATTGGCGAGACAGCCCACGACCTCGGCCACCTCCGACCACCGACGCGTGCCCAAGAGCGCATCAACGCCCGGCACGGCAGAGCTGAGTCTTCCTTGCCAGCGCTCGGCAAGACATCCCGCGGCCACCAGGCGCTGCGAGCCAGCCTTCGCCTGGCCCAGCTGACGCAAGACATTCAGCGATTCGTGGCGCGCGGGTCGGATGAAGGCGCAGGTGTTGACGATCACCACCCCAGCGCGCTCTGGGTCGGTCACCAACTCGTGGCCAGCCTGGCGCAGCAGCGCCGCCATGGACTCGCTGTCGACTGCGTTCTTGGGGCAGCCGAGGGTAACAATGCACACCGGCGGTCGGTCGGCGGCCGAGCGGTTGGGCAGGCCAGCCATCGCCGGACAGTCTCCCCTAAGCACCGAAGCGCCGCAAGCGGCCAGCGTGGGCCAGTGCCAGTGGTAGAAGGGTGTTCGCTGGAAACAGGCCGAGGTTGCCGCTACCACATGCCCGCTCGCCAAACTGGGCAATGCGGCTCGGCATTGCTCGGCGACCCCAGAGCAAGGTGGGCACGGGGTGCCAACTGTGCTGGCGCAAGACCGCCGGTGTGCTGTGATCGCCCGTCACAATCAGAACCTCAGGGCCCAGCGCCACCATCCGCGGCACCTCGGCGTCCACGGCCTCGATCTCCGCTACCTTGTCGTCGAACTTCCCATCCTCGCCGTAGCTGTCGGTCTTCTTGACGTGCAGGAAGAAGAAGTCATGGTTGTTCCAGTGCGAGACGAGAGTATCCACGGCGTCTGCCGGCCGGTCCCCGTCACATGGCAGGATGGTCATGCCCACCAGCGACGCGAGGCCACGGTACATGGGATAGCCGGCGATCGCTGCGGCGTGGAGGCCAAATGCCGACTCGAAGGACGGGAGTGCCACCGGACTACCCAAGGCGCGGAGGAGCACCCCATTGGCCACGGCCTCGGAAGCCAGGATCTGCCGCGCTGCAGCAAGCCAGCGATTCAGCAGTGCCGCGGTGGCCCGACCAGATTCACTGCCGCTCTGGTCTTCCACGGCCCGCGGGGGCACGCCGGTCTGCAGGGGATCCGTCTCGCCAAGTTCGCCGCCGAGGTCTGGGCCACGTAGGACGAGCACGAATCGGTGTTCCCTGACCGGTCGAACGAAGACTCGGTAACCTTCGAGTATGGTAGCTGTCTGGCGCTCTAGCAGTCCGGTCAGACGCTCGCACTCGGCGGTGGCGATGCGACCGGCGCGACGATCCACAATCCGTCCGGCGCTGTCGAGGGTGGCAAAGTTGCCGCGGGCTGCCAGGTCGCCAGGCTGGAGCGGAAACCCGATGCCCAGCGCCTCCAGCACACCACGGCCGACGCGAACGCGCAGCGGATCGTAGCCGAACAGGGCTAGGTGGGCTGGTCCGCTGCCCGGCTCGATGCCGAGGCCGATTGGCACGCTCAAGCCAGCCGAGCCCTCTCTGGCCAGGCGGTCAAGGTGCGGGGTATGGGCCGTCTCGAGCTCGGTCAGGCCATCGGGCGTCAAGGGCAGTCCGCCGAGCCCATCCATGACCACGAGGATGATCTTGCCGCCCGTCTGGTAGAGCTCTTGGACCAATTGGCGATCGTGTGTCGTGACCATCGGCAATCCGTTATTGACATAAGCATGCAGCCCGGTTCTGTCGTTCCGATGGCTGCCCGACGGCAACCAGGTGGCCGCCGTTGACCGCCCCAGGGGCCTGATCTAGAATCGTCGCCTTGGAGGTGGCGTAGTGTCCAGCAGGATCGAACCCAGCGCAGCCCTGGCAGCAGGGCTCGCTCTGTCCCTCCTGGCCGCTTGTAGCCGCAGTCCAGCTGGTTCGGCGAACGTGCCTGACATCCCGGTGTACCCTGGAGCCCGGCTGACCGAGCAGACGAACCTGCCCGATCAGGACCCCATCGACACCTACACCGTGCCCGACGTTGCTGAGGCCGAGGTCCTGGCCTGGTACCGCGAGCAGATGGCGAATCATGGCTGGCACGCCAAGACGGACCCGTCCGACAACGTGGTTCTGTATGTGGACGAGGAGGGCTGCTGGGGCTTTGTGATGGCGACGCAGACCACCAATGGTCGCGATGTGCTCTTGCAACTCTCGCAACAACGGCCGGGTACCACCTGCGTGGCGTTCACCCCCGCGCCACCGGGCCGCGACTAGAGCGCTCACGAGGAGCTGTCCGCCACTGCCGGCACTCGGTAGCTGGCCAGCACCTGGCGGATGACCGACTCGCTGGCAGCCCAGTCGGATGCCGCGACCGCGAAGTTGACCATCGAGAAGGTTGTGCCGTCGATCTCGAAGAGGGTCAGGCTGTGCATGGGCAGGCCGGAGCCGCGCTCGTACTCGATCTCGACGCGCATGGCGCTGCCCTCGCGGCCCAGGACATTCTCGCGGCCCAGCTCGCGGTAGCCCGGTTGCGCCGTCCAGCCGGTCAGTTTCAGGACGGAGTTGATGGTCTGTCCCAGCGCCGCCGGCGGCGTGCCATTGTCGAACTGGGTGACCGAGATCAAGCCACTACCCGCCGGTGGCTGAAAGACATAACCGACACGCACATCGCTTCCCGACTGGGCCGCGGGCTGTCGCTGGGCGACCCAGCCATCCGGAATCAGCAGGCTGAAGAGCTCGGTCTCCTCGCGAAAGGGCAGGAGCTTGTCAGGACTGAGCGGCGGCATGGCTGGGCCAGCAGCGCCCGGCGGTGGGGAGAGGGGAATCTCAATGACCTGGGCGCCGGCAGGGGTAGCCGTTGCGCCACTGGGGGTGATGGTTGGCGGCGGCGCACTGCAGGCCGCAACCAGCGGCAGCACCATGAGAACGCCCCTGCGCACTGTCTGCACCTCCATCGAGGATCTTTGGTCCCGGAGTCCCGGTTGGCCGCCAACCGCGGTCGCGTGGCTTAAGATGCGCCGTGGGGCAGCCGGGCGATCCCGAGCATGGTCGCTCGTTGCACCATCGCTCGTGGCTGCAGGATAGCAGAGGCCCCAGGGGCACACAACTCTCGGGGACGGTGGGAACCGGCCTCGCCCGGCCAGCCAGGCCTCAGCCGAACGTCCACGTTCGGGAGATGCACATGCCCACTTAACGCCCTCTTCTGGTCACTCCGGCGGCTCTTGGGTCCCGATGCGCCGCGCCCAGATCCGGGCCGGGGTCATCACCTGACTCGGGATCGCCAGCATGCGGCAGATCTCCTGGTGCACTGGCTCGGGGGTGGTGGCCCGGCGTGGACGTTCCAGATACTCTGGGTGCGCCGGCAAAGCCGGAGAGGTGCAGCGGATGCAAGGGCCGTACGGTGAAGGCCTAGCCAGCCACACCGGCCGCGAGTCATGCGGGTGAGGTCGTGAGGCCGGGCGCGAAGCGTTGACAGCGGCACGTGCGGGCCGGATGTTTAGCCACGTAGTATCTGCATGTCGTGGGCGCCGACGCGGTCCAGATCGACAAAAGGCCATACCGGGCGGGGCGTTTGTGGCGAGCCTCTCCCGCGCCCGCCGGGGTCGCAGACCCCGTGCACGCACGGAAACACCTCTCACGGAACCCGGGAGATTGCGTGTCCGGCCGTTGGCGGGGCGGCGTGGCGGGCCGCGTCGCGAAGTGGCGAGACGTATGGCGACGATGAACGGGCACGAGACCTCGGACCGGCGGATCGTACCGAAAAAGCCTCCGAACAACGGCGTGGCGGCGAATGGGTCCGTGTCGGCGGAGGGAGGTGGAGGGAAGCGGCCGGGCCAAGGGGAATCCGTTCCGGAGCGACATGTGCCGGACGCAGCGCCGGCTGGAGGGCACGCCAAGCGCCCTGGAGCGGATACGCGACGCAGCGAAGCGGGAGAAGCGGATGAGGTTCACGGCGCTCTTCCCCATATCTGCCACGTCGATCACGTGCGGGTAGCCTACCAGGAATGGTCGCGGAGCGCTGCCCCTGGGATCTGTCGCGGTTTGGCCGGAATCGGACATTCGGGAGTCGCGACTTGTAGACTCGTAACAACGACCCAGGAGGAATGTCCGTGGCCAGACCGAGGCGGAGGAACTCCTCGCCAGCGGAGAAGGTCCGGATCGCCCGTGAGCACCTGATGGAGGGACGACCGGTGTCGGCGGTGGGCGAGGAGTTCGGTGTACGACCGAGCCAGCTGTACCAGTGGCGGGCGCAGCTGTTCGAGCAGGGCGCTTGTGCCTTTCGCAGACAGTAGGAACCGGAGCTGGCGCGCCTGCGAGCAGTTCGGCGGCCATGCGGCGCGGGCGATCACGGACGACGGTCCGCAGTTCGTTTCGAGGGACTTCAAGGAGTTCCTTCGGATCGCGGGTTTCCGGCACGTCCGAACGTCGCCCTACGATCCGCGGAGCAACGGCAAATGCGAAAGATGGTGGCTGACGGGCAGGGCGGTCATTCGCAGTCGGAGGCCACGGAGCGTGAAGGATGCGAGGCAGATTCGGACGGACTTTGTTGCCTATTACAACGACGTTCGTTTGCATAGCGGGATTGGCTACGTGACGCCGAGGACGTTTGTCCCATTCACGCTCAACCAGCACGCCCTTCGCCCCCACCCTCGATGACCGCCGAGTTGTCACCGGGCGGCGCTGGGCGTCGTACTGGCCGTTGCACTGACCGCGGCAGTTGCGGTCGCGCCAACCGTTGCCCGGACGGTGCCACCGGGCGGCGAGGGTGGCTCGTCGGTGGTGCCCAGCAGCACCAGCGGCAGACACAAGCGATGGGTGGCCTCCGGAGTGCCGGGCGGCGGGCTCGGCACCGTCGCTGTCGCGGTCGCCGGAGTGCCGGACGGGGGGCGCGTCGCCGTTATCGTCGCGGTCGCCGCTGCGGTGAAGCTAGGGGAAGGCTCGGCTGGCACGAGCTCGTCGGCGCCGATGTCCGCCGCGGCGCCCTGCGGGCGTGCGTCGCCGTCGAAGTCGTCGGCCACATCCTGGCGCACCGGTGCGGCGTCGATCGCTCGTGACGCCGAGGGAATCAAATGGAGATCCCCGTACCGGTCGTCGACGAACCACGCGCTGGAGGCATCCACGACGTTGAGGGCCAGCAACGCCATCGCCCCGTCCCGCTGCCAGATGGGCCCGTCGGTCAGGTTGCCGCGGATTACTCCGCGGCTGACCGGGAAGCGGTACTCGATCGCGCCATAGGCGAACGTGCCGTGCTGGATCACGGTGTTGTGGAGGATCCGGAAGTCGCGGGCGTAGTTGACGCTGATGCCGATGTCTGCCGTCGGTGCGCCGGCGGATCGGTAGATCATGTTGTTGCGGACGGTACCGCGTTGATGGTCGTAGGTCGTCTCGCCGTCGCGCGCCATGCGCGGGTCCGGTGCGGACAGACCCAGCGCGATACCACGATCGCACTCGATGAACTGGTTCCGTTCCACCACGGTGTCCATCGCGTTGGGCCAGAACAGCACGGCGGGCCCCGCCAACTGACCGACAGGCGCCCGGATCCGCCGGAAGACGTTGCCGAATCCGGAAGTCTGCTGGAGCCGCGTAATGCGCCGATCAGCGGCACGCTCACGATCCGTGACAGCCAGTTCATCAAAGGCGCACAATGGGACGTCATGGAAGCTGGGGCGACTGGCCGACAGACTTGTCTGGTTGCGAGCAATGATTCTGGATGGTGGTACAGGAGCTTGCCAGTCCGAGTGGTACAGCCCTTGTGCTGCAGGGCAGTGAGGCCGCCCGCGGTATCCCGGTGGCCGGGCTTGCCTGAGTCTGGCCGCCTCTTTGGCCCGGTCCGATTGCCCACAATCCCGCCCCGATGCCGACTCGCGGCCCATATCTTCTGGAGACGACCAACGTGCTGTGGATGCGAATTGCGGACAATCTCCTGCTCATGGAGCCCATTACCGGCACGCTCGCCAGCGGCGCGGTATACAACAGCTACCGCATCCTCTCGCCTGCCGAGGCAGAGCTGCTAGAAGTGGACGATCCTTCCATCGGCGTCTACGATCGGCTGACCACCTGGGTGCAAGACGCCCTTGCACGGGTCGTTCTCTTGACCAAGGGCCTGGACGTTGAGGCGGCGGCAGCGCTGGCCGACGCCTACGTAGCGGCATCGCAAGCGCCGTGAGGGGCGAGGGGCGATCGCTCGCTACCGCGCGCTGCGGATTGCTTTGGCGAGCCACACCACGCAGCTCCTGGCGCGACCGGCTTTCTGACGCGCGGCAGCAAGGTGCGGCGGCGCCTGGCGGCGGAGATGGAGACCTGCCGACGCGTGGCGCGACATCGAGGCGCTGGGGCATATTCCGGGGCCTGGCGCGCACCCGTCGCTCCACCACCGGCTTCCGGCACCGGGCTGCGGGCCCAACTTGCTGCTGCCTGTCGGACACAGCCGGGCCGGGATCTTCAGCGACGGCGGCATTCGTCCGCACTTGGTCAGTTATTTGGGTGGGTCAGGCCAGTGATTGGCCAGGGTTCGGT
>DAOUCP010000066.1:0-14915 GCA_034432155.1 Anaerolineae bacterium
GCAATCGGCATCGGTGAAGAGCAGGAACTGGCCGATTGCCGCCTCAGCGCCTCGATTGCGGGCCGCCGCGGAGCCGAGATGCGGTTGCGACAGGAGGCGAACCGGATAGCGGCTGGCCACCGCCACGGTGTCATCGCTGGACCCATCGTCCACGACGATGATTTCCGCCCGTCCATGGCCTGTCTGGGGCGTCATCACCGTCTGCGCCTGAAGCGCTGCCAGACAACGTCCGATCCGCCCCGCTTCGTTGAACGCCGGCACGATGATCGACAATCCTGCCTCAGGGTTCATGGCCGGACCCCGGCTGCGGAAGCCACTCGGGCACCCCGCGGTCACCCCGCAGGGCAGCCACGATGCGCACCGCCGCCTGACCGTCACCAAACGGATTGCCCGCCCGGGCCATGGCTTCGTAGGCCGCCGGATCGTCCAGCAGTCGATTGGCCTCAGCCACGATGCGCTCGGGGTCCGTGCCCACTAGACGAGCCGTCCCGTATTCGATCGCCTCTGGCCGCTCGGTGCGCTCGCGCAGCACCAGCACTGGCTTGCCCAGCGTCGGCGCCTCCTCCTGGATGCCTCCCGAGTCCGTCAGGATCAGCCTGGCGCGCTCCAGCAACCACAGGAGCGGTCGATAGTCGAGCGGTGCGAGCAGGCTGATAGCGGGATCGCCCGCCAGGGCCGCCTCGATCGTTCTGGTCACGTTGGGGTTCGGATGCACGGGGACGATGAGCTGCACATCCCCGCGGGCGCTCAGCCGTTTCAGCGCCAGGCAGATGCCTTCCAGCGGCCGGCCAAAACTCTCGCGACGGTGGGCCGTAACCAGCAACCAGTCTCTGTCCGCCGGCAACCGCGCCAGCGGGCTGCCGCACTGCGGCGACCACGGGGAACGCAGTGCCGCCAGCAGGGCATCGATCACGGTGTTGCCGGTGACCAGAATGGCAGCCGGATCGATGCCTTCGCGCAGCAGGTTCTCACGCGCCCGCGGGGTAGGCGCAAAATGCAGGTCGGCAACGTGCCCGGTCAGAACGCGATTGGTCTCTTCGGGAAACGGATTCGCCCGATCCCTGCTGCGCAGGCCGGCCTCCACGTGCCCCACGGCGATGCCGGCGTAGTGCGCCGCGATGGCCGCCGCCATGGTGCTGGTGGTGTCGCCCTGAACCAGCACCCAATCGGGACGCTCGGCAGCCAGAACCGGTTCCAGACCCGCGAGCGTTCGGGCCGCCACCTGGGTCGGGGACTGGCCATCGCGCATGAGGTCAAGATCGACATCGGGCACAATGCGCCACGTCTGCAGGACTGAATCCAGGAGCTGGCGATGCTGGGCGGTGACCACCACCCGCGTCTCGATCCCTGCCGATCGCCCCAGCTCGGCAATCACCGGCGCCAGCTTGATGGCCTCCGGTCGGGTCCCCAGAACGACCATGACCTTCACGGCAGCGCGTCTTCACCTTGCCTGGCTGAGGGCCCTCGCCCCCTCTGGGCAGGATCCCCACCGAGCTCGTCGTCATCGTCGGCAGCACCCACCTCCGACCGCCGGCTCGCCACACGCCGTCGGCGAACCCGAATCGGGCGTGCATCCTCGCAGCGCGCGGAAAGCCAGCCGAAAAGCATACCCCCCGCCAGCGCAATCAGGCCCGCCAGAGCAACGTTGGCCCGCATGGCGTTCACCGCCAGGGCAGCGGTGACCAGCCACGCCAGGAGAGGCACCCAGAGCGGCCGCCGGCCATCGAGCGAACTCACGAAGTGGCCAGCCGTTCGCGAATGGCAATGGCGATGGCGTGGTCCAAGAGCAGGTGCACGGACTCCTGGATGCCGATGTCCGGCGCCGGAACGCACAGGCAGAAGTCTGCCAGATGGCGCAGCGGGCCGCCGTGATCGCCCGTCAGCGCCAAAGTACGAGCGCCGATGCGGCGCGCCACTTCGATCGCGCGCAGGATGTTCGGTGATCGGCCGCTCGTCGAGATAGCGACCAATAGATCGCCGGCCTCCAACAGTCGTTCGAGCTGCTGCGCGTAGATCTCGGCGTAGTCCAGATCATTGCCCCAGGCGGTGATCAGTGGCACGTTGTCGGTGAGCGAGAAAGCTCGCAGCTTGGGCCCGCCGGGAACGGAAGCCCACTTGTTAAGATCATTCGCCATGTGCGAAGCCGTGGCTGCGCTGCCACCGTTGCCGGCGAGGTAGATGCGCCCCCCCGCAGCCGCCACCTCCAAAAGCAGATCGGCCGCGCGCCAGATGTCAGCACTTGACAGGCCAGCGATCGCGGCCGCTGCCCGCTCGAGGCAATCACGCACGCAATCCTCGCCCGCCTGCCGGTCGGCCGCGGATCTACCGCCCAGGTCCGCGGCATGGCGCAGCCGGCCATCGCCAGCCTGCGCCTGCTGCCCGGATCGGCCAACGTCCATCGCTTGCCTCCTCCCTGCTCTCCCTGACAACGGTTGGCATCGTCGCCTCGTCGGAATGGACAACGGCTGGCAACCTGAGCCGATCGCCCGTCCGTCGCCTCGACGCCGAATTACCATTGTACACTGGGTTTCGCAACCTCGGCAGCCTCCGTTGCGCCCATTGCGTCGCCGCCATGACCTCCACTCGGCTCCAGACGCGGCGGCCGAGGCACCCACCGATGCGCCTGGTGGCGGACACCGGCCAGCACGCCCGCCATGGCCCACACGAGACAGCCCGGCTTGGCGCCGATGGCAATCGCATCCAGCGTGCCGTGCAAGGCGTAGACCAAGAGTCCCAGCCCCAGGCCCATGACCAGCGGGGCCAGGGGGGAACCCCGCAATCGTCGCTGGCCCCGCCAGACCATCCAAGCGACGCCGCTCATGAGGCCGACCACCGCCACCATGCCCGGCACACCGTAGTCCAGCCCGGCCTGCAGAAGCGTGTTGTGGGCATGAGGAAAGCCCTGGTACACGAAGGAGCCTTCGTACTCTGGCCGCTGGCCATGCACCAGGGGGAAGTTGTTCAGTCCGATGCCCGTACCCGGCTGCTCCGCCAAGAGCTCGAGTGCCTGGCGCCACAACTCGCGTCGCGCGGCGAGGGTCGTTCCTGCCTGGTCCACCAGCGGCCAGCCCGTCGCGCGCGGCAACGCAACGCCAAGCGCGCCAAGTGCCCCCACGGCTACCAGACTTGTGGCCGCTAGCGCTCCCCACCATGGCCAGCGGCGACGGCCGGCAACGAGCAGCCCGCCGGAGGTAGCCACCGCCAACCACGCACCCCGCGACTGGCTCAGGAGCAACAGGCCGGCACAGGTGAGCAGGGTAGCCAGTGCCAGGGGGCGGACGTAAGAGGGCGCTGCCGTCTCCGGCGCTCGGTCGCCCCTCGGCCACCAAAGTAGAGCGGCCGCCAGGATGCCAACCACGCCCGCCAGGCCGCCGACGGTGTTCGGATGGACGCCCGCTCCGGCCAGGGTGGCGTGCGGCACCTCATCGATCCAGCGCGGCAGGCCACTCAGGATGGGTGCCAGCGCCAGAACCTTGGCAGTCCAGTCGACACTCACCAGCGCCACCGCCGAGACGCCCAGGCCGGCCACGAGCAGGCAGGCAGTGGCCAGCCACGCCCGTCGAGGCGTCGAAACGGCGTTGGCCAGCGCGTAGTAGAGGGCCACCGCAAAGAGCAGGCTGCAGGCGCGGGAAATGGCAGCCACGGAATCGCGGGCCACCACGCAGGCCGCTGGCACTGTGAGCAGCAGTGCCAGAATGGGGCCGTCCAGGCCCGTCCGCGAGCTCCAGCGGCCGCGAACCCGGTAGCGGGCGAGCCACAGCAGTCCGATCCAAGCGGCGGCAGCAAGCTCCAGCGGCAGCGCCCGCCAACTGCCCACCGCCCCGCCAAGCCGAAGCTGGAACCATTCCGGCAGCACCAGCACCGGACCCGCCAACATCACCAGCCAGCCCTCGTGCTGTTCGAGGAACGACCACAGCGCGAGTGGCCGGCCCCTGCCTGGCGCCCTCGCGGCGCTGCGATCCTCGCGGGCCACCTGGTTCATTGCCTTGCTCTGCCCCCGTCCTGGCCCCGACCGACAGCCGGCCCCGGCGCCTCCTTGGCGGAGGGGCGGGCATCCAGAAGCAGCGAGGACCCGCAGGTATCGAGTCCGAAGCGCAACTCCCGATAGCCGTGCAGCGCCTCGCGTACCGCCGCTTGCCGGTCAGGCGGGACGTAGAGAAGCAGGTAGCCCCGCCCCCCAGCGCCGGTGACCTTTGCACCGATCGCCCCGGCTCGCATCGCTAGCTCCACCATGCGATTGATCTTGCGGTTGGTGATCCCGTCCGCCAACTGCTTCTTGAGCTCCCAGCCTTGCGCCATGAGTTCGCCGAGGACATCCAGAGTCCCGCGCTGCAGCGCCTCCCGACCTTCCCGGGCCAGTTGGGCAAGAGCGCGCAATTGGCGACGGCGGGATTCGACAGCCGATCGCTGTGCCGAGAGCAACGCCATCGCGCGCCGTGCATCGCCGGTGTAGAACAGAAGCAGACGCGCCACGAGCTCCTCGGCTTGTCGGCCATCGCCCGCGCCGACCGCGTCCTCGACGGTGACGCCTTCCGGGGTGAACGTCACCAGACGCAGCCCGCCATAGGCCGCCAGGTACTGATCCTGCTTGCCGATCGGGCGCTCCAGCCGACCGATTTCGACGTCGCAAGCCGCCTCGGCCAGTTGTGCCGGCGTGGGCTGCACCCCCAGATACGTCCAAAAGGCGTTCAGGAGCCCGACGGTGAGCGTACTGGACGACCCCAGGCCAGTGCCCTTGGTGGGGATGTCGGCCAACGTCGCAACCTCCACCCCACTCGCAATCCCCACATGCCGCAACGATTCGCGCACCAACTCGTGGCGCAGATCCGACAGGCAGCTCACCGTCTGGGTCCGTGTGTAGCTCAGCCGAATCCGATCATCGTAACGGCGATTCAGTGTGACGTACACGTACTTGTCGATGGCTGCTGCCAGCACACAGCCTGGCTCGCGGCAGTAGAACTCTGGGAAGTCGCTGCCCCCGCCCAGGAGCGAAACGCGCAGCGGCGTCCGGGTCACGATCATCGAGCACCTCCGCTGCTCTCTTGGCCGCTCTGCTCGCGGAAGTAGGCCACAGTGCGGGCCAACCCTTCCCCGAGGGGCACTTGCGGCTGCCAGCCCAGCTCCGCTGTCGCCCGCGCCGCAGACAGGTAGATACGGTACGTCTCGCCCAGCTTCGCCGGGCCGTGCATAGGCGGCCACGCGTAGCCGGTCAGCTCAGCGAGCTTAGCGAAGATATGGTTCACGCTGACTGGCTGGCCCCAGCCCAGGTTGTAGACGCCGCGCGATCCAGCCTCCTCCAAGACCATTAGGTTGGCTCGAGCGCAATCGGACACGTAGACGAAGTCGCGCTCTTGGTTGCCATCACCGTTGATGATGCACTGCTCGCCAGCCAGCATGTGGCTGGCAAAGACGGCCACGACGCCGGCCTCGCCACTCGGATTCTGGCGTGGGCCATAGACGTTGGGATAGCGAAGGACGGTGTAATCCAGTCCCCGGTTGACCGAGTACAGCTCCACATAGTGCTCGACGGCGTGCTTGGAGGCGCCGTATTCGCAGAGCGGCCGGATGGGGTGCTCCTCGTCGACCGGCAGGTACTCGGGCTCGCCGTAGACGGCCCCGCCGCTGGAGATGTAGATGAACTTGCGCACACCGTGCCGCACCGCATTCCACAGGACGTTGATGCTGCCCAGGATGTTCACCTCGCCATCGTACAGCGGCTCGGCGGTTGAGCGGCGAACGTCCATCTGGGCAGCATGATGGCTCACCACTTCCGGTCGCTCGCGCTCGAACACCTCCTCGATCGCGGCCTGGCGAATATCGAGTTCGTAGAAGCGAGCCCGTGGGTGCACGTGGTCGCGACGACCCGTACACAGGTTGTCGATGACGGCCACGTCATGCCCGGCTTCGACGAGCTGATCTACGACGTGGGACCCGATGAACCCGGCACCCCCGGTTACCAGAATGCGCATCGCCTTTGGGCCCTCCTGCCGCTCGGTATCAATTCGGCCCTCTCGGCATGCTCACTTCACCCACACCGGATCCCAGTCGTTGAAGCGGCTCGGAGCCAGGGGCTGTTGCTGACTGCCATCCGATTGCATGACATACAGCTGCTTGCGTCCCTCCCGGTTGGACCAGAAGACGATCTTCGAGCCATCTGGCGACCAGGAGGGGTGTTTGTCCCACTCCCACAGGTTGCTCGTCAGGCGGGTGTTCTGCGTGCCATCGGAGCGCACCTTGAAGATCTCGTCGCCGCCAGCCATCTGCGACACATAGGCAATCCACGCACCATCGGGCGATAGGACGGGATCGTAGTGGATGAAGCCTGGCTCGGTCACTTCGCGCCCCCTGCTAGTGACGCCTTCTCCGACAACGACTTGCGAGCAGCGCCGCGCCGGATCGCCCGGTACAAGGACTTTGCCTCTCAGATCCACGACCGGCGTCGCTCCGGTACCACAAGGCACCTCCATGACCGAGACCGTTAGCCCGGCACGGCTCAGGTCCGCCTGCCTGGCCAACTCGTACGGCCAGCTTCGGGTCACCTGGCCCACCCGTCCGCCAGCGGGGTCGCAGACCATGAGGCTCGTCTGACCGAAACGGTCCGACAAGAAGAGCACCATGCCCTTCAGGCGCTCGTAGTCGGCGACGGGATAGGGCGTGGGCGTCGCAGTGGCAGGGGCCTCGGTCGGCTCGGCCACCCATACGACGAGCGGCACGATAGTCGGCTCGCCAGGGCGCGGCCCGGGCGTCGGTGGCGGTGGCACATAGGCGACGCGCAGCACGGGACGCTGGCCGAACCCCTCCCCGTAGCCCGTATCCCATGCGAATAGGTTGTCCCCACTGCCAACGGCGCCGCGCAAGCGAAAGGCAACCTTGCCTTGCGCCAAACGCTCGGCAAGGACGGCCAGGGCCGCCTCCGAGAAAGGCAGAAGGTTGACCCGACGCGGTGCCATGTCCGAAGGTGCGAGCTGCCAGGATACGTTCGCCCGACGCGCCGAGGCCGTCTTCAGCGTCGTGTAGGTCAGCTTGTCCCAGACATCGGCGGCTTCGGGGTCCAGCATCTCCACATACCAGACCCCGCTGCCTCCCAGCCGCTCATCCGAGAGGCCGGTCAATTCGAGCGCCGCGTAGCTGATGCGCGAGCCGGGGGGCAGCCGCTTCAGAGAGATGAGAATCCCGCCAACATACTCGATGCCTTCGAAGCGACCGACATTCAGATTGCGATCGCCGAACGCCGGCAGCTTGTCGGCAGCATTGAAGGATCCTACGCCTCGCTCGGCCGGCGTGAGAGCGGCCACCATCCCTCCCGGCTGGGGGGTTGGCGCGGGCGCCGTTTCCAGCGGTCCGAGACCAGCCCGCGTCGGCCGCGGCGTCGCCGTGGGCGGCGGCGTCGCCGTCGTCGTCGCCGTGGCCATCAGGGCGAGGGCGCGTTCGCGGATCTCGATCTGGGGGGTCGGCAGAGACGGCGGCTCGCCGAACGGCGCCCCCATCCACGCGAAGTAGCCAATGATGGCCAGGAGCAAGACCGCCACACCCAGGAGTACCCACTCGTCGCCGGACAGCGCTGCCAGTCGGCCGCGCTGGGCAGCCAACCGTGCTGCCAGGGCACGACTCCAGGCCCCAGGCGGGCCGGCCGCCGCCCCATCGGGGGGCCTGGCCGGTCGGTCGAAGGCCGTCGCGTCCGTCTCGGGTAGGGCAGCAGGAAGGTCCGCGACTTCGCCGGGTGGCAGCTCGCCGCTCTCGCCGGTCAGGTGGGCAACGAAGACCGGGCACGACCGATACGGCCCCAAGCAGAACTCCGCCTGCCTGGCCTCCTCGACGTGCCGCGCCGGCACCGTGGCATAACAGCAGTGGCTTCGGTGGACGCCGATGTAATGCGTGGCCCGGTCGCGATCCGTGCCCAGGTGGGGGCAAGGCCCCTCCATCAGCGATGGCTCTCCTCTCGCCGCCGGCGCGCAGCCATGAGCTTCCTATCACCCGAGTGCCGAGCGAAGGTCGTCAATCACGCGCCGAAGCGGCGTGCGGTGGCGACGATGCCGGTGTACGGTGCGCTTCTCGACGACGGGCTCGGCATCGCTTTCCCCTGCTGCCACTGTCTCCCGTTCGCGTTCCCGCCCGTCGCCGTAGTAATAATAGTAGCCATACTTGCTATAATAGTAGTACTTTGTGTAGTAGTACGAACCCACGCGCGATCGATCAAGGTCGTTGATCACCACACCAAGGGGTTTTACGCCAACTGCCTCCAGAGCCTCCACGGCAGAGCGCGCCGCGCCGGTACGGGTCACGCCGGACTGACAGACCACCACCGTCCCGCCCGTCATGCCGGCCAGGATCGCCGCGTCCGCCACCAGAAGCACCGGCGGACTGTCCAAGATCAGGAAGTCCGTGCTCTCGGTCAGCGCTCTGAGGAGGTCGGTCATGCGCTTGGAGCGCAGAACTTCGGCTGGATTGGGCGGCAACGGCCCCGACGTCAGAACGCGCAGGTCGGGCACGCTTTCGACGGTGCCCAGCACCTCCTCGAGTGCCAGGCCGGCATCCAGCAGCAACGAGGTCATGCCGACGCTGTTGGGCAGCTGAAAGATGCGGTGCTGCACCGGTCGCCGTAGATCGGCGTCCACCAAGATCACACGGCCGCTGGCCTGCGCCATGACCACGGCCAGATTGGCGGCCGTCACACTCTTGCCCTCGCCCGGATTGGGCGATGTCACCAAGAGCGACTGGGTGCTGGACGACAGCAGGGAGAACTCGAGATTGGTGCGCAGCACGCGGTAGGCTTCGGCAACGGGCGAGCGAGGATGCCGGAGTGTCACCAGGGCGTCTCGGTACCGCCCGCTGTCCGCCATGTGCTCGATGGTCCCCAAGCCCGTGAGACCCAAGCGCTTGGCGGCGTCGGCGGTGGTCTTGACGGTGTCGTCCAGGTACTCGAGGCCAAGGACTGCCAGCAGGGCGAGCCCGAATCCCAGGGTGGCCGCCAAGAGCACATTCTGCCGGGCCCGCGGGCCTACCAGCTCCCCCGGGGTCGCCCGTTCAATGACGACCAGCGAGTTGACTTCGCTCCCCTCCGTGCCCACGCGCAGCTGGGCATACTGCTGCTGCCAGGCAGCCTTCTTCTGCTCCAGCGCCGTCCGGCGGTTCTCCAGTTCGGCGATGGCCCGAGCGCTGGTCTCCAAGGTGATCCGGCTTTCGATGTCGGCAATCTCCTGGTCCGCAGTCTCGATGCTGGCGCGCAGTTGCTCGAGCTGGCCCGCCACGAACTCCTGTTCACCGGCACTCACATTCTGCGGAGTGGGGCTCTGCGCGATGAGCTGCTTCGCCACGGCATCGGCCAGAACCTGGGCTCGGACGGGATCGGTGGTGATCACTCGGATCTCGATGAACTGCGACCCCGGGACCTCCTTGGCCTGAACCATGCCACGCAACACTTGCCATGGCACCTGGAGGTCCAACTCGTTCACCACGCCTTGCAGCACGGGTGCGCGTGTGGCCATCCGGGCATACACTCCGGCGAGCGTTTCGCTCAGATAGATGGCCTGGTAGTCCGGTGTTGGGTCCTGCGTTGCCCGACCGACCATCAACGTGGTCTGGGAGGCATACTGGCGGGGCATGGCACGCGTAGCCAGCCAGGCTCCGACGGCAGCCACCAGGGTCGCGAGGACAAACAGCCATAACCACTTGCGGGCCATGGCGACAAGTTCACCGAGATCGTATTGACTCATCCTCGCACCCTTCCGTACTTCCCTCGTCCGCGCTGCAGCCACCCTCCTGGCGTGCAGGCGGCAGGTTCGAACTCATCGCGCGCCGCGGCCGTGCATCACAGCCGGAATCGTTTGATACAGAATCTGCAGATCGAGCCAGATGGTCCAGTTGCGAATGTAGAACATGTCCAGGCGAACGCGCTCCTCGTAGCTCACGTCGGAGCGCCCGCTCACCTGCCACAGGCCGGTCATCCCTGGTTTCACTGTCAGCAGATTCAGGTCCCACCGGCCATACTTCGCCTGCTCTGCTGGCGTGATCATTCTAGGTCCGACGACACTCATCTGACCACGAAGCACGTTGTACAATTGCGGCAGCTCGTCCAGGCTGAGTCGCCGCAAGAACCGACCCACGCGGGTGATGCGGGGATCCTCCTGCAGTTTGTGGTTGCGCGCCAGCTCGGCCTGCAAGTCCGGCCGCTGGGCCAGAATCGCATCGCCATCCACGTACATCGTCCGAAACTTGAGGGCGTCGAACTCGTTCCCACCCAGGCCGAGGACCCGTCGCCGGTGCAAGATCGGTCCCGGCGAATCGAGTCGGATGAGGAGCGCGATCAGCAGGCAGAGCGGTGCCGCGAAGACCGCCGCCGGCACGGCAATGCCATAGTCCAGTAGGAACTTGAGGATGCGGTCGATACCGGAAAGGCGCGTCGGCCGGACATGGATGAGCGGCACGTACGCGACTTCCTTGACGTCCAAGCCAGTGGTCACCGCCTCAAACAGGCCACCGGCGAGACGCATTCGGACGTCCGATCGCCCCGCAAGCCGACGGAAGAGGTCCACCAGATCGGCCCGCGAGACCTCACCCGTGGCGACCACAATCTCGCGGATCCCGTTGGACTCCACCAACGCCTCCAACTCAACCAGGCTACCGATCACCGGTAGCCCACCTGCCCGGCTAGCGCCACTGGCGCCAGCCGCGGGGCTCACCAGGCCACGCACGTCCAACCCCGACAGGCGATGGGCGGTCAGCTGCTCGGCCAATGCAGCCGCCTCCGCGCCGTTGCCCACGATCACCGTCGGACGCAAGAACCAGCCGCGATCCCGCATGGAGTAAACTGCGCGCCGCAGCCGAAAGCGCTCCAGCGTCACGAAGGAAAAGGCAAGACCCCAGGCCAAGAGCAGCCAGCCGCGGGCGACAATGAAGTGGGGAGCGAGGAAGGTGGCGGTGATCACCAAGAGAGCACCCGCGGCCAAGGCGTTGAAGACGAGCGCGTATTCCCGCGTGCCACCCAGCAGATTGCGCTCATCGTAGAGCCCGAAAAGCCAGAAGAAGATCAGCCAGATCGCGCCAACGGCCAGGGCCAGACGGGCATACCAGTCTGGTCGGCTGCTGCCGAAGACGTCGAAAACGGTCAAGTTCGAGTGGAAACGCAACCAATAGGCAGTGGCCAGGGCGCCCGCAACCGTGATACCGTCAGCAGCGACGAGTAGCCACTGCAGGAGCTGCTCCTGCCGCGCCAGACTCAGCGGGGGCGCCGAGCCTTGCCGTTGCGCCTGTCGGACCTGTCCCCTCACGCAGCCTCCCGCCGCCGCGTCGCTCGAAGGAACACCAGACCGCGGAGCAACGGCCACCCCGCAACACTGTCACGAGAGCCATAGAGACCGGCGTTGTAGACGAAAGGGAGCACCCAGTCGTCCAGCAGTCCGGCAAAGAGCACGCCCAGCAGGCCCGGCAACCAGCCGGATTGCCAGCCGCCTGCCGTGTGCGCCGATAGCAGGATCAGGGCAATCGCCGCCAGTGCGAAGATGACCCGTCGCGGAGCAGCCAGAAGCGCCAGCCCGGCAACGACGGTCAGGACGAGCCAGGGCAGATTGGCCTCGCTGGGGCGCAAACAGATCCGACGAGCGACCGCCATGCGCAGCCACCAGACCCCGGTCATGGCCGCCACGCCGAGCAAGGCCACGTTGATGGCCGAAGCGGTACCTGTGCCGATCTCGAATGGCACGCAGGCCAACGCCAGAAGCAAGGCCGGCAACGCCAGCTCGGCCCGCAGCCACACCACCGCCGCCGCAATCGTGGCGTAGGGCAGCAGGGACAGAACCTCCGAGGCGTGGTTGCCGGCCCAGACCGAGGCGGGCAAGACGACGAGAGCTGCCAGCAGGCGATGGTGGCGACCGTCGCGCGCCAGGGTCATGAGTGCTGGCCTTAGGGTGCTCAGGAAGCCCCACACCGCCTGCAGTGGCGGTCTCATCGGGCGTTCCACCGTCCGCGTAGTCACCGTCCGTCATCCAATGTCGAGGCGGTGGTCTTGCTGGAACCGCTGCGAGCCTCGAGGCGTGGCTGACCCATTCGCGGATGCATCCCAACCTTTGATTAAACGTCGCGTCAACCCCTTGGATACGGATGGGGACCGATCGCCAGGCTCTTCGCGTCCTCGGCGCCATCTCTTGCTGGCGCGCGCGCCCAAGCCTGAGGTAGGACCTGACGACCAGCCTGGATTGCCAGTCGCCAGCCGGACTATCATGTACCCGCCATGACCGTACGGACAGGCAGCGGGCCCATGATTACATCGACTGGCCGGCAGAACCGCTGTCTGGCAAGGTGGGCCGTACGCCTCGCCCTGGCTGGCGGGTTCCTCCTCGTCTCGTTCGGCCTCGCCGCCAAGACGTCCTTGGGGTGGCACGGGCACCCGCCCGCTGCGGCCGCACGTCTCACCTCTGCCCGCCTCACCTCTGCCCGCCGCGCCGCTGCCCGCCAACGCGTCGCCGAGCGAACCGCGACACGGAGTCGCCGTAGCACCGCCGTCAACACGGTGCCCCAGCTGCCCCTCCAGATCACCGCGCTCGCCACCACGGATGTGGTGGCCATCTGGCGACCTCGGTATACGGCCTACCGTCCCCTGCCGGCCGAGCCAGGCGACGTGACCCTTATGGCCGGCGGCGGCGAGCTGTGGCTGGCCAGCGAGACGGAGGTCGGCCCGCTGCGCGACGGCGTCTGGGAGACACCCCAACGGCCACCCGAGGTCACCAAGATCTTTGCCCTGGCCCTCACCGAGGAGGGCGCCTGGGCGTTCGGCTTGGACGGTGGCTCGTGGCGCCAGCGCGGCACTGACTGGGCTGCGCTGCCGCCGCCGGTGATCGCCGACTTCTACGATGCGGCTGCTCGATCCCCGAATGATGTCACGGCCGTCGGCTTTGACTACGTCACCGAAGCGGGTGTCATCGTCAGTTGGGACGGCAAGAGCCTCGACCCCTTGGCGACCCCGGACCTGCACCACACATTGCTGTATGCCATCGCCATCGCACCCGACGGCGAAGCCTGGGCCGGCGGCTGTGATTACAGCGATCGTCCCGTCTTGCTGCGCGACCACGGTAGCCACGCTTGGACGCTGGCCGCCGAGCTCGACCTGGTCGGCTGCATCTATGACTTAGCCTTCAGTCGAGATGGCCTGGGGATTGCTGCCGCTGGCTCCGACCTGCTCATGATGCAGGATGGCCTCTGGCGACCTGCCCTTACCCTGCCGCCGGAGGGTCACCAATGGGTGCGCGTCGCGGGAACCCCGGCTGGACCGGCCAGTGGAGGGCACGGCGGGCAGCTGCGCCCGCCGATCGCTCGCCCAGGCCAGGACGGTACTGGCCAGGCGACGACTGGCGCCGGCAATTCCGGCACGGCCTGGGCAATCGCCGGGAAGCCAACGTGGCGGGGCTATTCCGGCGGCACGACGCCCTGGTACTTCGATGGCTATGCCTGGCGGCCAGCGGCGGTCGATCTTCGGGGCTGGCCAGGGAAGACAGATGCCGGAGGCCAGACGGGCCTGCCAGCAGCCTACCTCGATCTGGCCACCGATGGTGTGACTGCCTATTCCGTCTGCCGCGACCCGAACACGGCAGATGCCGAAAGCCAGGCGGCCGTCCTGGTGCTCGAAGGCGGAGTCGTACGGCTGCAGCATCCGTGGCTCGATACGTCGATGGTCATTGCGGGGGCACGCGGACCGACGGTCTGGGTCGGTGGACGCGGACCGTGGCCGCTGATCCGCCACGAAGGCACATGGTTTGCCGAGGCCGTTGAGCGGCGCACGGACGATGCGCACTTTGCCATCGAGGTCATCGACATGGCCACCACGAGCGCCGGTTGGGCGCTGGGCAGCGAGGCCGAGTCCGATCCGGTCAGCGGCGAGCTGCAGGCTTGGCGATGGGACGGGACTCGATGGGGAGGCGTGCCGTTGCCGACCGGGGTGCAAATGAGCACCCGCCTTCGCGCTTCTCCGGATGGGGGTGCCTGGCTGGCCAGTCGGTCCGGCCAACTGTGGGCCCACGATGGTAGCGAGTGGCGGGTCGTCAAGTCTGCCCCACCGGTCGCTTCCGAGGCTCGTTCGACTGCCGGCGGGGCACCCTTCGATCTGGCGATGGCGGACGGGACCCTTGTCGGCTGCCTGGCAGCGAGCGACGGGCTGTACCGCTACGAGAACGATGCGTTCCGCCGCGTGGGAAAGCTACCCCGCGGCCAGGTGGTCGATCTGGAGCTCGTCGAGGGAGCGGACGGCTGGGCGATCGCCACTGACCGCTTGGCCGCTGGCTCGCCCACTTCGCCCACCGGTGTGTTGCTTCGACTCCGGAACTGCGAAGCCAGCGAGGTCCGGCTGCCGCTGCCGCAGCGGCTCCCCAACGTGCTGGGCACAGTGCGCGACGTAGACTGGTGGTTGCTGTCAGCCGCGACTCGCCACGAAATCTGGCTCGCCGGCGTTGCCACCGGACCGTGGCTGTACGCGCCGCTCTTGGTCGGCCTATCGAGCGGTCCAGAGCCAGCCGCCACACACCCCTTCGTCGTACCCTTCTGTGCCGTCCGGAGCATGGTGGCGCTGCCGGCCAACCCGGGCACCGACATCTGGCTGGCCAGTGACGTCCCCTGTGGACCGAACCCCAGTGGCGCGAGTGGCCGCTATGCCGGGCCTGTAGGTCAGCTCTCGATCAGGCCGGTGGAGGGCCGTACCTACTTGCCGAGCGTGCGCCGCAACGCGGCGGACGACGCTACGGCGCCCAGTCCCTGACCAACGGCAGCCTGCCTCTTGGCCCGTCGCAGAGCGCGCAGACGGGCCGACAAGCGCATGCTGTCGCCTTCGTGTCGCCAACGTGGCGTCGCGTCGGCCTTCCCAGCCTAGTCCACCCACTACGCTGGTGGCAGCCATTCGCATCGGACCCGGCTGGACTCCCGCGGCGTCACCC
>DAOUCP010000067.1:0-1701 GCA_034432155.1 Anaerolineae bacterium
GGTTGGCGTCGGTGGTGGCGCTTCGGTGACGACGCGGACCTCTCCCTCCTCGACCGACACCGGAATGACCTCGCCGGAGCGCGTGGCCAGCTTCTGGTAGCTGATGGTCAGCGGGCAACTGCCGCCGGCCAGCTTGCCGCGCAGGACGACAGTGTAGGCGACGCCGCTGCCGCTGGCGGCTTCGCTGGGATTGAGCTGGGTCAGCGCCACCCAGACGGTGCCGGCGCTGTTGTCGGCGACGTGGCGCACGACCAGGTCGGGCTTGAGCAGGTCGCCCAGGCGTGCCTGCACCCCCTCGATGGCCGGATCGGCATCCACCACTTCAACCACCGTGGGGTCAAAGGACAGGCGCACGTCAAAGCCATACAGGTCCTGCACGTTCTCAAAGCGCACCTCGACCGCTGTCGTCTGCCCGAGTCCAACCTCGGCCAGGGCGGGAACGAGACGTACGAGCGCCCTACTCTGCGCCGACACAACGCAGACGTTCGCTAGCAGAGCTGCCAGGAGCAGACAGGCAGCGGCACAGGGCAACACCCTATGTCTTGGTCGCAAGTCTTGCATTGTCACCCCATTTCCTGCCGAAACGAGCTGCAATGGTATTGTAGTCAGAGACTCCAGCGGGCAAGCCAGGCACAACTGCAATCCGTGCACGAATCGCACGGCGAGCGGACGAATGCGCGCCGCGATCGCGTGCGCCGGCGGTGCCTGGCCGAGCCCGCTCTGAGCCGCACATGGGCAGGCGATCCCCCCTCACCCCCTCCCGTCAAAGAGATTCGGGAGCGAACGGCCTTCACAAAGGGGAACGGGGGATCTCCGGTTACGACCACGGAACTGGGCTTTCCCAGTGGAAGTTGCCGCCCATGAGCACCAGGTCCAGGATATCGACAGTACCGTCGTTGTTGATGTCCGCCCTGGAGTCACTTGGCGGGGTAGTGCCAAACGCGCCGCCGATGATAGTGGCGTCGCTGATGTCCACGACGTCGTCATCGTTGGCGTCGCCGCCGAGCAGCTTGACCTTGTTGAGCGTGGTCGTGCCACCGGCGGGCACCGTCACGCCGCTGCCGTACTCGCCCTTCTGCGCGTCCAAATAGCGGGCCATCTCGATGTTGACCTGGTAGCTACCGGCCGGGATGTTGGTAAAGCTCCACGTGCCGGCGGGGTCGGTGATGGTCTTGGACGCCAGGTAGCCGTAGTCGCTCATGATGGTCACGGTGCCGCCGCTCTCGTTCGTGCGGCCCTGCAAGTCCACGGAGCCGGCCAGGTTGCCCAGGCCGTAGAGCCTCAACCAGGCGTGCTGCGTCGTGTGTTCGAGAGCGTTGCCGTCCATATCGCCGAGCTTGTTCTGGGCAAAGTCGATCTTGTAGTTCCCGGCGCTAGCGCCGCTCTTGCTGCGCAAGGTGACTGTGGCGAGCGGCCCGCTGCCGCTCAGTGGCAGCTCGGGATAGAGCAGCGTGCGCGCAAAGTACACTCTGCCGTTGCCATTGTCTATGGTGGCGTTCCACCCGGGCGGGACGGAGCTCTTGCCTTCCTCGGTCGTGAAGAACGACCCGTCGAAGGCGGCCGCCGTGCACTCCAGGTTGTCCTTGTCAAAGGTGATGACAAACTGGTAGCCGTACAGGTCCACGGCGTTGGCGATGCGCACCGTAAAGGTCTGCGTCGTGCTGTGGTCATTCGGGATCGAGGCTACCGTTGGATCAACCC
>DAOUCP010000068.1:0-11215 GCA_034432155.1 Anaerolineae bacterium
GGGGGGACGGTACTGGTCCATGAGGTTGACGTAGGTGTCTGGCGACAGCTCCTGCGCCAGGAAGCGCATGACCTCTGCCGTGCCGGCCAGATCTCCCGGCAGGACCAAGTGCCGGACCAGCACACCACGGACCGCCAAGCCGTCAGGCCCGATGACCAGCGTGCCTACCTGGCGGTGCATTTCCCGCAACGCCCGGCGAGCCACCTGCGGGTAGTCCGGCGCCCGGCAGAAGCGATCCGCCACCTCGCTCGACCAGAACTTGAAATCGGGCATGTAGATGTCGATGAGACCATCGAGCCAGTGCAGCGTCGTCACGCGGTCGTAGCCGCTGGTGTTATAAACAATGGGGATGTTGAGGCCGCTCGCCAACGCCACTGCCAGCGCCTCCAGGATCTGGGGCACCACGTGCGAGGGTGTCACCAGGTTGATGTTGTGGCAGCCACGGGCCTCGAGCTCGAGCATCAGAGCGGCAAGTTGGCTCGCGGTTACCGGATCCCCGCGGGCATGCCATGAGATGTCATGGTTCTGGCAGAAAACGCACCGCAGATTGCAGCCGGCGAAGAAGATGGTGCCGGAGCCGCGGACACCCCGCAGGCAGTCCTCCTCGCCGTGGTGAGGGAAGGCGCTCGCCACCACCGCCAGCCGGCCGATCCCGCACCACCCAGTGTCGCCAGCCAGCCGATTCACGCCACAACGCCGTGGGCAGAGCTCGCACCCCGCAAGAGCCGCCACCGCCTCCTCGATCGCCTCGCTGAGCGCAGACGCGTTCCCCTTCGGATCGTCGCTCCCGTTCTTCACCGCGATCTCCTTCCGCCTGCGCCCCCGCTGTTTGGTCCCGGCCGGCCCGACCGGTATAATAGGAGCGTTACGCTGCGGCGGAAGGACCCAACCATGTATGCGATCGTGAAGTCGGGTGGTCATCAGTATCGGGTTGCAGCCGGCGACAT
Organism: Anaerolineae bacterium; assembly: GCA_034432155.1. Classification (GTDB taxonomy): domain Bacteria; phylum Chloroflexota; class Anaerolineae; order Epilineales; family Epilineaceae; genus DAOUCP01. Next base: position 948 of record DAOUCP010000068.1, read on the forward strand.
CATCGAAGTCGAGCGCCTGGACGCAGAACCGGGCGAGCGCATTCACCTCGACCAGGTGCTGATGGTTGGTGGCGACAAGCCGCGCGTCGGTACGCCGCTCGTTGCCGGCGCCAACGTCGAGGCCACGGTGTTGGCGCAGGACAAAGGGCGGAAGGTCGTCGTCTTCAAGTACAAGAACAAGAATCGGTACCGGATCAAGACCGGCCACCGGCAACTGCACACGCGACTGCGGATCGAGGCGATTCACGCCTGACCCGGCAGTGGTGTGCGGTTCTCGAGGAGTCACGGCACATGGCGCACAAGAAGGGTGGCGGGAGTACCCGCAATATCGCAGATGCCAACCCCAAATACCGGGGGGTGAAGAGGTTCGACGGCGAGCACGTGCGCTCCGGCACCATCTTGGTGCGGCAGGTCGGTAGCCGCATTCTGGCGGGCACCCATGTAGGGATGGGTAGGGACTTCACGCTGTTTGCCACCCGCGACGGCTATGTCAAGTTTGAACCTCGACGGGGCGGACGTCGTCAGGTAAGCGTGCACGAGAGCCATCCCCAGCACCCTGCTGTCGCTCCGTCCGCAACGCCGGAAGTCGACCATGAAGCCTGACATTCACCCCAAGTACCACCCCGAGGCGCGCATCACTTGTGCTTGCGGGAACGTGATCGTGGTGGGCGCTACCGTGCCGGACATGACGACCGAGGTCTGCGCCCGCTGCCACCCCTTCTTCACGGGCGAGCAGCGCATCGTGGACACCGCCGGCCAGGTGGAGCGCTTCATGCGACGCCTGGAGCAGGGCGAGAGCCAGCGGGTCGCGGAGCGGACGCGGGCGGAAGAGCTTCGCGAGCAACGCCTGGCGGAGCGCCGCCGGCGCCGCGGCCTGGCGCCGCTTCCGGCCGGTGGGCGGCCGACGAAAGCTGGCGGGGGACAGGCGGCTGCCGCGGACGAGTCCGGCGCGCCGTCCTCCGAACGTACGGAAGCCTTGTCCGCCGAGGCGCCGTCCCCCGGAGTCGGCGAAGCCATGCCCGCTGAAGCGCGGTCCGGCGGAGCCGGCGAAGCCATGCCCGCCGAGACCGACCAAGCGCCGACGCGCCAAGCTGGCGGGGCGGCGTCCGTCAAAGGCGCAGCCGCTTCGGCCGCTCGAACGCGGCGAGCTTCGGCCCGCACGTCTGGTGAGGCTGCCGCGGGGAAAGCGCCGCGGGTGCCCAGTCGCAGGCCCCGCAAGGCCTCGGCCGAAGAGTCGCCCGAGGACTAGTCGGTCGCGGGGCGCCATGGCCGGTCGTGCGCCACCCATGTTGGCCGCACTGCGACCCGTCTGACGGTGGACCATGGCAGAGCGACCGGCCGAGCGGATCCACATCCCCGTCCTTGACCACGGGTTCGTCGAGCTCGTGGACGTGCTGGGCGATGACCGTCGCTGTGTGGCCGCGGCGCGCGTCTCGTTGCGGCGTGAGCTGGCCAGCCTGGCCGGCGAGTCCGAAGACCAAAGGGAGCGCGACAAGGGTCTGATTCGGCGCCTGTTGCGCGACCACCACACTTCGCCCTTCGAACACGCCGTCTTCCAGTTCCGCATTCGGGCCCCCATCCTGGTCGCCCGCCAGTGGTTCCGGCATCGCTTCGCATCGTACAACGAGGAGAGTGGGCGCTACGCCAAGCTGGAAGACGAGCTGTACCTGCCAGAGCACTTGCACGGGCCCGCCGGCAAGGCAATGGACTACACCATGGTGCCACTGCCCGACGACGCCAACGAGGCGGCACGGCGTGACATCGAGGCGTTCTACGAGCAGGCGCGTCACCTGTACGAGTCGCTGCTGGCCATGGGCGTGGCCCGCGAGCACGCCCGCATGGTTCTGCCGGTCGCCCAGTACACCTCGTTCTTCTGGACCGTCAACGCCCTTAGCCTGATGAACTTTATCTACCTGCGCACGGCGCCAGCAGCCCAAGCCGAGATTCGCGCCTACGCCGAGGTCATTGAGGGGATCTTCCGCGACCACATGCCCTGGACACATGCCGCGTTTCGCGAGTTCTGGGGCACATGCATGATCGTGTGATGCCATGGTGCTGTCGGACCGCGAGATCGTCGAGCGTGTGAAACGAGAGCGGATGATCGAGCCCTTCGTCGACCATCAGGTCTCGGAGGGAGTCGTCTCGTACGGGTTGTCGAGCTACGGCTATGACTTCCGGGTGGCCGGGGAATTCAAAATGATCCGGCCGCAGAGAGGAGAGCCCATCGATCCCAAAGCGCTCGACCCCGATGCGTTCGTCGATCTGGTGGCTGAGCGGTACTGTGACATCCCAGCGAATGCCTTTGTCCTCGGCCGATCGCTCGAGTACTTCCGCATTCCACGGGATGTGGTGACCATCTGCCTGGGCAAGAGCACGTATGCGCGGTCGGGCATCGTCCTGAACGTCACGCCATTCGAGCCCGAGTGGGAGGGGCACGCTACGCTGGCAATCGTGAACACCGGGCCACGGCCGGTTCGGGTGTACGCCAACGAGGGGATCGGTCAGATCCTTTTCTTGCGCGCTTCAGTGATCTGCCTCACCTCGTACAAGGATCGGCAGGGCCGCTACGATCGGCAGCAGGGGATTGCCCTGTCGCGCGTGCGCTGAGCCGGGAGCCGCACTGGCGGGCGGCACACCACGTGGCTGAGGGTCGGCGGGGGCCATGAGCGGCATCTTGACGGTCGACATCGGGAACACCGTCACGGCTCTCGCCCTGTGGCAGGGCACGGACAGCCCGCACCACTGGCAGCTTGCGTCCACGAACCGGAGTGCGGACGAGCTGCGCATCCTCTTCACGCGGCTGCTAGAAGCCCGCGGACTCGCGCCCGACGCGGTGGGCGGCTGCGCCCTCGGATCGGTGGTTCCTTCGCTCACTCCGGCAGTGGCCGAGGCCTGCGAAGCGCTCCTGGGCCGCACGCCGCTTGTGGTCGGCCCCGGCGTGCCAACTGGCCTGCGCATTCGTACGGACGACCCACGAGATGTGGGTGCCGACCGGATCGCCAATGCCGTAGCGGCACGGGCCCGGTGGGGCCAACCGGTGATGGTACTGGACTTTGGCACCGCCTTCACCATCGACGTGGTGGACGGCGGGGGCGACTACATCGGGGCGGTGATCGCGCCGGGGCTGGCCGTGGCTGCCGAGGCGCTTCATCGCCGCGCCGCGCGCCTGCCCCAGGTGCCGCTCGAGGCGCCGCGGCGGGCAATCGCCCAGACCACCGTGGAGGGTATGCAGTCTGGGCTGGTGCTGGGCTTCGTCGGCCTGGTGGAGGGCTTGGTGCGACGTGTCTGGGCAGCCATCGGCAAGGCACCCGTCGTGGCCACCGGCGAGGCGCCTTGGGCCGCGGTGGTGCTGCCCTGGATCGGTGTCGTGGATGCCTACGAGCCGCTCTTGACCCTGGACGGCCTGCGCCGCATCTACGAACTGCCTTCGCGCCGAGCATAGATGCCCGCGTGGCAGCGACTCCTTCGCTACCTCGACCCAGCCGATCCGCAGTTCGTGCCGCGGGTGGCGCGCCTTGCGGCGGCAGCGGCGGCGGGGCTGCTCGCCGTCGGCTGCGCGGCCCTCCTTTGGTGGCTCAGAACTCCCTTCGGTCGCTACAGCGGCGGCACCTTCCTCCTGCAAGCCCGGCTCTACGAGCCTGCGGCCAGCGTCGCGGAGGGCTTGATCCAGGATTACCCCACCCAGAGCGTCGCATACTACCGGCTGGCCGAACGCGCCTTCCGAGGTGCTGGCCGCTTCGACGACGCCCTGCAGGTGCTGCGCCGTGGTGCGTCCGAGATCCCCGATTCGTGGTACCTGCAGACACAGCTCTGCTGGTACGCCGCTTTGTTCGGCGACGCGCACGAGGCCCTGCCGGCGTGCGACGCCGGTGTGGCTCTATCGGCACCCCATGAGGGCGCCGGCTTGCTGCTGCGCGGCTTCGCTCGGGCGCGCACCGGCGACCTCGGGGGGGCCAGCGAAGACATCGAGGCTGGTCTGGCCCGGGCCCGCCTGCCGACCAATGCCGGCAAGCAGACGCGCCATCCGTGGGCCGATTGGCTGGCCGCGCTGCAGAGAGGCGAAGACCCGTTCACCCCAGAGGTCCTGGCAGGACTGCGGCGACAGCCATAGCGTCTGCTGGGCGCTGCCCTTGGCGAGTGGCGCCCGGCACATCCTACGCGAAGGGATCGAAGGCGGGGCCTTGTGGATGGGACGTTCCGTCAGCGTGCGGAGCGCGCAACGCTGCCCGCACCCGGCGCACGGCGGCGAAATACGTCGCCTCGTCACGCGTATCGTCGGTGCGCGGCCGCGCCAGCTCGATCGGGATCTCCGCCGCCACCCGGCTCGGCCGCTCCGTGAGGACGAGCACACGGTCCGCCAGGAAGACCGCCTCCTCGATATGATGGGTCACGAACAGCACCGTGACACCGGTCGCATGCCAAATTCGAAGGAGCTCGGCCTGCAGTCGCTCGCGGGTGAGCTCGTCCAGCGCGCCAAATGGCTCATCCATCAGCAGGAGGCGCGGCTGGGTGACCAGGGCCCGCGCGATGGCCGCCCGCTGCTGCATGCCACCCGACAATTGGGATGGTCGGCGGTCGCAGGCGTCCTCCAGGCGAACGAGCGCCAGCGCCTCTCTGGCCCGCGCCCGACGCTCGGCCTTCGGAACGCCGGCAAGCTCCAGGGGCAGCTCGACGTTCCCGAGCACCGTCCGCCACTGGTACAACACCGGAGCCTGGAACACCATCCCGTACTCGCGGGCGCGGCGAGCCACGTCCGGCGGATGGCCGCAGACCTGAACCTGCCCCGCCGTCGGTGGCAAGAGACCGGCAACGATCCGCAGCAGCGTCGACTTGCCGCAACCACTGGGCCCCAGGACGGCTACGAACTGGCCGGCAAGCACGTGCATCGTTACGTCCGCCAGGGCAGCGGTCCCACCCGGCACATCGCGGAACTCCTTTGCGACGTGCAGCAGACGGACGATGGGCGCCCCGCCTTCGCCTCGGGACGGCGCACTGCCACGCCTGCCGACGGCCGCGGGATCCTCTTTGGCAGCCGCGAAACGCTGTGTTATGATCGTGGTGCCACGGAGGGGTCGCATAGTTGGCCTAGTGCGCGCGTCTCGAAAACGCGTAGGGGTATCCCCCCTCGTGGGTTCGAATCCCACCCCCTCCGCCAGTCGTAGCCGGAGGACATCCTGGTCCTCCGGCTACCGCGTGTAGGCATAGGACTGCAAGAGTGCCGGCAGGTACAGGGCGGTCGAGGGCGACGGTGTGGTCGGCTCTTCCGTCGGCGTGGCGGTGGTCGTGGCCAGCTCGGTCGGTGCTTCGCTGGCGGTCGCGCTCGCCTGCGCGGTGGCGGTGGCTGTCTCGGTCGGTGCGGCTGGCCCCCTTACCCTGACCAGCGGATTGGGCAGGTTGTGGCTGATCTGCCGCCCGTCGTCCATGTCGATCACCGCGACCGTCATACTGGTCACCGGGTAGGAATCGTCGCCACACACCAGCTGCGCCTCGTACTGGACCTGGAAGAGAAGCGGACTCGTGCCCGGGAAGATCCAGTCCATGGCCACGTACGGCGGCGCAACGGGGTTGGTGGGCGGCGGCACCGCCGAAGTCGGATCGAATGCGGCGCAACTGTGCATCGCCTCCCGGATTCGTACCTGTCGGATGGCCTGGCCGGTGGCGGTGACCACCTCACGCACGGTGCTATTCAGCATAGAACCGATGCTGGCACCATCGACGTTCCAAGCCATCTTCTGCTTCGGTTGCCCGCCCGGTGCGGACCAGCGCGGGCACAGCGGTGAGCTGCAGTCGCTGGCGGCGTCGACGTAGTGGGTGTACGCCGTCCCCGGGAACATCAAGAAGACGACACTCACGCCTGCGTTCCTTGCCGCCTGAGTGACCGTCGGCATGTTGATGTTGGCCTGGTTCTGGTCCGGGCCTGCCTCGATGATGATGACGACACGGTGGTTGCCGGGCGTACCATCGTTGTCCAACTTGCCGGTGGCGGTGCGGAAGGCCGCTGGCAGCCCGCGAACGTCCTCCTCTTCGCTCATTCGGATGGCGTTGATGCCTGAAAGAAGAGCATTTCGGTCATGCGTCAGGTTCGTCACCACCTGGTCATTGCGGGCGAAGGTGATCAGCCCGGCAGCTTCGGTCCGCAAGTCCATCTTGTTGACGAACTCGATGAGGGCCGCCTTGGTAGGGTCCATGTAACGCTTGCCGAACATGGTCATCGTGCGATCGACCACGAAGAAGACGTCCAAGGGGCGTCGGGCCTGCTCGCAGTTCGCCGTGCAGCCGAGATTCACCTGGACCTTTTCGTTCACCAGGATGTCGAGCGGTTGCACCGTGCGGTCGCAGACCATGTTACAGGGCAGCGGCGTCGGCGTTGTCTGACCGGCCGCAGGCGCCCCACACCAAAGTAACACCGAAGCGGCGGCCCAAGCGGCCCCCACCCAATGGCGCCTCATGCGTCCCTCCTTTCCAGGCACGCGGCCCGGCGCGGGGCGGCGTCTAGAACCGCCCATTGGCCAGAAGTGCGGGCACGTACAGGCGGTAGCCGACGGCCTCCGTCGGCGTGGGAGTCGACGGCTCGACCGTCGGCTGCTCGGTCGGTGTCTCCGTCTCCAAAGGCTCGGTGGGCCTCGCCGTTTCCGTCGCCGTCGGCGGGCCAGTGGGCGCCGTCGTGGGCGGCATCCCAGGAGTCAAGGTCGCGCGGTAGCCTGCGCAGTCGCTGGTTACACCGCGACGGCGGATGCACACGCCGGGGTTGGGCGCCGGTCCGCACTGCTGCGTGCCGTCTTTGTACAGTAAGCACAACTCGGCGCGGTCGGCGACCACGCTCATAAGACCTCCAACGGGCACGTTCTCCGTTACCACCTTGGCGCGGAAGCGGATGACCTGACCTGCCGGACCGGGGTTGGGGAACGACCAGGAATACTCGGAACCCCAAGGATTGTACGGCTCCTGCGGCACACCCGAACCTACGACGTACTGGAAGTCAGCACTATTCAATGCTTCGTAGTACTCGTTGCTGGAGGCTAGCTTGCCCTTGATGAGCTTCTCAGCAATGTTATTGAATAGCGCAGGCAAATCCGAGCCGTCCTCCGTCGGCGAATAGAAGAACCAGCCTGAATCCACGCAGTTGAAACCGGCAAGTCGATTCTGAGCTGGCCGCAAGCCGACCAGAACCATCAATGTGTTGGCGTTCGCGACCTTGCAAGAGGTGCCAAGATCGGAGAGGGTGGGCCCGTTGGGGTCAATCTGGGCGCCGGCATCGACGATCAGCAGCACGTTCGTCGTGTCCGGACCCGCGTTGTCCGGCAGCCGCTCGTGAGCATCGCGAACGGCGCCGGGAACGCCCGCCAGGCCACCCGCCGGCTCGGTCGAGATCAGGCCGATGGCGTCCAGCAGATTCTGGCGTCCCGTCTGCCCGCCCTGCAGCGTCACCCGATTCTGGTAGCTGGCGGCGTACAGCGTCATGCCCCCCATGGAGCCGTTGCCGTAGTCGACACTGTTGACGAAGTTCGTGAGGCCCTTCTTCAAATTGTTGAGCAGCGTCAGCTTCCCACCAGGACGCAGCGCTGGCGTGTTCTCCACCAACAGGAAGAAGTTCACCCGTCGGTTCTGCCCGGTGCAGCGGTAATTGTAGCGGATCGACACATCGACCTCGCCGCCCTGATCGACGATCAACGGATCGATCGTTCGGTCCAAGACCGGGTCGCAGGAGATGGGAAGGGTCACTTCCTCCGCCTTGGTGCTGTTGTCGGTGGCCGCCAGCCCAGCGATCACCAGAACGGTCAAGCAAGCTGTAGCAAGTGCCAGGCGCATCATGTGCCGTTCCATCATTGGTCACCCCCCAAGGCCTCTCCGGATCGCTGTGGATCGGCGGGACCGTCGACGATAAACGATTGGCTGCGTGGATAGGATACATCGACCTGGCAGGACTGGCAAGGAGCTCGCCTGCGGCACGCGCCGCGCACAGTACCCCCCAGGCCGGCCCAGAAGCTCCGCCGACGCCCGCCCTGGGGAGGAGCGAAGAGCGCGCCGGCGGAATCTGGGTTGGGGCACGATGACGGGCGCCGGCAGCATCCGGCGTGGCGCACGACGGCAGCGTCAGCAAACCGAAGGGCGCGCCGGCCTCGCGCGCCCTCCGCAACCTGCCCCTTTGAGGGGTCTGTCAAGATGGCCCACCGTCGCCGCCGTCAAAACCAGAAAGGGATGCCAGTGCAATTGTCAAGAACTGCCGCAGCGGACGGTTGGTCTGCTATCCAAGACGCAGGACGGACCCTCGGGATACGCCGAACGGGGGTGGTGAGGCGCAGCGGTGGCAGTGCGCCCGTCGGGGGTGAGGCGCGGTGCGGGCACCGGCGCGTGCGCCGGACAGCGAGGCATAGGCGCGGACGTGAGGATCCATAGCATGTCGAACTACGGCAGCCACCCCTGGCGTCGACACTGTTTGGCAAGACCGACTCAGGCGTCTCACTTAGATATGCCACGGTTAATCTCGATATCGGCGTCAAGAAACGCGACCAGCTCAGGAGTGGCGTCGCTGGCTCCCGTGCGCAATGCGCTGCAACGAATCGTGCACAAAGGGCAAGTTGACAGGCAATCGACCAGTCCCATGAGAGGCTGGCAGCACCACGGATAGCATGGCGGGCTGGCCAGAAACCCGGGTTCAGGGCTGGCGTCTGGCGGGTCCTGGGCTGAAGGGCGCACATCCGCCGCGATGATCACCGCCTCCGGCAGCACGACGGCATTCTTGGGGCACCAACGGCCGTCGGCGCGGCGCGCTCCAAGCCGGTCCCCGGCGTGACCACCTTGCAGCGCATACAGCCCGACGGCGAGATCCTACTTGCCGGGCGTGAGTTCCGATGGCAGTTCGAGTCGCGCTCGCCACTCGAGCAGCCGAGCACCAGCCCGATCGGGCCGCGCGGTCGTTGCCGCAGCAAGTGGGCCGTCGGCTTGCGCGACCACGCTGCCCTGAGCGTCGACGAGGGGGACGAAGACTTGGAGGTCGCCAGGGGCCGGTCCGCCCGGTTGCAGGAAGAGAGTGACGAATGTGACGCCACCAGGCGCGGACATACGGGGAGTGACAGCGTGGCCACGTAGCGCCGCGCCACCATCAAAGAAGGTCTCGGCGACGGCGTCGGGCAGCACATTGGGGGGTTGGAACAGGGCTGCCGAGCACTCCGGATGGCTGAACTTTTCGAAACGAGCGGTAATGGCTGGTCGCAGTCCGAACTGGCGCGCGATGGTGGGATGGCATGCCTCGGCCAACATCTGGTAGGTTGGGTGTGACAGGATCAGCCTCGCCGGCGATCGCTTCCCCCTCCCCAGCGGGCGATGCCTGGGGCACGGCGTCCCACGGTGCCCCGCCGAGGTCGGGCGCCGTCGCCGCTGTCTTCTCCTCTGCACCTTGCGTCCTCGATTCGTCCGCGTCGCAAGCACCAGAGGCCAAAGACTGGGGCTGTTTCCTGCCAGCCGGTATGCATAGCTCGCTCGTCGTCGTCAGGCCTCTCCATGGCACGCCGCTCGGAAGCGGTATGCTTGGCTGCCCGACGAATGGCGAAGCAGACCACCGCCCCCGCCAGCCGATAGGCCGTGATGGAGAAGCCGACCACAGCGCAAGCGGTAGAACAAGTGTGCTGACGACAGGTTCACGACGCCTTGGCGCCGCCAGGCCGCTCTTGGTTTGCCACCGCGCAACCAGCGGCATGCCCCCGGGCTTGGACCCCGCCACCCGCTCCGCTGAATCGTTGCAGCCGAGGCGAGGTCACGGAAGCTGTGCAGGACGCGTTGGAGTTGGAAGGCCTTGCCGGCTTCGGCCGTTGAGCGCGGTCCATGACTGGAGGAGCGGGTTCGTGAACTGCGAATGGAGCGAGCTTGCACCGCCTATTGGGTCATCGTTCCCTCCACAATGCACGGCGAGTTGGCGACCGTAGGCTCGGCAACTGGCGCGGCCGGGAGCTCGCGCCCACGCGGACGCTCAGCCGCAGTGGGCATTGGGCCCCCTTGTGAGAACCCGCGGTTTGCCGCGAAGCGCTCCGGGCCATACGTACGGCTGGGCCGGGTCTTGGCTCAGCGCCCAGGTGCGGCGGGCGCGGCCGGGCGCTGGCGCCAGGCGGCGGGCAGGTAGAGGCGGCCGACGACCGGCCGGGGAAGGGTGAAGGTGTAGACGGCGGCCGCGGGGCGGTCGGCGCTGACCAAGAGGTCCCGCCCATCGGCCAGGGCCGTGAGCGAGTGGTTCAAGTGCTTCCACCCAAAAGACCTCTCGGTGCAGATGGGCC
>DAOUCP010000069.1:0-1940 GCA_034432155.1 Anaerolineae bacterium
GGGATGCCGTTGGCACGGGCGGCGGCCGCCACGGCCAGCGGGGGGCGCGGGTGGCCGTTGGCTGCGCTGCGCGCTCCGTCTCTCGCGCCAGTTCGGTGGCTCGCACATCCCCACTGGCGGCCGACGTACCGGCGGGTCGCTCGGGAGTGTCGCTCGCCGTCGGAAGCGGCGGCACGGTTGCAAGGGGCGAGGGCTGGCTCGTCGCTGGAGCCTCGACCGGCTGCGTGGCCGCACCCACACTGCGGCGACTCGGCGTGTTGGTGCTTGCCGGCGGCGAGCCCTTGGGCAAGTCCATGGGATGCACCACCGTCGTTGGCAGCGGTGTTCGGGTTGCCGTTGGGCCCGGCATTCGGCTGAGCGGAGCCGTCGCGAACGGCGTGGGTCGGTCGGGCGGCGGTTCCACCGTCGCTTGACCCGTGGCCGCCAGGCTCAGTACGGCGGCTCGCAGCAAGGCCCCGTTGACCTCCCCTGCCTGCTCGGCCAGATCCGACGTCGTCTGACGAAGGTCGTCCACCCCGCGTTGGGCAAACGCCAAGAGCACTTCGTCTTGCGAGGCGTTGGCCTGCGACAGGGCACTCTGACCCGAGGCGATCAAGGCATCGATGAGCGACTGGGGCAGGCTGGCGTCGCGTTCCAGCAGTCGACCGATCTCGTCGACCCGTCGGTCCGCAAACGCCAGGTGCAGCCGCACCCTCGACGCCGGATCGCGCGCCAGAGCCAGCCGGGTGCGCTCCCCTGCTCGCTTGAGCCCGTAGAGCGGCTGTCCCGGCGTGCTATCGGCCGACACCACCACGGCGCCCGCGATGGCCAAGGCCACCGCCACCATGGCCCCCGCCAACCGAAGGCCCAAGCGCAGCACGAGCGGGCGCCGCGGTCGGCGCCGGGCGGCCACCAGGCACTCCTGCAAGCGAGTCTGGAGCTCGGACCGGAAGGTGGCCCGCGGCGTGCTGCGGGCAAGCAAGGCTATCTGATAGCCCAGCTGCACCAGCTCGTGCATCTCGGCATCGGTAGCCACGTCGGTGAGCACGACATCGAGAGGCTCCCCGGCAGCCAGCCGATCCAGACAGTCGGCGAGCTGGGCGGCTTTCGGCTCGAGCTCACTGGACATGATTGCCGTCCGCCAGTTGCCGGCGCAGGGCACGCAGAGCATGATGCTGCAAGTTCTTCACTGCGCCTTCGCTCTTTCCCATGACACGAGCCGTTTCCTCGATCGACAATCCAGCGGCAAACCGTAGGGCCAGCACCTGCTGCTGCAATTCGGTCAGGCGCTCCGCGGCTGCCAGGAGCAGGCGTCGGTCGATCGCCATCTCCGCCCCAGCCAGGGCGGCCGCGGCCGCGCCAGATTCCGTGCGCTCGAGCAGTCCACCGTCACCTTCCTCCTCGATGCCCGCCAGGGCGCTCTCCGCCCGCTCGTGACGCCTACCGACACGACGCCAGTGGTCAATCACCGCGTTGCGAGCAATGCTCAGCAGCCACGGCGCCACCGAACCACGCCAGTCGAAGCCGCGGAGCGCCTGCAATGCTTGCAGAAACACGTCCTGGGTGATGTCCTCGGCCAACGTCGGATCCCGCACCCGGAATGCGACGTAGCTGTATACCCGATCGACGTGCCTCTGGTAGATCGCACCGAACGCCCCGCTGTCGCCGGCCTGCGCCCGACTTACCAGTTCCCGCTCGTCGGACTGCGGTACGCGCCCACCAAGGCTGCTCATGTAGCGAAACGCGTCTGGCCGCTCGGGGATAGACGCCCGACCTGAGTCATGGGAGCGGAATCATAGGGTCCCGCCGGGCCGGCCGCAAGTACTTACCCCGCCGCACGGCGCAACTGCTGGCCGGTGCCACACCTGGGCGGCCGCGGCCGGGGCGCCGCACCGTGCCGTCGCTGGCCGGCGTTGGCTGGCTTGCCGCGGGCAGCCGTCGCCAGCCGACCCCGGACGCGG
>DAOUCP010000070.1:0-10376 GCA_034432155.1 Anaerolineae bacterium
GAGGTACCCCGCCGCGGGCGGTGGTGAAATGCAGGCACCGGCCCGCCCCTGCGCACCGGTGGAGGTGTCCCTCTGATCGCCGTAGCGAGCTGCAGGCAAGGGCCTTCTCCTGCGCCCCGGTGGAGGTCCCACCCTCTGACGCTTAAGCCGGCAAGTGGCCGCGCTAGGCGTCGCTCGGCCGAGGCCAGCCGGGCCGAGCGCAGCGGGGAGAGGGCAGTAGCGGCGACGGCAGCCCGGCGGCCCCCACCCGGCGGCAAGCCCATGGCGACTAGTAGTGAATCATGCGCGGCAGCGATTTGGCGGACTCCACCCAGCTCGTTACCTGCTTCAGGCTGGGAAGCTGGCGCACCAGTCGCTTGGCCGCGTTCTGCTCTGCCAGTTGGGCGTGCAACGCCTCCGGGTTGCGCCGCGCCAACTCGACCACGGTATCGACCCCGGCCGCTTCGAGCAGGTCGGAGTACTCCTCTCCAACCCCCGGGATCCGAAACAAGTCGGCGCGGTTCACCCACTCCAGCACCAGCTTCTCACTGATGCCAGCCTGGGCCGCCAGCTCGGCGCGCCCTTTCGGCGTTGCGCCCTGTCGCAGCAGCGCCTCGATCGAGCCGACGCCAATGGCCTTCAGTTTGGCGGCGTATGCCGCACCGATCCCCTCCAGGCGTGCGAGACTCGTCATGGTAGCCTCCTTCGACCTTCGAGCGAAAAGCCAAACCATCCAAAGGGCACGCAGACCGCGCCCTCTCGCAGCGGCATGCTATTGGGGCAACCAGACCGCGAAGAGCCCCACGATGGTGACACCCCCTCGGCTGGGAGCCACCGCGTACTCGGTGAGCGTCTCGGCCTCCGCCTGCCCGCGGCCATGGGCCGCCGCCAGGTCGGCGGCCAGCTCGCCCTCCAGGGCAGCTTGCGCCGCCTGGGCATCCGCCAACTTCGCTTGCCCCACGCGCAGCCGCTCCTCGACGCGACTGGTCATGGAACGTCGTGTCGAGGCGCCGGTGGCGGCACGTGCCAGTCGCCCCAGCGCACCGCCCAGGGAGCGACGCCCTAGGAGCGCACCCAGCACCGCTCCCGCACCGCCCACCATCTCCTGCTGGCGACGGGCACTCACGTCGGCCTCGAGGGTGCGAACACGTCCCTCGGCCGCCGAGATGGCCCGCGCCGCTTGCATCCGTTTGGCCTCGTACCGCTGGCGAATCTTCTGGGCCTCCTCGGCCTCTTTCTGGCGAGCCAGAGCCGCGCAACGGGCCAGAAACTGCTCCCGAGTCTCGTCGGGCCGCGAGTAAAGGCTCAACGCAGGATGCACGTAGAGTCGCAGCCGCTGCGTCCGACCCAAGTGCGACGCCACCACGCCCTCCAGGCGACGGAAGTAGGCCGGCTTGTCGACGGGAGCCGTTGGCAAGCGGTAGACCGCTCCGCTCGGTGCCTCGTCCGCGAAATCACCATCCTCGAACGGCACGTCGCGAAGGGCGGCTGCCTCTGGCGGATCGGCCAGCGGCCAGCACAAGCCCCGCCACTCACGGCTGACCACCACGTCGGCGCGTCGATCGACGAACTGCAGAGTCGCCTGGGCGGCCGCGCCCAGGGCCAGACGGTGACCGCCGGCAACGGCGTCAACCGCAGGCGCCCACGGGGCCCGCGGATCCAGGTAGCGCACGGGAATGCCGGGGGCGATGGCGGGCGGCACTGGGCTCTCGTCCTCCGCCCACGTCGGCCCCGCCGCGCCGCCGGCCGTCCCGTCAGGGGCAGGAGCGGCAGAACCAACGCTCGCCGTCTCGGCCAGGTAGCGGCGGCGTACCGGATCGTCTCGAGACAGCGCCGCCACCTGGTCGCGGGTGAGGGGGCCGCGCAGGAAAGAGACGGCCCAGCGCGTGGTGAACCACTCCGGCCGGGCGCGGTAGGTGCTCTGGAGCAGGAACTGCCGCTTGCCAAGGGCGCCGATCTGGGTCTCCAATTCGGCCACTGAGACGTCCCCGCGCGCCGAGCTCAGTCCCGCCGCCAATCGAGCCTTGTCCCGCTCCGTCTGCAGTCGACCGATGAACCACGACCCGGCATTGCCCAGGGCCTTGTAGTCCAGGTCAACGGGGTTCTGCGTTGCGAGCACCATGCCGACGCCAAAGGCACGTGCCTGCTTCATGAGCGTCAGAATCGGCTTCTTGGCCGGTGGATTGGCCGTCGGCGGCGCAAAGCCAAACAGCTCGTCCACATAGACAAGCACACGCAAGTCGGACGTGCCCGACAAGCTCTGCATCCATGTCACCACGCGCGACAGCACCAGCGCGACGACGAACTGCCGCTCCGCGTCACTCAGATGCGCCAGATAGATGACGGCACAAGCGGTGCGACTCCCCTGGGGTGCCAACAAGGCGCCGATGTCGATCTCCGGTCCTACGATCCACGATTGGAACGCTGGCGAGGCGATCACCCCATTGAGTCGCACCGCCAGTTCTCGCCGGTCCTTGGCCGGGAAAAAGCTCTCCAGATCCAAGACGCCGAGCTTGCGGAACGGTGGATCCTGAACCCCGGCCACGAGGGTCGGCAGGTCCAGGTCCTGGCCACTCGCCCAGGCTCGCTCGATGAGACTGGCCAACAGGATGTGCTCTCGCCCACTGACGGGATCGGACTCGATCCCGGCGAGGCTCAGCAAGCCCGATACGTAGCCCTGGATCTCGTCGCGGAGCACCTCGGCATGCACGGCCCAATCGAGGGATGGAGCATCCAGCGAGCCCAGCACGTTGAGCGGTACCCCAGCCAGCGAACCAGGCGTGTAGATCGTCACCGCCGTGCGGTCACGGTAGGCCCGAACGTTGTCGGCTGCGATCCCGGAGTCGCGCAACCCGTTCTGCCAGGTCCCGGCGGTGTCCCGCGCTATCTCGTCCGGCGTCTTGCCCTGGCGCAGGGCATCAGTCTCTTCCACCCACGGGCGGAAGTCACTCTCCCGGAACTCGGGGAACACCAGCGCCAGGTTGGTCATGTCCCCCTTCGGGTCCAGCACCAGCGCCGGGATACCGGCAGTCAGCGCTTCCTCGATCAAGATCACCCCAAGACCGGTCTTGCCAGAGCCCGTCATGCCGACAATGACACCATGGGTGGTGAGATCCCGGGCATCCAACAGCAAGGACTCCGTCGTCGGCTTGCCGTCCGGGCCCAGGCGACGGCCGAGGTACATGGAACCGTGGGGCCTACCCATTCCTCTCCTCCCGCAAGCATGACCACCGGTCAGGTGCCCAGACCCAGACGACGCCCAGGTACTGCCGGGAAACCATTGGCCGGCTCCTAGAAACCATCAACCACAAGTGGGCTCTACCGGCGATCAGTCGATGTGGCGATCCACCAGCTTGAAGGCGATCTTGACGGTGGCGTGGTACTCTGTGATCTCGCCGTCCGGCCCGACTCTGGCCGTCCAGGCTTTCACGTCGACGCCGGTAATCTCCCGAATGGTCTCCCGCGCTGCGCGCACCGCATTCCGCGCCGCCTCTTCCCAGCTGCGGTCTGATGTGCCAATCACTTCGATGACTTTGATGGTCGCCATGTTGGGACTCGCTCCTCTCCGGTCACATTGCCCAAGCGGCTGCTTCTCCGGTGTCGGGCATTACTCTAGGCTAGGGGGCATCGAACTGTCAACCGCGCAAGCTTCCGCTCGCCGGCGGCGGCAGTCTTGCCTCGTGGCGCTGCTTTCGTTATCCTGGCCCGCGGCACCCGGTTTGCGCTTCCTGCGCCGCTTTCGGAGGTAGGCCATGGCCCGCAAGCAGCTCGTGTTCCTCACCTCGGCCATCGTGACGCTGGCGCTCGCTCAATCGATGAGCGCCACTCCCACCGCCCAGTCCGAACGCGGCAGTCTCGCGGCAGTGCAACAGAGCTGCGCCCCGCATCCGGTGGTGCCCATTGGGGACGCCTTCTTCCGCGACATCTCGGCCGCCAGTGGCATCCAGGACCAGAACTACGTGCCGAATCCGGCCACCCCCATCCCGGCCAACGACCACAGCCGGCTGGCGTTCGTGGACATCAACGGGGATGGCTTCGACGATGTAGTGACCACCAACATGGTCGATGCTGAGCTGAAGAAACCGTTCGAGCATCTGATCTACCTCAACCGCGGTGATGGCACGTTCCGCAATGCCTCCGACGAATCGGGACTGCGTTGGGTGTCATCCGCCTTTCTGGCATTTGGCGACGTCGACAACGACGGCGATGAGGACTGCTTTGCCGGGACCGACAAGGATCCCGAGGGAAAGCTTGGCTTGCAACACGCGTTGCTGCTCAACGACGGTCAGGGACACTTCACAGTGAAGAGCAACTCGGGCCTGGAAGGTGTGCCCGGGGAGCCCCACATGGCCGGCAGTGCGGTGTTCGCGGACTTCGACGCGGACAGCCGCCTCGACTTGTACCTCGCCAATGGCGCGACCGGTGCCGCCTTGGCCGATCAGTTCTTCCTGGGGCATGGCGATGGCACGTTCCACGAGGCCAGTGACCGCCTGGCGCAGCGCATCGAACGGCCCTCCAATGGCAGTGTGGCCTGCGACTATGACAACGACGGTGACCTGGATGTCTTTGTGGCCGTCTACGGCGTCAGCCACCAGTACGGCCACAACGTGCTCTGGGAGAACGACGGCACCGGCCACTTCCAGAATGTCGCCCGCGAGCGTGGTTTTGAGGCGCTGGCGACGGGCAACTACTGGCTTGTCTCGACGGGCCGTGGTCGGGATCCCGAGCCAGTGCCGCAGGAGCGGTGGGTTGGCGGCAACGGCTTCGGGCTGTCGTGCGAAGACGTGAACCAGGACGGCAACCTCGACATCTGGCTGGCCAACATCTCGCACCCCGATTCGGGCGACTACCGGCGACGGTGGTCCGACCCCAGCCAGCTCCTCATCAACCAGGGACCCGCTGGCGGCTACGCGTTCGTCAATCGTTACCTGGACGCCAACATACCCTTCAACGAAGGCGACCTCGAAGGTGGCGTAGCCGACTTCGACAACGACAGCCGGCTGGATCTCTCGATGTCGCGGGAGAATAAGTACGAGGCGCGTTACACCACCGAGGAGCAGATGGGCTGGTTCGGCCTGTTCCATCAGCTGCCGGGGCTGACCTTCGAGTCCGTCGGCATGCGGAGCGGCATCAACGATCCGAGTGACCCGGCGGTCATCCCGCGGATGAAGGCGGCGCACAGCAACGTCTGGGCCGACATCGAGCACGACGGGGATCTGGACCTCTTGGTCGGCGGACTCCACAAAGGCGGCGATGGTCGGCCCAACTTCCTGTTCCGCAACGAGATCGGCTCCCAGAATGCGTGGCTCGCCTTTCGTCTCACCAACGACACGTCGGACTTCAACCGCGACGCCATCGGTGCTCGGCTAGTGCTCGAGTATGCCGACCGGGTGCTCGTGCGCGAGCTCAAGGCAAGCCGGGGCATGTACAACTCGGCAGACACGCGCTGGCTGCACGTTGGCCTCGGTGACCTGGGCTGTCCGAGGGCCATTGTGGTGCGCTGGCCGAACGGCAAGATCTATCGCTTCCCCGGCAATAGCTTCGGGCAGAACCGCTTTGTCACCCTTGGCTATGGCGAGGGCACCTTCGTGCCCACGCCATCGGCCACGCCCACCGCCGTGGCATGGCCGACGGACACTCCCACGCCCGAGACATCCGCCCTCGGCCATCGGCTCTACCTCCCGGAGACGTTGGCTTCGCAGACGCTTGGCGGTCGGTAGACGGGTGCGGCTGATTCTGTTCGACATCGACCTGACGCTGCTCGACCCGGCGGGCGCCGGTCGGCGGAGCATGGAGCTGGCGTTCGCTGAGCTCTTCGCGGTCGGCGACCCGTTCCGGGATGTGCCGTTCGCTGGCTTCACCGACCGATGGATTCTGCGGCAGGGCCTTCTGGCCCATGGGCTCCTGACGGCGGAGGACACCGTTTGCTGCGGGCCGACGACCATCCCCTTCGACGTGTTCGTACCCAAGTTCGCAGCCACGTACGCCCACCATCTGGCGGCCGTGCTCCCGACGCGGGCCGGCCGGGTCCTGCCCGGCGTGCGGCAACTGCTGGGCCTTTTGCGCGAGCGAAGGGACGCGGTGCTCGGACTGGCCACCGGCAACTTCGAGCGCGGAGCCAGGCTGAAGCTAGCTCATCACGGACTGGAGGGCTGGTTCGCGAGCGGCGGCTTCGGCGACCACCATCTGGAACGAGCCGGCGTAGTGGCCGAAGCGCTGGCGCGGTTCGATGGCGTCCAGTCTCGCTTGGGCGCTGGCGCGCCGGAGCGCACCTCGCCAACGGCCGCACCGCACGGCACTGCCAACTGGACGCGTGTCCTGGTCATCGGGGACACGCCCCACGACATCGTCGCCGGCAGGGCGGTGGGGGCGCTCACCGTGGGCGTGGCAAGTGGCCTACATGGAGCGGACGAGCTTCGGGCCGCCGGAGCCGATCTCGTGTACCCCAGCTTTGCGGATGCCGACCGCATCGCCGTCGAACTGGCCGAGGCCTGAGTGAGCTGGTCCGCCCTGTCGGATGGGCCGGCCTTCGCCGGCGCTCGACGGATCGCTGCGTAGGAGAATGCGAATGACTGCGAAAGACGCGTTCCACCCTTCGTCTCGCACCCCGCGCCGGCAGCCGGGGCCTCGTTTGCGGGGCCCCCATCTCGGCCTGGCGCTGGCAGTCCTCGTGGTCGCTTGCATCGTCTGGCCAACGCCGGCCCACGCCGGCGGCGGGCCACAGAACGCCGTCCTGATCATCGACCCTGGCCAGCCAGAGTCGCTGTATCTGGGCAACTACTACCGGGCCGCGCGGCAGATTCCCGATCGCAACGTCCTCTACCTTCGGCCCGGAGCGACCGACTACCTCACCTTCGCGCGGTACAACCTGGACGCCGTTCTCGGCACCATGGCCCATCGCGGCCTGGAGGACCACATCGATTACGTGATCCTCGCACCAGGCCCGACGTTCTTCGTGAGTGCGCGCAATCTGGTTACCGACGATGCCTGCCCGGCACCGATCACCCGCTTGGCAATCTCATCCGCCTACGCCTTTGCCTTCATGGAAGACGAGATCCTGAGCGCCACGCTGCGGTACAACGACCGCCATCGGTACTTCGGCACCACCGACGAGGCCATCGCCTTCAGCAGTCAGACCGCCTGGTACGGCGGCTTGCCCAGTACCGATGCGCGCGCTCGCCGGTTCTTCATCGGCAGCTTGCTGGGCTACACAGGCAGCGGGGGCAACTCGGTCGACGAGCTCTTGCGCATGATCGACCGCAGCGTCCAGGCGGACGGCTCGGGCCCCGATGGCACGTTCTATCTGATGCGGACGAGCGACCGGATTCGTAGCCAGCCGCGGGACACACATTTCAACCGCATCGTGGACAGCGTGCAGCGGCTGGGCGGCAAGGCCGAGGTCATCGAGGGCGACCTGCCGCTTGGCCATCACGATGTCATGGCGGTCATTACCGGCCGGGCAACGTTGGACATCGACAACGCCGACATGACTCTCCTCCCGGGCTCGTACGGCGATCACCTGACCAGCTTCGCTGCCACCTTCGAGGATCGGGGACAGACCAAGCTTTCGCGCTGGATCGCCAAGGGGGCGAGTAGCTCCGCCGGCACAGTGGAGGAACCTTGCGCCGCCGGCGCCGGAAACACCGGCAAGTTCCCGCATCCGCGCCTCGTGGTGTGGTACCTGCAGGGCCTGTCGCTCGGCGAGGCGCTCTTCCGTTCGGCTGCCTGGACGCCCTTTCAGACGCTGTACTATGGCGACCCGTTGACCCAGCCCTACGCCCGACGGCCGCTGGTCACCCTGCTCGATGTGCCGGAACGACCCATCCGTCAGCCGGTGGAGCTCGCGCCACTGGCTGCGGCGGCTACGCCGGGCGCGGCCATCCGGGCCATCGAGTTGTACGTCGACGGGCGACGCTACGGGAGCGTCTCGCCGGGTAGGTCTTTCCTCGTCGATCCCCTGTTGATTGGCGACGGATACCACGAGCTGCATGCGGTGGCCATCGAGGACACCCCCGTAGCGCCCCAAGGTCACTGGCACGGCGCGCTGCGGGTCGAGGCGCTGGCTCGTAGCATCCAGCTGACGGTCACGCCGCAGCAAGGCGACCAACGCATGGCATTCGAGGCCCACGTGGTGGCGAGCGGTGCTCCGGTCCACGAGCTCTGGCTCTTGCAGAATGGACGAATCGTGGCCGCGAGTCGCGAGAGCCATAGCACCTGGCGGATCGGCGGGCGACGGCTGGGCGCTGGTCCGGTGGATCTCATCGCCGTGGCCGAGTTCGCCGACGGCCGGCTGGCCACGAGCGAGCCCGTGCGGTTGGCCATTGCCTACGAGGGCGAGCTGCCATCCTCGCCTGGCGCGGCCATACCGCGCGCCCATGCCTACACCGCCGATGCCCTGCCGGGCCACAGCCTGCTCCTCGACTTGCCGGCCAGCGACGACGACGGCGACCTCCTGAGCGTCACCATGGAGCGTCCCCCCGCGCAGGCGACCCTCGAGAGCGACGGCCGCTCCTTTCTCTTGCGGGTTCCGAATGAGGCGCACGGCACGGACGAACTGTCCTTCCGGGCCAGCGACGGTCAGCACACCAGCGAGCCAGCAACGGTGCAGGTCCGCTACTGCACTGCACCCGAGATCCTCGAGCAGCCGCGCGACGTGGCCGTGTGCGCGGGCGCCACGGCCGAGTTCGGCGTGTCGGCGCGCGGGGAGCCCCTGGCCTATCAGTGGTACCGGGACGACGTGCCGCTGGCCTTGGGCAATCAAGCGCGCCTGACGATCCCGCGAGCCCGAGCTGCCGACGTTGGGCGCTACCGGGTGATCGTCACCCGCTTGTGCGGTTTCGTCTGGAACCGGGTCGAGAGCGCCAGCGCCGAGCTGCAGTTGCAGGCCGGGCCAACCTGCGCCAGCCGGGCGTACCTGCCGTACGCCGCCAGGGAGGCCCGCTAGGTTCCGAACGGGACCGGCGGCACAAGAGACATCCAAGCCGGACCCCCTCGAGAGGCTTCGCAGGCCGGGACCGGCGGGTCGAGAGGCATAGCAAGCCGGGCCCGCGACAAGCCCGCGGGCCCGGCTGGACCTTCCGAACGGGAAACGTTCCGTACGGCGAGGTTACTCCGTCGCCTCCGCCTCCGCCGCGGGCAGCAGAACGGCGTCGATCACATGGATTACGCCATTCGTGCACTCGATGTCAGGCTCCGTGACCTTCGCCAGCTCACCGATCGATACCGTCAAGCCGTCGCTGGTGATGCTGTAGCTCGTGCCCTCCTTCAGCGTGACGCCCTCGAGCTTCATCTCCGGCGCGGCGTTGATGTCCGCCGACATGACCTTGCCGTCGATGATGTGGGCCAACAGGATGTCAGCCACTTCTTCGGGCGTGAGGCCGTCAAGGGTGCCCTCGGGCAGCAGGTTGAACGCGTCATCGGTCGGCGCCAACAAGGTGAGCGGGCCAGCGCCCGTCAGCGTATCGGTCACGCCAGCGGTTGCGACCAACTCCAGGAGCTTGGTGAACCGGCCATCGTTCTGCAGGGTCACCAGCAGGTCCTCCAGCAATGGTGCCTCTGTCGGCGGCACTTCCGTGGGCTGCTCGATCGGAAGAGCGGTCGGCTCCGGCGCCACTGTTGGCTCAGGGGTAGCGCAGGCCGCAAGCAGCATGACGCCCCCCACCAGGCCGGCAACAACAAGGACCCAACTTGCGCGCTTCATACCTCTTCACTCCTTACACTGCGGTGCGGCGGCAGGGCGCCGCCGCGCGGACAACTAGCAATTATACCCCGCGCCTGCTGGCGTCTCAAGAAAACCCGGGGCGCGGGTTCTCGTTAGGGCAGCCGCGCCTGCTATACTCGGAACGCCAGCCGTGGGATCCTCCACCCGCTACACGATAGGAGACCAACAACGTGAAAGGCCAATCCGCTGTCATTGACCGACTCAACAGCCTGCTCGCCGACGAGCTGACGGCCATCAGTCAGTACATGGTCCACGCCGAGATGTGCGAAGACTGGGGCTACAGCCGACTCCACGAGGCCGTCGAGAAGCGGGCGATGCAAGAGATGGTCCATGCCGAGAAGCTCATCGGCCGGATTCTGTTCCTCGAGGGCAAGCCTGTCGTGAGCAAGCTGCATCCGATGCACATCGGCGAGACGGTTCCCGAGCAGCTGAGCAATGACCTGCAGAGTGAGATGGACGCCGACAAGTCATACAACGAGGCCATCCGGGTCATGCTCGAGCTCGGCGACAATGGCACGCGCGAGCTACTGGAGAGCATCCTGACCGACGAGGAAGTGCACATCGATTGGCTGGAGACACAACTGGAGGAGATCGAACAGATGGGTCTCCAGACGTACCTGGGGCACCAGGTCTGACCGGCAGGCAGTGGCAGACCGTGGCGGGGGGGGGGGGGGGG
>DAOUCP010000071.1:0-34986 GCA_034432155.1 Anaerolineae bacterium
CCCCCCCCGGCCCTTCTTCCCTCACGGCGGGGTGGCCGAGGCGCATCCGCCGCCGGTGGAAGCCGGGCCCATCTGCGGTCCATCGCGGAGCCTCGACGGCGTCCCCGGCCGAGGGTACAGCCGAGGCTCACTCGCCGCCGGCGCGAGCCGGGCCCATCTGCGGTCCATCGCGGAGCCTCGACGGCGTCCCCGGCCGAGGGCACAGCCGAGGCTCACTCGCCGCCGGCGGGCTGGCCGAGGCTCCCCCACAGGCCGCACGCGGCCAAGGGCGCCGTCCGACACCCGCCCTGCTGGCGGCAGCCGCAGGCACTCTTGCCGCCGCCGGATGACGCGCCTACGATTCCAGTGGCCCCTGCCATGCCGCAGGCCGCACAAGCGCTGCTGGCTGGTGCGGCAACTCGGGGAGGTGTCCGGATGAGAGAGCGCGTGTCCCTCCGTCTTCTCCTGGCTCCCGCCGGAATCGTGATCCTCGCCGCCGCCACCGCTCGTGGCGCGGTCCTCCCGCCGGCCGTCGGTACGCTGGAACCCGCAGGCATCATGGCGCAGGCCTCGAGCGTGCTCACCATCGCCAACCTGGATGCACTGCAACCGACCACGTCGATCGTGGCCTTCGCCCGACAGCCCATGGGCGATCGCACCCAGTATGTGCCGCCGCTCATCGCGCCTCTTGAGGCACTCGACATCGACCCCGCCTGCGACGTCCCGCTGCCGCTCGGTGCCTATGCCGCACGGACCGAGGCCGATCGGATCATCGCCTCCCAGGCACTCACCGCCTGGCCATCGAGCGGCGCGATGGCCGCCTACGAGCAATCCAGACCGGGCACGGACGTCTTGGTGCCGCTGGTGATGAAGCACCGCCAGCGACGGGACTCCCTCGTCACCGTCCAGAACACGAGTCCCTCGGACGGCGTGACCGCGACGGTTGAGCTGGTTGCCTCCGGCGTCGTCACGCCGGTGCGCACCCTGACGTTGCCGCTGCCGCCCGGCGGCTCGCGCACCCTGGACCTGACGCGCGATAGCGAGCTCTTCCCCGCCGACCAGGTGCCAGACGGCTTCCTTGGCTGGTTGCGCTTCCAGGCCGATACGCCGGTGGCGGTCCAGAGCTTCGTGGACGTGGCCGACCAAACGTTGGCCGTCTGGGCATTCGAAGGCTTGCCCGTCGAGGACGCTGCGGAGCACCTGTTCGTGCCGAAGTTCACTCGGGCCGCGGCCGCCGAGACCACGCTTGTCCTTTTGAACCACCACCCCGCACCGGTCGACGTGACCGTCGACTTCTTGGGTTGGGAAGGCAGGTGCGTGAACGAAGCGTACTCCGTCACCCGTACCCTGGCTGCTGGCGAGGTAGCCTTGCTGGGTGGACAGGCCGGGGAGATTGGCACGCCACTGCCCGAGGATTGCAGTGCGTCGGTCGTCGTCCGCGCCGAAGCCCCACTCACCGGCCTGGCAGTGGATCGCGACCAGGTCATCGCCGACCGCTTTCCCGTGCGCCTGGAGGCCGCCTACCTGGCCTCCGGAACCAGGGATGCCGCCCGCCGCATTCTGGTCCCGGCCTTCCGTCGGACGTTCCCCACGGCAAGCAGCGCTACGTCCGGCCGGCTGGCCGGAGAAAACGCCGGGTCCCAGTCCCCGACAGCCGCCTGGGGGCCCCGCTCCAGCGCGCTCTTTGCCATGAACGTGGGCCCCGCGACGGCGACCGCCACCCTGGAGCTGTTCGACGCCGCCGGGCGGCAGATCACCACCTGTGGTGATGCGTGTGTCGCCGACATCGGTCCCTATGCCACGCACCCCTGGCTGGCCACCGAGCTGGACGCCCTCCCCGACGGCACCGATGGCCGGGCGCTCCTCAGAAGCGACCAGCCGCTGGTCGTGGCCGTCGCCGAGGCCGGTGGCATCACTGACCTCGCCATACTGCGAGGCATGGCCGTGCCGGAATCGAACCGGGTGACTGCCGCACAGCTCCCCAGGGCACTTTCGTTTGTCCCGAGCTTTTTTGCTGCCGGCTGCGAGCGCCCGACGGCAACTGCCACCCCGGACGGTGCCATCACGCCGACCGCCACGGAGCCGACCGAGCCTTCGCCGACGCCAGACAGCGGGCCCTCGCCGACTCCCGCGTGCAGTCAACACGACACCGAGATGAGCCTCTCGGCCTCGGCAACCGAGCTGAGGGTCGGCGAGCTGGTGACGGTGACGGCACGGCTCCAGAACGTGGGCTGCGGCATGGTCGGTCTGCTGCTCTATCGTCTAGAGCGAGAGCCTGGCCGTTCCCTAGCTGCGGTGTCGCCGCTGACGGTCAGCCATCCCATCGGACTGGTCACCGGCCAAGCTGACGAGGCCCAGTTCACGTTCCGCGGCGTACGCAACGGCACGGAAAGCCTTCGCGCGCGGGTGAGCTTCGAGGTCCATCTCGGCTACCCTGGCCCGGCCTACTGGGCTGGCGACGGTGCCGGTCCGCTCACCATTCGCGTGCGAGAGTTGCGCACCTACCTGCCCTTTGCCGCCCTGCGGCAGGAATCGCCCTCGCCGGGACCCTAGGCCGTTTGGGCTGGCCTAGACGACGATGTTGATCAACCGGCCGGGAACGTAGACGATCCGCTGCGGCGTCTCGCCGGCCAGGGCAACCTGCACGGCTTCGCTCGCCAGGGCGTGGCGGATGGCCTGATCCTCGCCGATGTCGGCCGGCAGCCGCAAGCGATCGCGAACCTTGCCGCGCAGCATGACGGCGATCTCCACGGTCGCCTCGGCGACGGCCGCCGGGTCATGCTCTGGCCAAAACTGCTGGTGAATGGAGTACGGTCGACCACGCCGCGCCCAAAGCTCCTCGCTCAGGTGAGGCGCGATCGGCGCAATCAGAAGTAGCAAGCCATCGACAGCCTCGTCCCAGATCACCGTGCCGGACAGCGCAGCACGATGGAGCTTGAGCGCGTTGCGCAGCTCCATGAGCGCCGCCACCGCTGTGTTGAAGCCGAAGGACTCCAAGTCGCGGCCGACGCGACGGACCGTCTGGTGCAGAGCGCGTCGCAGATCGACAGCCGCCGCCGCCCGCGATGCGCCCGCAGCCGCACTCGCCTGCCTCACGAGCGTCTGACCGCTCCCGGTCGGACCACCTTCGGCCACCGCCGCGGCCGCGCGCTCGACCAGCTCTGGCCAGCCCGACCACTCGGTAGCCGGTGGCGCAGCCAGAGCGAGCGACCAGATGTCGCGCAGCCATCGGGCCACCCCCTGGATGCCCTTGGGATCCCACGGACCGCCCAGGTCCCAAGGGCCAATGAACATGAGATAGGCGCGCAC
The DNA here is from genome assembly GCA_034432155.1 of Anaerolineae bacterium. GTDB lineage: Bacteria > Chloroflexota > Anaerolineae > Epilineales > Epilineaceae > DAOUCP01. The sequence goes on from DAOUCP010000071.1 coordinate 3,289, forward strand.
CGTGTCGGCGCCATAGCGTTCGACCAAATCGTCGGGGTCGATCACGTTGCCACGACTCTTGGACATTTTCTCCGAGTCGGCACCGAGAATGAGCCCTTGGTTGAAGAGGCGCGTCATCGGCTCATCGAACTCCACCAGGCCCATGTCGCGCATGACCTTCGTCCAGAAGCGGGTGTACAACAGGTGCATCGTAGCGTGCTCGGCCCCGCCGGTGTACTGGTCCACCGGGAGCCAGTCCAGCATCTCGGGGTCAAATGGCCCTGCCTCGTAGTGAGGGCTCAGGTAGCGATATTGGTACCACGACGAATCCACAAAGGTATCCATGGTGTCCGTGTCCCGGCGCGCCGCACCCCGACAGCGTGGGCAGGTGGTCTCCACCCAGTCGGTCACGTAGGCTAAGGGCGACTCGCCGGTAGGTCGGAACTCGACGACCTCGGGCAGCACCAACGGCAACTCCTCATACGGTACCGGCACCACGCCACAGGTCGCGCAATGGACGATGGGAATCGGCGTGCCCCAGTAACGCTGGCGGCTGATGAGCCAGTCGCGCATGCGCGTCGTGACCGTCCAGCGTCCACGGCCCACCGCCTCGAGGGCCGCCACCACGGCCTCCTTGCCCTCGCGACTGATGTTCGCCGGCAAGTGGTACTCCGCAGCCAGCTCGGGGCTCCACTCCTCGCGGCGGTACTTGCCCGTGCTGATCAGCCGGTCGCACGGCCCGGAGTGGACCATGATGCCCAGGCCGGTGTACGCCGCCGCCAGACGTCCGCCGGCTGGTTCGCCAGCGTCTGGGGGCCGAATCACTTCCACGATGTCAATGCCGTACTTGACGGCGAACTCGAAATCCCGCTCGTCGTGACCGGGAACCATCATCACCGCCCCGGTGCCATAGTGTGGCAGCACGTAGTCGGCCACCCAGACCGGCAGACGCTGGCCCGAAAGCGGATTGACGACGTACGAGCCGGTGAAAACACCCGTCTTCTCGCGCTCCGTGGACAGCCGCTCGATCTCGCTGCGCCGCGCTGCCTGCACCCGATAGGCGGCCACCGCGGCCCGCTGTCCCGCTGTCGTCAGCGCATCGAGCAAGGGGTACTCCGGCGCCAGCACCAGGGCCGTCACCCCGTAGAGCGTGTCGGGGCGCGTGGTAAACACCGAGATGATGGTTCCGCCGTCGGCTACCTCAAAGTCGATCTCGGCCCCTTCGCTGCGGCCAATCCAGTTGCGCTGCATCGTCTTGATCCGCTCCGGCCAGTCGATGCTCTCCAGTCCGGCCAACAGCTCATCGGCATAGCTGGTGATACGCAGAAACCACTGCTCCAACTCGCGGCGCACCACCGGCGTCTCGCAGCGTTCGCAGACGCGCTCTTCGCCGACCACCTGCTCCCGCGCCAGCGTCGTGTTGCAGCGGGGGCAGAAATCGACGGCCGCTCGGGCCCGGTAGGCCAAGCCCCGCTCAAACATCTTGAGGAAGAACCACTGGTTCCACCGGTAGTACTCAGGCTCACAAGTAACCACCTCGGCAGTCCAGTCGAACATTGCACCCATCGAACGAAGCTGAACCCGCATGCGTTCGATGTTGTTCATTGTCCACAGACGAGGATGAATGCCGTGCTTGATGGCCGCGTTCTCCGCCGGTAGACCGAAGGCGTCGAAGCCAATCGGGAAGAACACGTCGTGGCCACGCATGCGCATGTACCGAGCGTGGGCATCCGACGGCGCCATGGCATACCAATGGCCGATGTGCAGGTCCCCGGACGGATAGGGGTACATCGTCAACGCATAGTGCGGTCGGGGCGCGTGCTTCGCGCGGACGTAGATGCCATCCGCCTCCCACCGTGCCTGCCATCGCCGCTCGATGGCGACTGGTTCGTATGGCTCCGAGGGTGTGTTCATGGTGCGCTGTCCCTTGTCACGGCGCCAACGGCAAGAGCCCGCGGGGACAAGCCGCTCTGGCCCACAAACTGCCAAGTCAGCGCCCGCGCCGGGCAGACGTGTGCCGCGCCTCAGCAACCCGCGCCGCTAACACCGACGCCCACACCCCGCGAGGGTGTGGGCGACGTGGTGGAGCAGAGGGGACTCGAACCCCTGGCCTCTACAGTGCGATTGTAGCGCTCTCCCAGCTGAGCTACTGCCCCGCAGGGTCTATGCATTATACGGTCCTGGGGCCGCAGCAGTCAACAATCAGGACGCCGCTCGTCGCCACCAGTACCAAGCGGCCGGCCGCCCGCGATCCTCGCCTGGCTCAAAATCCGCCAGCTCGCAGAAAGCCCCGAATGTCGCCTCGACCTCAGCGCGCGTCGGGCGCGGAACGATAGGACGCCGACCCACGAGGCGGGCAACGTCCTGTCGCAGTCGCTGATGCCACGGCCCGGACCGCGGCAGCACCTTGCCGCCCACCGGCGGCAAGTGGGCATACAAGAGGAACCGGCCGCCCCCTTTCAGCATGGCGGCCAGCATGGCGGCGTAGCTGGCCCGGCCGGCGAGCGACAGACCGTGGTAGCATCCGACGTCGAGCACCACGTCGAACTGGCCGTCCACGGGGCTCCCCGGGCGATGCAGGCAGGTCACGTCGCCTACGAAGGCCTGACAACGCGACAAGCCGCTTTGGCGAATCCTCTGCCTGGCTCGGCGCACCGCCACGGGCGAAATGTCCACGCCCACGACCCAGTGCCCGTGATGGGCCAGGAAGAGTGCATTGGTGCCGGTGCCGCAGCCGAGATCGAGCACGCGAACCGGCGATGCCAGGCCCGGCTCTGCAACCAGGCGTCGCACCTGGGGCGGCACGATGCCCGTGTCCCAGGGGGCAACGCCTAGCAGGTAGGCCAGGTCCCAGAAGAGTTGACTCACCGCCCAATCCGCGCCCGTCGGCGCTGGGCGCCCGGCAGATTGGTGGGCCAACTGGCGGCAGGGGCCGTCGGCGTCGGCGTGATGGTCACGTTCGGCAGGGTTGGTGAGGGGCCGGGTCCGCGGTTCGTCGGCGATGGGGTGACAGTGGCGCTTGGCGGTGGCGCAGTCGCACTGGCCGTGGGTATCGGTGTGTTCCACACGGCGGTGGGTGTCATTCCGCGCACCCCCGACGTGGCCGTAGGCGACGGCGCTGGCGGCGTGCTCGTCCCCAGGCCACGACCCGGTTCGCCGGGGGTAGCTGTCCCCGTGGGCAGCGGCTGCGGTGACGGGACAGCCGGCGGCGGCCGTTCCGACGTCGCGGTGGGCAGCGGTGCGGGTGCCTCGCCGGCACGGCCCGGCGTAGCCGTGGCTGGTGCCCCCAAGTCCGGCTCACGGGAGGGGGGCAGCGTTGGCGGGACAACAAACTCGGGCGGTCGCACCGGCAATGGCCCAACCTCGGTAGGCTGGGGCGCCGCGGCCTCAGGTGGGCGAAGGCTGGGTGGTGCCGCTGCCGCACCTGGGGCAGCCTCCGCAGCTCGCGCATCCCCGACGCCAGGCTCCCCACTCCGGACCACCGCCGGCGAGGTTGGAACCGCCCTCGCCGCCGGGTAGGCTGGCGACGGGGCAAAGGCAAGGCGAGTGGCGGCCGCCGTACCCGCGGCCACAACTGCGGCGGTTCCCTCCGTTCGGTCCACGGCAGCGCTCGGCCGGCCCTTCTCGCCGCCTGACGCCGCACCGCCGAAGGTGCCGGTGGCCCCGCGCGGTCGCGCCTCCGGCCGGAGTTGCTGCCGTGGGCCGCCGAGCCCGGTCAGCCACGGGGCGAACTGCCACAGCGTCAGCGTTGCCACAAGACAGACGATGGCAGCAGCCGGCAGCGCCAACGGCCAAAGCAGAGGGGATGGCGAGCTCGCAGCCGGCACCCGCGACAGGGCCGCTGCCAGTTCCCGGCTGGGCTGACGCGTGGGGATCGCCGACCACGCCTGCTGGAGAGCCTGTTCTGCCTCATAGGCGCGACGGCACGCGGCACAGGAAGCGGCATGGGCTTCGATGGCGGCGCGCCGCTCGGGATCGAGGTGGGCGAGCTCGTCGATCCAGGCCAGGACGGTGTCACACGGTGTCGCCAACCGAGCCTCCGCCCGCCCGTGGCGGCAAGCCGCCCAGCCTCGCCAGCTGCGCGGCAAAGGCGTCGCGTGCCCGCTGCCGCCGCTTGCGAGCCGTCTCGGGAGTGATCCCCATGACGGCCGCCACTTCGGCGGCCGCCAATCCGACATAGCCAAACAAGATCAGAATATCGCGCTGTTCGCTGGGCAGGGCGTTGAGCGCCTGCAGCGCCGGCTCACGGCGCACGATGTCCTCTATCGGATCTTCTTCCCCCTGACGGCGTGCCTCGTCCAGACGGAGCCAGCGCAGACGCGAGCGCCGCCGGAGGTGGTCGGTCGCCGTGTTGTGGGCGATCCTGTACAGCCAGGCCCGGCGCTGGGGCGCCGCCTCGGGACGGAGGTTCAGTCGTCCAAGCGCTCCGTAGGCCTTCACGAACGTGTCCTGCGTCAAGTCCTCGGCTAACTCCATGTCCCCGACCAGCCGGTATAGGTAGTTCAGAATGGCCGTCTGGTAGTCGGCCACAAGCTCCAGAAAGATCCGCTCGGCGAGGGATGCCTGGTCAGTCGTCATCGGACCGCTCGTCCCCCAGGGCCCGGCACCCCTCTGTCGTCCAGTAGTACGCCTGGGCAGGGCCGATCGTGACATGCGCCAGCCGGCGCGACCAGCCTGTCCACGGCGGGGGCACGCGCACGGGCATGGACACATGATACGCTACCTGGGGTCTAGCGGTGGCGCTCGCGCGAGCGACATCTCCCATGCGACTTCCCGCGGTCGCACATGCGCCAGCGAGGCCTACCAGCTGCTCTCTCACTTTGATGCCCCGCCGAGGGGGAACTCCCACTGCGCCTCTCGCGGTCGCACATGCGCTAGCGAGGCCTCGCACGGGACGGCGGCATATACTTGGCGCGCCGGCGCGCACTGCGTCGGCACGGGCCGCGCATGGCGGCGCCGCGGGGCATCGGGGAGACGCGGTCGCCTGCGCTCGGCATAACCATGGCGCGCGGCCTGCAACGCCGGTTCGCCGAGGGGCTGTCCGGAATGAGATTCACGAGGACGCGAGTGCTGCCAGCGGCCGTGAGCGCCCTGCTCCTGGCCCTGCTGTTCCACCAACTGCCCTCGGGCGAGCTGCGCCGTCTGCTCGGCGCCGCCTCGCCGGCCTGGCTGCTGGCGGCAACCGGCCTCTATGGCGCGGTCAACGGGCTGCGCGCCTTTCGCTTCGCCGTGTTGCTGCCGATGCTCACGGTACCAGCCCGCGGCTATCTGCCTCTGGCCTTTGCCACCAGTCTGCTCAACAACGTCCTGCCCATGCGTGGCGGCGAGGTCGGCTTCGTGGTACTCATGAAAGCCCGCTATCACTCGTCGATGGCCGATTCCACAGCGGCCCTCGGTCTGGCACGGCTGTTTGACTACCTGGCAGTGGCGGCGCTGTTCGTGCCCCTCGCCGGGCTCTCCTTGGCCCAACTGCCAAGACGCACCGACTGGCCGGTCCCTGGCACGCCAACGGCAGCCGTGTTGTGGACCGTCATGGGGCTCTTGCTTCTCTTGGGCCTGGTGGCGCTCAGCCTGCCGTGGCTGGGCAATCGCGGCGTCGCAGCGCTGCGTTGGCTGTTGGCGCGGCTCAACATGAGGGATTCGCCCCTATCGCTCCGACTTCTGTCCTTCGGTGAGCGTACCGTCACGGCATTGGTGGCACTGCGAACCGGGGGCACCTATCTCCGGCTGCTCGGCTTGTCGCTCATCCTGTGGCTCGTGCTCTTTGCCTGGCTGCACGCCTTCGTCCGGGCCCTTGGCTACGACGTGGGCTACCGCCTGTTCATCGTCGGCGCCACCTTCGCCGTGCTGTCCAAGGCGATCCCGCTGCCCACCCTTGGCGGCATGGGCATCGCGGAGACGGGCTGGACAGTCGGGTTCACCCTGGCCGGCTGGCCACCCACGGCGGCCATTGCCAGCGGCCTGGCGGTCACCCTGCTGACGCTGGCTGTCTCGGCGGTGTTTGGTCTGCCCTCGCTGTGGTGGCTCGGACTGCCGAGACCAGAAGATACGTCGTTGACTCCTACCTGATGTTCGTGCGCCGCCCTCCTCCGATCGTCTTCCTCTTGGCCTGCTACCTCGGCCTGGCCCTCGGCTACCACCTTGCCGTCCCTTTGTGGGAGAGCCCGGACGCCATCTGGCACTACGCCTTCGTCGTCCACCTGGCTCGCGGCGGCGGCTTGCCCAACCGTGCCGACCAGGGTCTGCAGGCACCTTGGCGACAACAAGGCAGCCAGCCGCCACTGTACTACTTGCTAGCCGCACCTCTGGCAAGAATGGTCGGGCCGGCAGACGAAGCCGATGTCATCCGCTTCAACCCCCACGCCGCCGTTGGTGCCGCCTCTTCGGCCGGAAACATCAACCGCATGGTCCACACCCACCGAGAGGCCTTCCCCTGGCGCGGCACGGCGCTGGCCGCGCACCTCATCGGCCTGCTGGGCATTGCCCTGGGAGCCATTGCCGTCGTGGCAACCTACCGGGCGGCGCAGGTGGCCCTGCCTGAGCTGCCGGCTGCCGCACTGGCATCGGCGGCGCTGCTGGCCCTGAATCCGCAGTTTGTCTTCCTCTCGGGCGCCATCGGCAACGACATCGCCGTCACCGCAGCCTCGGCTCTGTGCCTCTGGCAGCTCATGGTGCTCGTTCGGCACGGCCCAAGCCCGCGCCACTGCCTGCTGCTCGGTCTGACCTTCGGCCTGGCCGCGCTGGCCAAGCTGAGCGGCCTCTGGCTACTGCCCCCCATCGCCGTGGCCGTGGTGTGGTCGACATGGCGCACCACGAACCTCAGCATGGCCAGCAAGATGAGAAGCGCAGCTACACGTCTTGGCTGGTTCGGGATCCCGGCAGCGGCGGTCGCCGGCTGGTGGTTTGTGCGCAACTGGCTGGTCTTCGGCGATCCGAGTGGCCTGCCGGTAATGCTGAGTGTAATGCAGCCGCGTGCGGTGCCCCCGACCGCTTCCGAGTTGGGTCGGCAGATGGTCGGCGTATGGAAGAGCTACTGGGCGGTCTTCGGCTGGTTCAACCTGCCGGCTCCCGATGGCTGCTATGCGGTCACGAGCGCGCTCAGTGCTGCCGGCCTTGCGGGTGTGGGGTGGCTGATGGCGAGCTCCTGGCGAAGCCTGAGATTGCAGCCCATTGTCACGCGGCTGCCAACCGATGCCCATCGGGCGGCAGGCTCCGGTCGGCCGGCATCGCCCACACCGCGAACGGCCGGGGCGCGTCTCGACAGCGCCGCGCTTGCCGGCCTGGCCCTGGCCAGCGCCGTGGTGCTGTCGCTCCTGGTAGCCCTCCTCGCCTGGGCGCGCCTCCGCTATCCCCAGGGACGGCTGCTCTTTCCGGCCAGCCCGGCGTTCAGCCTGCTTGTGGGCAGCGGCCTGGTCGCGGCGCTTCCCAAGCGCTGGGCCACGTGGCTGGCCACGGCCTTGACAGGCAGCATGGCAGCACTGACCCTTGGCCTTCTCCTCTTGGTGGTCCGCCCGGCCTACCAGCCGCGTCTGCTCGTCGAGGAGATGGCAGCTGCCGGTCCCGGCGCCACGGGGCGCAGCCTGCATCTGGGCGCCGGCCCGCCCACCCCGCCGAGCAGCCCCCACGCGGCCCGCAGCCCGGCCACCCCGCCCAGCAGCCCCCACACGGCCCCCAGCACGCTCACCCCGCCGAGCAGCGGGCACCCGGGCGCCAGCCTTCCCGCCGGCTTGCGCGCCTGGCAGCGCCATAGCACGGCTGCTGGTTCCTTCCCGAGCCAGCCACGAGCCGTTTTCGGCGGACGATTGGCACTTCTCACCACCGACGTTGAGGGCCCACGACCGAGGAACGCGCGGGGGGAACTGGTCGTCCATCCCGGCGAGACCGTCACGGTGCGCCTCCTGTGGGCACCCCGACAGCCCATGGCTGCAGACTACTCGATCTTTCTGCACCTCGTCGACGCCAACCGTCTGGTGCTCGCCCAGCGCGACAGCTATCCCCAAAGCGGCCTCGCGCCCACGAGCGAGTGGTGGCCGGCCCTGGGCGAGGCGCGACTCGCCTACCCCGACGAACATCGTGTGCGACTTCCCCCGACCATCGGGGTGGCCGGCGGCGGCAAGCTGATCTTGGGCGTGTACGACCATGCAACCGGTGAGCGCCTGAAGACGGCGGCTGGCGCCGACCACTTGGAGTTGGGCGCCCTGACTGTGGCGACGGTTGTCAGCGTCGACGGCATCCCCAATCCCCTGCCGACTCGTTTCGGCGACTCCATCCGGCTGCTCGGATTCGAGCTTGATCGGCGGGCGGTGAAAGCGGGGCGAAAGCTCCACCTGACCCTCCACTGGCAATCCGAGCGGCGGCTGGCACGCGATTACAAGGTATCCCTCCAACTGCGACGGGGCCAAGACGAGACCTGGGGACAGACCGATGAGGAACCCGACGACAGCCGCCGGCCCACCTCCGGCTGGGCGCCGGGCGAACGGATCCGCGACTACCACTCGCTCGAAGTCTACCCCGAGGCGCCGCCTGGACGGTACGAGCTGTTCCTGAAACTGTACGATCCGCATAATGGCCGGGCGCTGCCCGTCGATGATGGCGCCAGTGAAATGTCCTTCGGCGCCTTCCTGGTGAGCCAAGGCGATACAGGGCCCTGACAAACGAACACCGGGCGCGCCGAGTCGGGAGGTGGGCGCAGGCGCAAGGGAGAGATCGTGCGACGAACCTTGGATCCGCCGAACCAGGAATGGCTGGCGCCATTCTGCCCGCTGCGCTACAATCCGCCCTGCGTCGCCGAGCGCCAGTCGGAACGGTCGGCCGTCGTGCGGCGCCCACGAGGTCCTTGGTTTGGAGGAGTCCTGCGATGACCAACCGTGCTTCTCGACTGGGTGGTCTTGTCCTTGTGACGGCCTTGGCGATTGCGCTATGGCAGAGTCTGCACCTGGCGCAGTCCCAGGCCGGCCCTGCGTGGTCGAGCGAGCCCGCGGCGTGGATCGAGCTGCCGCCGGACCTCGGCCAACCGCTCCAGATTCCCATGGCACCGGAGCAAGGCTGCCAGCCGGGCAACATCCTGCGCGCCTTCTCTGAGAACTGGGAGCGCCGCGACTTCCCGGCCAACCCGGACAACCCCCGTTGGCGCTCGGTCGACCGTTACGCCTCGGTGCCGGGTCTCCTGGACGAGATCGAGTGGGGCCGGTGCACCGATGAGGCTTCGCTGGGCAGCGCCAGCGCCTGGTCGGTGGGCGGTGGCTCATCGGGTAGCCAGCTGTCGTGTGCCGCGAAGGACTATCCTCCCAAGCTTGGCACGCGCTGCCGCAGCGACGGCACCTGCCGGGTGCAATCGGAGTTGCAATACTTCACCCTCGGCTTGAATACGCCATCGCGCAACGTTGGCGTGCGGATCACCATGGATTACAAGACCCGCATGCCAGAGGGAGCTCTGCTCGTGGGGGCCGGCGATGCCGACGCGCCACAGGACGCGCAAGGCCGCATCCCGGTGTACAGCGATCCGGACGCCCCGATCACTGCCGACACGGGTGGCCAGTGGGTGCGCGGAGCCATCTTCAACATCGTCAACGAGGCGATCGCGAACAAGCCGAAGGTCGTCATCGTGATCCGCTACCGGGATGACACGCCGCTCGAGCGTTACTACGGTGCCTTCCTTGACAACATCCATGTCGATGTGCTGTTCGATCCACGCGCCTGCCCCATCGAATCGCCGTCGCCAACCCCGCCGCCCACGAGCACCAGGACGCCGACTGCGACCGCGACGCCGCTCGTCTTGCCAACCGATACGCCTGCGCCGCCGACACGGCCACCCGCGCCGAACTTCCTGCCCGTAAACTTGCGCGACATCGATGCCGGCACGTTGCCTCGCATTCCCACCGCGCCTACGGCCACCGACACGCCCACCACGACCCCTACGTCAACGCACACCCACACGCCGACGAGCACGTCGACGCCAACCATCCCGCCGACGGCGACCTTGACGCCGACCTGGACGCCGACCCCGTACGCCGACGTCCGGATCAAGGAAGTCATCTATACCAGCGGGGCGGGGGCCCAGCGTCTGGAGTGGGTCACACTCCTCAACCGGGGTACTATGGCCCAGCCGATGGCCGGATGGCGGGTCTTCGAGTCCAAGCGAACGAACACCTGCTACCTTCCGGCCCAGGTGGTGATTGGCCCCGACGAGATGTACCAGATTCGCACCGGCTCCGCGGCCCAGGATGGCGTGGTGAATGGCATCGACGGCTTCCGATGCAAGGACGCCTTTATCTGGGACAACAACGAGGACGAAGCCTGGCTGTATGACGACAACAACAGCGTCGTTGATCGCTACTGTTACGACCGCAGCGGCTGGTACTTCTGCGAGATTCCGCGGTAGGCGGCGTCCGTGGTGGCCGTGGGTCGTGCCGACCGCCATAGGCGGCATCCGCGGTAGCGGTGGGTCGTGCCGACCGCGGTAGGCGGTGTCCGTGGTAGCCTTGGGTGGCGCCAATCGCGGTAGGCGGCGTCCTTGGTAGCCGTCGGCGGCGCCAGCCGAGCTAGGCGGCGTCTGCGATGGCCGCGTTGACCAGGGCGTTTCCACAGCGGTCTGATCGCCTGGGCCGCGCCACCGGGTGCGACCCAGCCGTTCGGACGCCGACGCTTCTGCCAGGGGAAGCCATCCGCTGATGTGTGGCCGATTCACTCTCGCTCTGCCGGCCGAGACGATCCGCGACTTTCTCGGCCTGGCAGACACGCCGGTCCTGGTGCCCCGATTCAACATCGCGCCGACCCAGTCGGTGGCGGTGGTGCGAGCGGAGGCGGGAAAGGAAGAGCGGCGGCTCAGCTTCCTGCGCTGGGGGCTCATCCCTCACTGGGCCGAGGATCCGGCCATCGGTTCGCGGCTCATCAATGCTCGCGCCGAGACGCTCGCCCAGAAGCCGGCGTTTCGCTCGGCCTTTCGCCAACGCCGTTGCCTCATCCCGGCCGATGGCTTCTACGAATGGCGGAAGACCAATGGTCGCAAGCAGCCCTACCACATTCGGCGCCGCGACGGCGGGCCACTGGCTATGGCCGGCCTCTGGGAGACCTGGCAGGCTCCGGATGGCGAGATGATCTCAACCTGCGCCATCATCACCACGCAGGCCGAGGCCATCGTTCAGGCCATCCATGACCGCATGCCCGTTCTGCTGCCGCCAGCAGCCTTCGCGCTGTGGCTGGACGTGGGCATGTCCGATACCGTCCGATTGACTGCCCTGCTGCGCTTGACCGCAAGCGAGGATCTGGTCGCGGTACCGGTGAGCAGCCGCGTCAACCGTGTCGAATGCGATGGTCCAGATCTCGTGGTACCGCTCTCGGCACCGGGGCTCCCGCCTCAGCGCCAGGGGACCGAGGGCGGTAGCCCGGCCTCGGACAGCGCCTGCCAGAGCGGGTCGTCCAGCGGATAGCCGAAGGAGCTGCAGTAGTCGCGAGGACGGCCGTCGGTGAGCTGGATGCGGCCGGCGGCAAAATCCCAGAGCAGGTAGCCGTCCACCCCCGTCTCGATGGCATCTTCGATGTCCTCGACGATCCGCTCGGCGCGCCGGCGCGGCGAGTCGCGCCCCTTGCGCGCAGCACAGCCGTCGTCGTACGCCTTTTCGTAGACCTCGCCATAGAAGACTGGGCGCTCCAGATCCTCGGCGACGTCGAGTTCCTCCGCCCCCTCGTCCGCGGCCCAGCGGTGGACCGAGACGATCTCCACCGCCGGTTTCCCGTGCAACTTGCGGTAAAGCCCGAGGTCGGCCTCGTAGTTGCCGACGCCGATCATGCCCGTGGCAACCATGTGACAACCGTCGATCGCTTTCACCATGCTCGTGCTCATGTTCAGCCACTCGCCGATCGTCTCCAGGCAGTCAGCGTCGTAGCGGCCCTCGCCGCAGTTCGGCTCGTTGATCACCTCCCAGAACAGAATCTCGCGCCGATCGGCGAAGCGCGTCACCGTGCGCTGCAGATGCGGCCGATAGCGTTCCTCGTCGTCCTGGCCGAAGAACCAGTCGCGACCCACGAAGACGTTGTCCGCCAGGGTGACGACGAAGCGGATGCCATGGCGCGCGCCCTCGTCGAGCAGGCGGGCGAAGCGATCGCTGTCATGGTGGGCAAAGAACCAGACACGCAACGCGTTCACGCCGCGCGATGAGAGCTCCCCCAGCAGCCGATCCACCTCGGACTCCGGGAACTCAGGATCCAGAAGGAAGGGAGCGTTGAAACCGAAGAAGAACACCGGCTGCCCGTCGACCACCACCTCCTGACCGCGCCGCTGCGCAATTCCGGCGCACTTTTCCCGGCCCTCCTCGTTCCGCCGCGGCGTTGGCAAAGTTGCAGGGCCGATCTCAAGACGAGGGAAAAGCCACGGCCGCGGCTCAGGCGTGCCTCCCGCCGGCACCCGCGTCTGCCAACTGGTTCGCCCTTCCGTGGGCGCTCGCGCCTCTCGACCGAGCCCAGGCTCCACGGCCGGCTCCGGAGCCGTGACACCGCCGACGGTGGGCAGCCTCTCCTCCGAAGTCGTCTTGGCACCGCGGCATCCGCCAAGCATTGCGCCGAGCATCAGGACGCAGACGCCAACGGCCCCCGGCCTGTAGCCAGCCCCAGACCTAGACGTGGAAGACACCCGACTCGGAAAACAGCTCGCCATCGACTTCGACCCGACTGCCGTCGCGCAGGTCGCAGATCATGTCCCAGTGGATGGCGCTCTTGTTACGCGAACCTGTCTCCGGATAGCCAGCACCGATGGCCAGGTGCATCGTGCCGCCGATCTTCTCGTCGAAGAGAATGTTCCCGATGAAACGGTCGATTCGACGGTTGGTGCCGACCGCCCACTCGCCTAGGTAGCGGGCGCCGGCATCCGTGTCGAGCTGCTGCAGCAGGAAATCCTCGTTCTTGTCTGCCCGGGCGCGCACGACGCGCCCGTCTTCGAACCATAGCTCAATGCCGGCGACTTCTCGGCCGCGGGCGATGGCCGGGTAGGTGAACCGCACCCAGCCATGGACCGATTCCTCGACCGGCCCGGTGAAGACCTCGCCACTGGGCATGTTGTGGTGACCGTCGGAGTTGATGAACGTGCGTCCCTCGATCGAGAGCTGGAGATCGACATTGGGACCCTGGACATGCACTGCCCGTTTGCCCCGCAGCCAGTCCACGAGCCGCTGCTGCTCCTCGTGAACGGCCTGCCAGGCGCCCACGGGATCGTCGCCATCGCAGAACATGGCCCCGTATGCGTACTCCTCGAACTCGGGCAAGCTCATTTCCGCATCCTGGGCATAGGCCTGGGTGGGGAACAGGGTCGATACCCAACGGAACGCACCGCTCGCGCTGCGCCGCATGTAGGTCTCCATCAGGGGACGATAGGCCTGCTGGCGGATGCTGATCCTGGCCGGATCGATGCTCGATAGGTAACGGGTGTTCGAGGCGGCGCCGATCGCGATCAGGCACTCGAACTCGCTCCGCACCAGCTCTTCGAAGCGGTTGACATGCCGCAGCTGGTCATCGCTGGCCTCGCGGTACAGCCGCCAGTCCAGGCCATCGGGTGTCAAGAGAAGGTAGGGGTGACCCCCGGCGTGCAAGACCTCGCCGTACACGGCTTCGACCAGCGGTACGGCGGCGACCGGTGCAGCAATGGCGACCCGGTCTCCGGGTCGCACGGCGGTCGAGTACTCTACCAGGGTTCGTGCCAAGCGACTCACTCGCGGATCCATCCTTGCGCCTCTGCTCCATAGGTGGCATGTGTCAAGCCGTTGTCATTGCCCGTGGCGCCGGCAACCGGCATGACGAACTCCCACGAAGGGCACCTGCCTCTGACCGGCCTCGCTGAGGCAAGCGCCGCGCACCATCGCCCAAGCTTTGCAACCGGCGGCCTCGGCGCCTGACGTCTCGGTGGATCATAGCACCGACGGCCGCCGTCGAGCGGCAAGGCGCGGCCGATCGCTCCTAGCCGGATCGCTTCAGGCGTCCGGTCCGCTTGCCATAGCGCTCGCCGACGCGGAAGACCTCGACGCCAAGGGGAATCAGGACCAGGCCGGTAGCCAACAGACCCACAAGACTGGGTGCCAGCTGGCGAACGCCCGCGCCGTCGATGAGCGCCGCTCGGATGCCCTGCAACACGTAGGTCGCCGGGCTCAGCTGCGACAGCGTCCGCAAGGGCTCGGGCATGTCGCTCGGCAAGATGTAGACGCCGGAGATCAGGACCAACGTCGCCTGGATGACGTGCGTCATCTGGGAGCCGCGCTCGGGGTACAAGAGCGGCAGCACGGCGCCCATGATGCCGATGCCAATCAAGCTGAGGCTACCAACCAGGAGCATGATCGTCGCCGACGCGTAGTTAGCGTGGCTCACGTCCAGGTCGAAGCAGACCACGATGATGGCCAGAATGACTGCCGTGTGCACCAGGCCATAGACCACCGAGAAAAGCGTCGTGCCGACCATGTGGGTGAAACGACTGACCGGGGCCATGAAGGTGTACTCGATGGTCCCCTCCCAGCGCTCCCAGCTGATCATGTCGCTCACCGTCTCGAAAACGACCGCTAAGTAGTGCCAGACCAGGGCACCGACGGCCAGGAATAGCACCAGCCGGTTCGTAGCCGCAGGGTCGACGGCGTGCCCACCCACGGCACCGTTCACGCCGCGAGCGATGAGCACTACTGCCAGCGAGTTGGCAATGGTGTAGGCAAGCCACACCAGCTCCCAACCCCAGTAGCGCTTGACAAGGTTGATATTCCGTTCCACGAAGGCGTAGCTCGCCCTCAGCTCTCCCAGCGCAACCGACATCGTTCTCCCAACCTTTCCGGTCCGGTTCCAGGCATTGCCAACCGGCTACGACCCTGGCCGCGCCCGCGTGGCCGCCGGCGAAGCCGGACCCATCAGCTCCCCCATCGTCCGTCCGTTACCGCGCTAGGGGCCAAGACCGCCGCGGGCCATCAGTCCGCCGCTTCGGCCTCATCCGCCGCCAGCGGATGCCCGGTGAGCGACAGGAAGACCGCTTCCAGGGTCGGCGGCTCGCCGTTCGCGCCAACCCGCGCCTTCAGGCCTGTCGGGGTATCCAGAGCCACAATTCGCCCGCGGTCGATGATGGCGATCCGATCACACAGCTCGTCCGCCTCCAGCATGTCATGGGTGGTCAACACCACCGTCACATCGTGGTCGCGACGCATTTCTCGCACGAACGCCTGCACCTCACGCTTCGAATGCGGATCGAGACCGGTGGTCGGCTCGTCCAGCAAGAGCAGCATCGGCGCCGAGAGGAAGGCGCGCGCAATGGCCACCTTCTGCTGCATGCCTCGCGACATCTCCTCCATCGGGGCGTGCATCTGCCGCTCCTCGAGGCCCAGACGCAGCAGGATAGCCACGATCCGCTCGCGCGCCTGGCGCGCGTCGACACGGTAGAGACGGGCCGCGTACAGCAGGTTCTCCATCGGCGTGAGCTTCTTGAAGAACGAAGCCTCGACCGAAACCCGGTTGATCATTCGCTTGACCTCGGCCTCCTGGCTCACCACGTCCATCCCGAAGATCCGGACGGTGCCCCGATCGGGGATGAGCAACGTCGAGAGTAGGCGAATGAGCGTGCTCTTGCCGGTGCCGTTGGGACCCAGAATGCCGAAGATCTCGCCCCGCAGAACCGTGAACGTCACATCGTCGATGGCCACCACCCGCCGAATGGCCGCCGGCGAGTGGCGTAAGCGTCGCGCCAGAGTCGGCCCGCTCGGAAATTCCTTGGTCGCGCCCACCACCTGGATGGCCCAGTCGGTCGCCGGCGGCCACGTCCGCGCACCATGCGCCACCGCGGTCGGAGCGGTCGGCAGCCCTGCACCATGTGCCGGCGCGGTCGGAGCCGTCGGCAGCTCAGCATCGGCCTGCGCACCAGCGACCACGTTCTGCCCGTGGAGGCTGCGCTGTGGGGTCTCTTCCTCGCCTGCCTTGTGTTCTTCTCGTTCCGCAACCATCCCTGTTCCTCTCTGCGTTGCGCCCACGACGCAAGCGTGCCGGCTGGTCCTCCCGGACTGCACCGGCGCCGCAAAAGTGGCCCAAGATGCCAAACGCGCCGGGGTTGGTGGCCCACGGCGCGTCGAAGGAATGCGAAGCGCGGAAACGAAAAGACCGCGGGCGCCCCCGCCGGCACACCCACGGTCGAATCGTTCTACCCTAGCTCAGTGGCTCACCTTCCCGCCACGCCAACGCCCGACCGAACGCACACCGGCGTTCGTCAGCCACAAGAAGAGATCCCCACCCATCGGCACTATCCACTCCAGACATGATTACTACCACAGAATTGGTCCGCAGCGAAAACCAGGCGACGGCGCGCCGGCGCCTTGGCCCGGGGGAGATCGTCTCAGCGATAGGCATGCGGCAAGTAGGTGGCGAACTCCAGCCCCGCGGCGGTGGGCCGCGGGGTCGCCGTGGGCGGCGGCAGGGTGGCCTGGGGCGTCCGGGTGGCAGTCGGCAGCGGAGCCGTGGGAGCGGCGATCACGCCACCCTTCGCCGCCCGAAGCGGCCACGCCAGCGTGGTGTCGATGATCTCGGCCCCTGGCGGCGTCTCGATGTCGCCGCACGCCACGTCGCGCGGCGGCCGACCCGGCCTGCCAGCGGACTGGATGACCACCGAGTAGGGTTGGGCAGTCAGGTCCTGGATCGACAACCGCCGCACCAGCGTGGTGGACTTGCCGTCGGCCGCAGGATCGGTGAGCGGATAGGCCGAAGTTTGTTTGCCGCCGCAAGCGCCGCTCATGATGGCCGCCGTGTAGCGCGCCCCCGGCCAGGTACCCCGGATCTCCAAGTACACCTGAACATCACTGCCCTTCTCGAAGAATCGCGCGATGCCGCCGACGTGGCTCTCCCCGATCGCCCGCAGATAGGCGACGGTCATGATGGTGGCTGGCTTGCCGCGGTCGTCGCGCTCGTCGCTCACCAGGGCGGCGAAGGGTGCACTGCCGCGCACCACCGCCCTGCCGATGCCGGCCGGCAGAGCCTCCAGCTCGGCCACCGCCAGTCGCTCCAGGCCTCCGGGCGGCACAACCGTCGCAAGCAGGCCGACAGCCACGTTGCGCTCGTCGAACACGTCGACGCGCACGGCCAAGGGATCAGCCGCAGGGTTCTGCACCCACAGCGCGGTCGACTGGTAGTCCGTCATCTTGCGCAGCGCGGTGACATGCCACTCGCCGCCCAGATCCTCTGGGCCGAAGGCGTTGTACGCGCTGACGCGGTCCACCCGCCCGCCCAGCAGTCGCTCATCCTGAACTACGGCGAGGATGGGCTGGGAGGACTCGATCACCGCCGAGCCCAGGAAGCCAGTATCCGGGTCGTCACCCGCAGGCGGTTGACGGGCTTCCTGCGAGCCCCGACCGCGGTCGGCTAGGTCCAGGAAGACGGCGCCGCGGGGGGCGATGGAGAACCGATCCACGTAGACAACACCCGCTGCTCGCGGCCCCAATTCCGCTGCCGTGTATTCAATCCGCACCTGCGCAGTCTTCTGGCTGGCATTGGCGATGGCGATCAACGAGCCGCCTCTGTAGTTGCGGCGAACGAGCGGCAGGAGCTGCACCGTAGCGGCAGCGGCCAGCGGCCGGCCCACGTAGGCACTGGAACCTTGCGCTTCCATCTCGTCGCCGTAAGCCATTACGGCGATCGGCCTGGCCGCACGGAACCACAGGTGGCCAAGCCAGCCATTCGTGGGCGCATTCACCCCCACGACCTCTGGGCCAAAGACCATGGCGGCGTGGGCGGTGTCCCAGTAACAGGTCTCCCCGGCCTCGGCAGTACAAGTCGTCTCGGACAGCATCCCACCATCCGACCGATCGAAAAGCTGCAAGCTGATGGCATTCCCCGCCGGCCCCGGGTCCGCGTTCTGCGCGTAAAGGATGGTGGTGTGCGAGTACACGGCGCGCGCCACCAGGGGCAAGAGGAACTCGGTCCTGGCCGGTACCGCCTCGTAGGCCACCGCGGCGCCGGAGGGCCAGCGTACCCCTGCCCAGGCGGCCAGGGGCTGACTGCTGCCCAGCTGACCGGAGTAGAAGCCGCCCGTCACCGAGCCGTAGTCGGCCAGGCTGAAACGGCCGCCCTGTCCGGCTGGCAACGAGGAGCGCAAGCGGGCCGGTTCCACCCCCGACTTGGGGGAGAGGCTGAGAACGACCTCGGCCTCTGCCGACCCCAGGTTCTGCACGTCGACAGCGCTGGTGCCGAGGCTCTCTTGGCCCAGGACCACCATCCCCGATGCGCTGGAGCGAAGCTCGGCTTGCAGATCCGGGAAGCACAGCTCGTCCGTGGCCTGGGAGACGGCACTCGGCTCGAGGGCGAGGGCGAGCAGGACGGCCGGAGAGAGCACCGCCATTCCGGCCAACAGGGCGGCAACCGACAGGGCCGGAAGTCTGGCAGAAGCCTGGCGAACAGTGAAACGCATCGCGCCTCCTTGCTGGACTGCGGGTCGGCGGTCGTTCGCCACGGCCGGCTCGCGCGCGGCAGGGCTTGCCCTCCTTAGAAGGACGTCATGGAGCCGGCGTAGGCCGACCGCGGTCATTGTCGAAGAACGTCGTGGGGCGCCGCCAGGTTAGGCTGGCGCCAATCGGTGCCGAGCCCGACCGCCGCCGGTCGCCTTGACCGACGAGGCTGGGCGTCACACAATGTGGGGTGGCAGCTTGTATCACGAGGAGGCTCATGCCATGTCTCTACGCCACCGCTTTACCGTGTACGGCACTCTCGGCGGCCTGCTGCTTGTCTTGGGCGGCATCACGGTCGCCAATCCACCCCGAGCCGTCGGTCGGGAGGCCCAGACCGCGGGCTGCGCCTGGCAGAACATCGGCCGGGCGTCAGAAGAGACCTTCCACGTCGCCTATGCCCTCGACACCGACGCCCGCCAGTTCTACGTGTACGGCGGCATGGACAAGGAGTTCCAGGCCAAGAGCAACTTCGAGGTCTATGACCTGACGGGCGCTGGCTCGGCGGCCTCGGGCAGCCGCCTCACCGTGCCCGGAGCGCCCGACATGGCCGGCGCGGCAGGCGCCTACCGGGCGAAGGGAGCTGGCAGCGACGCATCGGCGGTCTACTTCTTTGGTGGCTTGCCCGATCCGTTGCGTGGCCAGGCCACGAACCAGGTCCAGCGCTACCTCCCGAAGACCCGCTCCTGGGAGCGGACTACACCTGGCAACGCCACGGCCTTCGCGCCGCGCGCCTTTGCCGCGGCGGCCTACGATCCGCTGCACGACGTCATCTGGGTCACCGGCGGTGTGGCGAATTGCTCCTTCTCCGACGTCGCGCCGCCCAACAGTAAGACGTGTCAGGCCCGCGCCATCAGCACTGCCTACTTGAGCTTCGACCCGACGAGCGGCAACCCGTCCTGGCAGCTGCTCTCCGGCGGCGACCTCTCCGTCTTCGGCCACACGGTGGTTTTCGATCCGGCCGGCAAGCGTCTGCTCTTGTTTGGCGGCACGAACGACATCAAGACGGCGAGTGGGACTGTCCGCGCCCTGGACTTGTCGGATGCTGACCCGGCCAAGGCCAGCTGGTCGACCCTCAGCACCTCGGGTACCGCTCCCGCACTGTACTTCCACGTGGCGTCCCTGGACACCATGGCGAACCGGATGATCGTCTACGGAGGTGTCAAGCGCGACTTCTTGCAGACGAGCGAACAGGTGAACAGTGGTATCACGCAGGCTCTCGATCTGGCCACCCGTCCGCCGTCGTGGCTGAACCTCCGGCCGTCGGGCACGCCGGGCGATCGCGTGGGAGCCGCCATGGTGTATGAAGCGGGTCGGCAGGCACACATCCTGACGGTCGGTCGGCAGAAGATGGCCTACCGCTCCGCGACCTCACCCACGCCGCCGCGGCCCAACCCGAGCCTGCAATCCACCGTGTGGGGGCTCACCTGCGGTGCGCCAGCGCCCAGGGATACGCTCACGCCTACGCCGACGGTCACTGCCACTCGGACTCCGACGCTCCTGATCACCCAGACGCTCGAAAGGCCGACCGCGACGGCAACGCTCGCGTTGCCCACCGTCACGCCGACGGCCACGGCCACCGAGCGACCGAGCGAGACACCCACGCCGGAGCCTACGGCCACCGAAACACCTCCGGCGCCAACCATCTACCTGCCGATCGCTCACCGCCACTAGCTGTCGTCCCGGTGACGGGCAGCGCGGCGGACATTGCCGTCGGCCTGAACGCGGTCATCATCGCCGTGACCCGCGAGGTGCCGCGGTTCCTTACGGTGCCGTGGCACGACGCGTTGCCTGTCGCCCCGCAGGTGCTCCCGGACTGGGTGGGGATCGAGGGGGCCGAGGTACTGCCTTACGGCCCGCTCGATCCCCGCCGGGACAAGCGCCTGGAGGCGGCGCTTCGCCGCTGGGTCAAGGAGCAGACGGGGCTCGATCTCGGCTACGTCGAGCAGCTTTACACCTTTGGCGATCTGCACCGCGATCCGGCGGACCTGCACGGCGGGCCGCGGGCGGTGTCCGTCGCCTACCTGGCGCTGGTTCGCCAGAGCCGGGTCAGCGAGCCGCTGCGATCCGAATGGCGCGACGTGTACGAGTGCTTCCCTTGGGAAGACTGGCGCAGCGGCAAGCCGCCGGTGATTGACGAGTGTCTGGCGCCGCTCCTCACACACTGGACGAGGAGCGCAGCCACCGAGGTGTTGGCGTCCAGCCGCCGGGAACGGTTGGAGATCGCCTTCGGGCTGGGCCGCGCCGGCTGGGACGGCGAAAGGGTGCTAGAACGGTACGAGCTGTTGTACGAAGCCGGCCTGGTGGCCGAACGCTGGCGTGACTTTGCGCACCTGGTCGCCGGAGGTCTCGGCGAGGCCGAGCCGCCGCCCCGACTTCCCGCCAGCTACACTACCCCTCGCACCGGCCGCTGTCTGGGGCTCGATCATCGGCGTATCGTAGCCACCGCCCTCGGCCGCATGCGGGCCAAGCTCAAGTACCGTCCGCTGGTCTTCGAGCTCCTGCCGCCGACCTTCACCCTCTTACAGCTGCAGCGCGTCGTCGAGTCATTGGCCGGCGTGCGCCTCCACAAGAGCAACTTCCGCCGCCTCGTAGAGCACGGCGGTCTCGTGGAGCGCACCGGTGAGCGTTACCACCGCACCGGCGGCCGACCAGCAGAGCTGTTCCGCTTCCGGCATGAGGTGCTGCGGGAACGCAACGCGCCAGGCGTCGGCCTGCCCGGACTGCCGTAGGGCGAAGCGCTGATGGCCAGCCGCAGGTCCGAGCCTGTCGCCGCATACGCGGGGCTCCCCGATGGCGATGTCAAACCACAGTGCACCGTTGCTGCCGCTGTTGGGCCGGGGGAAGCCTTCACCCCACAAGCTTGAGGTCACAACGTTCCCCCGCGGCACAATGGCAAGGCCACCCTGCCCGTTCTCCTCGGCAACGAGGACGAGTTCGTCGTGCGAGACAACGGCCGCTAGATCAGCGTGCCGACCGACTGCCGCTCAGCGCCGTAAGGAGAACAGCGGCAACGATGACGCGACGCCCCAGGCGGGAAACCGCGGGGGCCCATGACACTCCTGGCAGTGCCTTCCGTCAACCGCCTCCCAAGCGCTGGATCGAGGCTCCCGACCGCGCCCCAGACTACCGCCCTGCCCGCAGTCCACTCGCGACTCCGCGGTTCCTGCAGTTGCGTCCGTGAGGCGGCGCGGAAAGGCAGGCGGCGACGGCGTCCAGAGCGACGGCGTTCGCCGTATCCTCGCCATCGCCGCCCAGGAAGGTGCTCCAGACCGCGTTGCCCTGGCCGTCGAGATGGACCGCGAAGGCATCGGTCTCGCCGGCGCGGGGCCGGAGCGGCTCGCCCCAGGTGGAGCGGCTGGTGCCAACGACGAAGAGGCCGCCTTCCGGGGCAACGGCGAGTCCATGCGCGGCATCGAAGGCCGATCCGCCGAGGAAGGTGTGCCAGCGAAGGCTACCGTCCGGCGCCAGGCAGGCCACGTAGCCGTAGCCAGCACCGCCAAACCGGCGGCGGGGAGTGCCCCACGCCTGGGTGCTGCCCCCGGCGACGTAGATGTTGCCGGCGCTGTCGAGCGCGACGGCCTGGGCCAGGTGTTGCCCGCCCGCGCCCAAGAAGGTGTGCCAGGCAAGCTCACCATCCTCGTTCAGGGCAACCACGACGGCGGCGGCCTGCGCGGCGCCGGAGAACGACCGCCGCGGCGTGCCCCACGACTGTTGCGAGCGACCCACCAGGATGATCTGCTGCTGCGCGGTGACCGCCAGAGCTCCCGCCGCGTCCGAAGCAGGCGTACCCAGGAACGTATTCCAACGCAGCTCTGCGTTTGGGCTCAGCCGGGCAACGAAGATATGGGAATCGCCGCTGAATGGCCGCAAGGGGCTTCCCCAGCTCTCCGAACTTCCCCTGCCAGATAGAGATCACCCTGCTGATCCGTGGCCAGTGCGGACGGAACTCCTTGTCCGGCAGCGCGGGTCCACCGTAGCGCCCCCTCAGGGCTGAGCCGGGCAAGGTGCGCGCCCCCATCTTGGGCGTTGGCGCTGGGCCGGAGCGGATTGGACCGCCACGCCTGGGTGCTAAGCCCGGCAACGTATGGGTCACCGTCGGACGCGAGGGCAAGGCCGGTCGCCCACTCGGCGTCGCGCCCGCCCAGGAATGTGTGCCACACCAGCTCGCCGTTGGGCGCCAGCTTGGCGACGAGCATGTCGCACCTGGCGGCGAATGGGCGGATCGGTGTTCCCAGCTGCGGATCATGGCAAAACATACCGGCCACGTATGCATTTCCCTGGCCGTCGGTGACAACGCTGCCGGTCTGGTCCTCCGAGCTGGCGCCGAAGAAGCCGTTCCAAGCGAGTGTTGGCGGAGCGATGTCAAGCGAAGCTGCCGATAGCTGCCTAAGGCCAGGATGCAGCGTGGCCGCGGTTTCCGCCGCCGTCCCGCAGCCAACGGCCGAGAAACCTCCGGCAGCTGCGGGGCGACTAGCCGTGGCCGCGCTTGCGGCTGCCGCTCCCGACCATGCTGGGCGAACGCCGGTCCCCGGCGTCGACCACACGGGCGCAAAGTCGGCGCTCGTGACCGCCGAGAGAACCAGGATTCGCCACAGACGGACGGAAGCCTTCATCGCCATCGCCTCCCTCTGCCCCACCATTCCGCGCACCGTGGCCCCGCATGCGTCACCCGAGCCGGCGTGCGGGGTGAGGCCACCGCCTGCCGGACGGAGCGAGTATGGCCCATCGCCCCCTATTGCGTTGCCCCCTAGCACGGGTGGTGCCCGAGCCTGGCGCAGAGCGCCGCGAGAAGGCCGGTGCTCGCTGGCCAAGCGCACCAGCGCCAAGAGGAGCTGGCAAAGGCCGCACTTGGGTCAAGGAGCGCACGCGCCGCCTCCGTGCCGAGCGATGCCGCCGTTTGTCGACGGGCCGCCGCCGCCGGCCTTGGACGAAGCGGAGTCCATGAGCGGGGTAGGCAGTTCGTGAGCCGCGAATGGCGGGAGTTCGTCGCCGGCGCTGCGCTACCTGTAGCGGGCGGACGTGCACCACGGCGACCCCGAAGCGCTGCCGGCGTGGCTGTTCGTTGGCCACGGCGTCCTCTCTTCGGAGGCTCATGAGTGGCGCCAGTCCGAGGCGCAAAGATATCCTGGGCCGTTCGCTGGCGGCATCGCCTTTTCCGACGTAGAGGTCTGGGAACGCCCGCTGGTCTTGCAGAGCGTGTCGCCCAAGACCAGTCCAGCGGCAAACAACCCCAAGGGGATGTTCATGGCAGGCGTGGGCGCAATCAGGAGCGAACACTTCAATCTGATCCAGCGAGCGGCCCCCCAGATGGGGAGTCACAGCAAGTCAAAAAGGGCCGGGGCACCACGCCCCTACACGCGCCTAGCGGCGCGGCATCGCAAACGCAGTCTGCCCAGAGCCTGGTCGAGCGGCTCTATGCAGCATCGCAGCACCTGAAGGCCTACCTAGCCGACGCTGGTAGCCAGCCGACCACAGAGGCGGCGAGCCCTGCGCTTCGCATCAACAAACAGCTCGATTTCCTCGGGTATGCCAGCTTCGACGACCTCAAGCTCGACGCGCCGGTGGACTCGGGCGACTTCGCGCACGACATCTTGAACGACGGGGCACGGCGCATCGCCGTCATCGAGGCCAAGAAAGTAGGGACCCACTCGGCGGCAAGGAGGCTGGCCAGTCGTCAAGTGCGCGTCGGTTCTCGGCCTGCGATGGGCCGTCCTCACCGACGGGCGGACAATCCGGCTCTACGATCCCCGCATTCCGAGCGTGCCTCTCGAAAAGTCGGTTGGCGTTCGAGGCTGGATCTCGCCCGGTTAGGCTGGTAGAGACGACAAGTCGCCGGCAACACGCGCCTCGATCGGTTGCCGAATCGTCTGGCTCGGCGGCATGCTGTCCGCGGGGTGAGCCCCCCTTCTGTGCTGTACCGCTGACCGCCCTAGGGTAGCTCACACCCCGTTCTTCTATAGCAGTTAGGGGACTTGGCCTCATGTCGAGCCACAGTGGTACACTTGGGTCTAGACGGACCATACCGATTCTTGTGCTGCGTTGCCGGGTTTCTGGCCGAGCCAGCCGCGCCCCGTGTGGCCACGCCTTGCGCAGTCGACATGCCGATGGACCGACGCGATGTGCCTTTGTGTATCGCTCTTCTGGGTCTGGCTTTCCTCGTTCGTCTGCCCTACGTGCAGCTTGTACCACGTTTCACCGACGAGTTTGATGAAGTCCTCTGGGCATGGCGTATTGCCCACGAGGGCTTCCGGCCATTGACTCATAACAGCAGCCACATCGGGATCGTGTTTCCGTACCTCCTGGCCGCGCTTCTCCGCCTGCTGGGCCCGAGCATTGAACTTCCGAGGCTTTTCGTGGCCATCTTCGGGGCCTGCCTTGCCCCTGCGACGTACGCCATTGGCCGCCTCGTCACGTCGCGCCCGGCCGCCTTCCTTGCGGGGTTTCTGGTCGCGGTTTCCAGCGCGCTCGTTCTGATGAGCAGTCACATTGCCTACTCCAGCAGCTTGACGCCGTTCTTCGTGACTTCGGCGCTGCTGGTGACCACGGGCGCTTGGTCCAAACAAAACGCTTGGTTGTGGCCGATCTCGGGCATCGCGTGGGGCCTCGCTCTGCAGACCCATCCAGCCGCCGTGCCCTGGCTGGCCGGCACCGTGGTGGCAATCGTGTGTACCGCGGCTGGTAGGCGCTCGTTGCGGACGCTCTGGCCGTGGCTGGCGCTCGTTGGCGTGGCGCTCGGCTACGCGAACATGATCCGCTACAACCTGACCACCGATTTCGGTACGCTGCGCAGCATTCGGGCGAACCCTGGCTATTACGGACGACCGGCCACAACGCCGCTCGAGTACCTCGCGCGCCTCACGTTGCTTCTCAGCACACTGACCGCCGCAGCCGCCGGAGTGCCGGACCTGACGGTACGTGAGAGCGTCGCGCCTATCCTGGCCGTCAGCGTCATGGCCATTCTGGGGGTGCTCGTCTGGACATCGCGACGTCACCGACGCAGCCTGCTTGCCCTAGCGTTGCTCTCGGCGGTGCTCTTGTCGCCCATCTTCAACGCGCGATTCGCCTACCCCTCGGGCACTCGCTACCTGTGCTCCGCATTGCCGCCGGTCTTCGTGCTTGTGTCCGAGAGGGTCGTCGCATGCTGGGGGCCGCCGAACGGCGCAGCACGTCGGAGCCCCAAGCGCCCGGTCCTGTTTGGCAGCGTCATTCTCGTTCTCTCAGTTCCACTCGCTTGGCTGGCGCTGACCTACCGACATGCTGAGGCGACGCGGCGGACAAACCGCAGCATCCTAGCGTTGGCGGAGGCCGCAGCTGGCCCGGACCTGCCTCATCCCGTAATCCTGGACTCGCACCTTGATCTGCGCAAAGTCGAAGGCGGCGGGAGGCTTGGCGGTGTGACTCGCTATCTCCTCACGATGCGACAAGTGCCATTCCAGGTCTGGGATTACGCGGCCATCGCGCGTTCGCTTGAAGCCGGCACGTGGCCCGCGATGGTCCTGCTTCGGGAAACATATGAGCAGTTGGCATGGCAGTGCTATCCACGACAAGCGGAGCTCTTCGGACTCGCGCCTGCCGCGCGTGCCTCGTACAACAAGTTTGACGACGTACGATGGTCTGCGGCGCTGTTCGCGCCAGCTAGCGTACCTATGGCGCACAGCGAGGGGTCTGCGCTCGGCGACGTGGCGATGCTCGTGGGCTATACGTGGTCGCCGAACGTAGTCCGCCCCGGCGAGCGGGCATTTCTGACCCTGTTTTGGGCACCGCTTCGGAGCACTGCGAAACCGCTCTCGGCGTTCGTGCATCTCACCACGCCCGACGGCCATCGAGTGGCTCAGGCCGACGGCTGGCCACGCGACAACTGGTTCGCATCGACCGTATCCTGGCGGGCAGGTCGGACGGTCGAGGATCGCCACTCCTTCGTTCTGCCGGAGGGCTCTCCGCCTGGTTCACTCCGTGCGTCCGTGGGGCTGTACGACACAGACAGTGGGGAGCGGCTGTCTGCACGCACTGCCGATGGGTCTCCGTGGCCCGAGAACGCTGTCCAGCTGGCCAACGCCCTAGCGGTAGTCGCCGGACCAACAATCGCTCCAGGTGCGGTCCCCTGACCAACATATTGGTCCCGCGACCCTGTCCGTGTGAGTAGCCGCATCAGGACAGCGACCTACGTTTGCCGTCCGACGCTCGACTTTGCGCGACATTGGGTGGGGCGCAGCCGCGGTGTCCCCGTGCCGCCTCGTCGTTGGCGAGCATCCGCGGTGACAAGTGCTTCGAGAACCCATTACGCATCATCGCGTGATGGGCGAGACTTCGCGGTTGCCGGCCAGCACGCATGCGGCATCGATTGCGCCCGGTCACCGGTCATTGCCGAATCGGCCCTCCTTTGCCCGTCTTCGCCGCGCATCGTCGTTCCTGGTTGCTTATCAGCACGTGGCATGCTCTTGATCGCCTAACATCTGCCGTGCTTGCGGACCGAGCCAAGGGCATCGTGATGCGCTGCGGCTTGCCCGCGCAGGTTGCTGCCAATCCGTTGGCCATGATCTGGATGGTGTGCATGGCGTCCCACACCCCGTTGCCGTCCGCATAGGAAGGTGCTGTATGATGTGGGCAGCCAGATACCCACTCTCCAGGCGCAACCGCTCGGCCTCCCAGTGGGCGGCCCTCACCATGGCAGGCGCTGCGGCCATGAGGCACTCTTGGCCCATGTTGAAACCGGCCCGGTGAGCATTTGTGCTACTGCCTCGGCTTTCTGCTCCAAGCTGTGCCAGTCGCTTCCGCGGATCCGGGCGATGGCACGTTCTTCTGGCGCAGGCGCCTTTTTGCGTAGTCCAGATAGCCGCTGAAGCGCGTGTGGCACAGTTGCTCAGTTTCCACTTCCAAGCGGCCACCTCGAGCTTGGCTTCTTGCTCTAGTGTGGCCTGCTTTGGTGCGACCTTTGCCTCGTTTCGTGCGGGACATTGTCATCGGCAACTACGTGGTGTGTCTCGACGATTGGGCCTCGCGCTTGCGTGGCGCGCACTTGTCTTCTGGCAACTTCAACGAAGCGCATACGGTATCGTGGCCGCTGCCAGCCAGCTGATAGGGAGAGATTTGGGGGGCGCCGGCGTCCATCGGCACTCTCTCAGCGCCGAGGTGCGGCGGGCGCGGCCGGGCGCTGGCGCCAGGCGGCGGGCAGGTAGAGGCGGCCGACGACCGGCCGGGGCAGGGTGAAGGTGTAGACCGCGGCCGCGGGGCGGTCGGCGCTGACCAAGAGGGCCCGCCCATCGGCCAGGGCCGTGAGCGAGTGGTTCAAGTGCTTCCACCCAAAAGACCTCTCGGTGCAGATGGGCCTGCCCGGGCTGGCGCCCCAGAACCAACGGTCGGCGGCCGGGTCGTACAGCTGGACCGGATCAGTGAGCGGTGGGTGCTTGCAGCTTCCCACGAAGAGCGCAAGTCCATTGGCCAGGGTAAGGAACAAGGGCGTTGGCTGGTAGAGATGGGGACTGGTGAGGTCTGCCCAGGAGTCTTTGGCCGGGTCGTAGACTTGGGGTGGAGTCAACAGGTAGCGTCCGTACCGGTTGGGGTCTGGCTGTCCCCCCGAGGGGACGAGCACCCTGCCATCGGGGAGCAACATGGCCCGGGTGGCGCCGTAGGCGGCGAGCTTCGCAATCTTGATGGGCGCGGCCGGTTGGATGGTGCCCAGGCGGGGATCGTAGCGGTCGACGGAGAAGCGGGGGTTGTCCAGGACACAGAACCAAGTTGTCTCTAATGTATCCCGATTGTCGTATGAATCGCAGTGTGGGTGCTCCCCGCCGATGAGCAGGACGGACCCATCGGGGAGAAGGGCAGAGAGGTGGTAGGCTCGATCCTCGGTCATGGGGGGGCCGGCGGTGACGAGCCAGGTGCGGGTATCGAGGAGGCGGGTCTGCGGGGTGCCTTCGCCGAGGTGCTCGACACCGTCGTAGCGGCGCATGAGGCCGGACAGGAGCAGCCGGCCGTCGGGCAAGAGGAGGGCATCGGTGCCGATGCTGAGGGGTTCGCGGGCCAGCTCTTCGTCCGCGAAGTGGAGCTGGACGGTAGACCAGCGGTTGGTGGCGGGGTCGAAGAGCTCGGCATCCCACGTCCAGCCGGAGTCGCCCCCGAGGAGGGCGAGGCGGCCGTCGGGGAGGGGGACGGCGAGATGGCCCTTGCGGGCCTGGGGCAGAGGTGGGCCTGGGGACCAGCGGTTGGTGGCGGGGTCGTAGAACTGGGTAGAGGCGCCGCTGACGAGCAGCACCCGGCCGTCGGCCAGGCGGGAAGCGGTATGGCCCTCGGCGGCGGGGCTAACGAGGGGGGCGGTGTCAGACCAGAAGCCCCAGGGGAGGGGGGTGCTGGTGGGCGTGGGGGTGACGGTTGGCGACGGCGTCGGGGTGTAGGTTTTGGTGACGGTTGGGCTGGGAGTGGGCGTTCGGGTTCTGGTGGGGATACGGGTCTTGGTAGGGGTGCGGGTGAAGGTCGAGGTAGGGCTAGCGGTGGTGGTGGGAGAGGGGGTATCGGAGGGGGTGAGGGTTGGGGAAGGGGTGGGCGTCAAGTCCAGGCCGGCTTCGATGAAGCATTCGCAAGAGGCGGCCAGCACGCGGCCGTCGCGGAGGGTTACGGCGGCCCCGAGGTGGTGTGGTCGGCTGAACTGGGGGCCGAGGGTCCAGGAATCGGTGGTTGGATCATAGAGTTGGACCACGCCGGCTGGTGTCTCACTCGTGGGGCGCCAGTCGCCGCCGACGACGAGCACTCGGCCACGCAAGAGGAGGACGGCGACGGGATCGTAGTTGACGGGACCGGCGAGGGGTGCGGTTGGCCGCCAGGCATTGGTGGCGGGATCGTAGACCTCGGCGTTCGAGCGCACCTGGAGACTGCCGGGAACGCCACTGGTCTGCATGCCGACGACGAGCACGCGGCCGTCGCGGAGGGTGACGGCGGCACCCATTAGCCGCCGCTCGTTGAGGGGCCCGGTGAGGGTCCAGCGGCCGGTGCGGGGGTCGAAGATCTCGGCCGTTGCCTGGCCGCGGATGAGCTCGGGATTGCCGCACAGGTGGGTAGAGCCGCCGATGATGAGGACGCGGCCGTCGGGCAACGTGGCAGCTGCGGGGCCGTAGCGGGGGGCGGAGAGGGGTGCGGCGAGCTCCCAGGCGCCTGTGGCCGGGTCGTAGATCTCGGTGGTGCGGTGGCAGGGGGAGCGCTTTTGGCAGAAGTCTAGGTCGTCCCTGTTCCAGTCGCGGCAGCCGCCGGCCACCAGGACACGGCCGTCGGGCAGGCGGGCGGCGATGTGGCCGAAGCGTTGGCCGTCGTTGAGCCTACCGGTGGGGACAAAGAGGCCACTCGCCGGATCGTAGAGTTCGGCCACCGCCTGGTCGAGGGCTGGCGGGCCTGGGGTTGGCGTCTGGAAGGGGGGCTGTTCGGCGACGCCACCGGCAATGAGGACGCGACCGTCGTCGAGCAGGGTGGCGGTGTGCATGTTCCGTGGCGCGTTGAGGTGGCCGGTGGCCGTCCACTGGTAGCCAAGGGGATCGAAGAGGGCGGCGCTGACGGCCTTGGCTTGGAAGAAGGGCATGCGAGACACGGACAAGACGCGGCCATCGCTGAGGAGGGTGAACGATCCGAATGCGCCCCGGGGGAGGCACGGCGCCGGTTCCCAGCGGTCCACGTCGCTGGCCTGCCAGCCGACGGCGGGGGCTGCGGAGCCGTAGCTTGGAGACTGGCAGGCGCTGAGCAAGACGACCCACAGGCAGCAAGCCACGGCCAAGAGGGCACCGATGATCGCCGGCCGGGCCAGGCGGATTACGCTTTCTGGGCTGGCACGGGAACGGGATCCGTTCATGGACAACCTCCGCAGCAGTAGTTGACGTCCAGGCTTCGGAAGCCCGGTGAGGAGCCCTGCACCGTCAGCCAGCGGAGCCCGAACTCGGAGGGCTTCTGCTCGGGCTCGGGCTCGCTTGGGTCCGGACAGAGCGTGGCAACCCAGCGGTTTGGCGTGCCGCTGATCTTCTCCATTGGGAAGTACTCGGTCCAACTGCCCGCAGGGGGTTCGCGGTAGGCCACGCCAACCCCGGTTAGCTCAATCGAGGGCGGCTCTTCGTCGCACTCGACGGCGGTGACGACGAGGTGGTAAGGGCCGTCGGGGTCGCAAGGCAGTTCGGGGGTTGCGAGGGGGTCGGGAGACCAGGTGCAATAGCCGGGCGCGCTCGAACAGGCCACTGAATCGCCGCACTCGCGGGTGGCGCGGCGGGCTTCGCAACTGGGGTAGGGCGTTGGCGTGTCGGTGGGCGTCTCGCTGGGAGTGGGGGTCGGGCTGGCAGTGGTGGTGGCAGTGACCGTCGGGATGGGAGTGGGGGATGGCGGGGGAGTCGGAGTGACAGTCGGGGTGCAGGTGTGCTGGCTGGCGCTGGTCGGGTAGGGCGTGAGCGGCTCGGTAGGTGCCGGCGGGGTGCCGGGAAGTGGTGTCGCGGGATCCCCCCAATGTTGGGTGGGCCCCGGGATGGCCGTCGCCGTAGCAGGGGGCGGCGGCCACTGGCCAGGGCAGGCGTTCCGCTCGCCGCCGGTCGGATCTTCGGTGCCCACCGGCTCGCCGGTGGCGCACAGTGGGGGCGGAGTGGGAGTGGTAGTGCCGGTGGCGGGTGCCGGACAGGAGGGCAGTGGCCGCGGGCAGCGGCTGCGCCAGAGCGGGTGCTCCGGATGTAGGGTGGGCGATGGCGTTGGTGGCGGGCCAGGGGTCTCGGCAGCAGTGGGGCCGGCGGTGACCGTCGGCGACGGCCAGCCGCCGGGCGGATCCAGGTACCAATATGGGCACAGGTCCCGCCCGCAGGTGCCAAAGTTGAACGTGTAGCCGAAGAATCCGCGGGTCAGCTGAAACTCCCCGTTCTCAAGGGGGCTGGTCTCCGGCACCAGGCGCAGGTAGTAGTCCTCGGTTTCCACCAGGCAGAAGCCGAGGTTGCAATCGGCGCAGTTCGGGGTCGTTGCCGTGGGCGCCGGCGTGCCCGGCCCCCGTGCCGGCACCGGGAAGACTTCGCCGCCCCGGTCGTGGAAGCGGAAGGTGTAGCGCTTGGCACGCCACTCCTTCTCGTTCGGCCCTGTGTCGAACTGCTCGCAGAACTTGCCGGCCGGTGCAGAGATGTCCCGCCAGTCGTCGCACTTTCGATCAAGCGGCCCGCACTCGGTACTGAAGTACTCATTCAGCAGATGAGCAATGTTGCACGACTCGCCAGGATCGGCGAGGTAGCCCAGCAAGGTGACGCGGACAAACGCCAGGCCCACGCCTTGATTGCGCAGG
>DAOUCP010000072.1:0-14363 GCA_034432155.1 Anaerolineae bacterium
GCGGGGGGGGGGCGGGCCCGGGGAGGTTGTCTCCCGGGGCGGTTCGCGGGCGCCCCAGGGTGGGGTTGGCTAAGGGGTCTTCGTATGGAGTTCGAGGGACCAGTTCAGGAGCTCGCCGCTTTCGCCGTTGAGCTGGTTGTCGGCGAGCAGGAGGGTCCAGGTGCCATTGGCGATGGCGCCATCGAAGGCATCCAGGCCGCCGGGCGGATTGGTGGTGAAGCGGCTGCCCAGGGGCGGGCAGGAGCTACCGATGGGGGTCATGCCATCATCGTCGAGGGTGGTGACGATGTTGGCGGTGATGTTGCAGATGGTGCTGAAGAGGTGGCCGAAGCGGGACTCGATGGCATTGGTGAAGCGCAGATCGGCCACGAGGTCGTCGTTCTGGCTGTGGCGGATGGCGAGGAAGAGGTTGACATCGGTGACGATGCAGCCGGCGGGGACGCGGTCGGAGGGGAGGGAATGTTCGGCCGCGCCGCCGTCGGGGATGGTGAGGCCGAGGTCACCGGAGTGGAAGACGAGGGTTTCGGGGCACTCCAGGGTGCGGGGTGCGCCGGTGAGGCCGGGGCAGGAGGGCATATGGAGGCCCTGGAAGTGGAAGGGGCTGGTGATGGGGATGGCGAGGGAGCCAGCGGCCTGATCGCCGGGGATGTTTTCACCGAGGCGGGTGGCGGAGCGTTCGATGGTGACAGCGCCGAGGCCGAGGAGGTTACGGACGAACTGGCCGGAGGGGCTGAAGACATCGTGCTCCCAGAAGGTGGCGCTGATGATGGCGGAGCCTTTGAAGCCCTGGTTGATGTAGCCCCAGGTTTGGAGGTCGACGTACTCGACTTGTTTTTCGTTGAGTTTTTCGCAGACGTAGTCGATCAAGCCATTCATGTCGTAGAGGTAGATGGCGAAATCGGTGAAGCCGGGCTTGGGGACGAAGTTGGCAATGGCGAGTTCGGTGGTGACGCCGGTGGCGTCGAGGTCCTTGATGAGGGAGGGGACGGCGAGGAGGCCGACGCCGGACTCGGTGCCGCCGCGGCCAGAGCCGAGCTGCCAGTCGAAGGCGTCGTACTCGGCGAGGAGGTTGTAGGCGATGGCCTCCTGGGCGGCGAGGTGTTGGACGTCGGCGTACTTGATGAGGTGGGCGACGGCAGTGATGGGAGTGGGGCCGACGAAGGGGCCACCGGGGGTGAACCACTCTTGGGACTCGACGCGGATGCTGCCGACCCAGTTGCCGGGGAGGGTAGTGATGGCGGGCAGGTAGAAGGTCTGGGAG
This sequence comes from Anaerolineae bacterium, assembly GCA_034432155.1. Lineage (GTDB taxonomy): Bacteria > Chloroflexota > Anaerolineae > Epilineales > Epilineaceae > DAOUCP01. The sequence continues at coordinate 1,262 of DAOUCP010000072.1, forward strand.
CCGCGGGGGCAGATCCAGTCGACGAGGGTGGTGACGATATCGCCGGAGCGGTCGAGGAAGTAGACCTTGACCTTAGCGGCGGTGGTCGCGGAGAGGTTTTGGACCTGGACGCCGGTATCCCAGCCCTGGTACTCGGAGTAGACGAGGGGGCCGTAGGCGACGACGGAGCCTGGGGTATAGGTGGGCTGGCCGTCGAAGGAGTAGCGGAGCTGGCCGGGGGTAGCGGAGTAGGTCATGAGGAGGCCAGGGGCGATGTGGTCGACGGTCATGGCGATGGGCTGGGAGGTCCGGATCCAGGCGGAGCCCATCCAGCCGGGGCCGACGCAATCGGAGGCGACGAACTGGAAGGTTTCGCCTGGGGCGAGGGTAAAGATCTCGCAGATGAGGGGTCGGAGGCAGTTATCCTGTTGTTGGAACCAGATTTCGGCGGTGGAGCAATCGAGGCCGAGGTTTTGGATGTAGAGGACGGACTCGAAGCCGAGGGCATTGGCATAGACGAGGGGGGCGTAGAAGGAGAAGCCGCCGTAGACGGTATCGAAGCGGCCGAAGCGGGTGCCGGGGATGGCCTCGTACTTGGAGGCGATGACGTCGGGCTGGTCAGGGCTGGAGCAGCGGCGGAGGACCTCGGCGGCGATGGGCTGGCCGATGGCCAGGTCCATGGGCAGGCCGGCGAAGGTACCGCCCTGGTCGTAGGCGAGTTTGAAGCGTCGGTAGTCGTCGCAATCGCCGACGATGCCGAAGAAGAGGGTTTCGCAGAGGAGGTCGGCGATGATGTCGTCGTAGCCGAAGGCCTCATCGAGGCCGTAGTCGGAGAGGTTACTGGCGGAGAGGGAGAAGAGGATGCCGGACTTGGCGCCGTTGGGGACCTGAGCGCCGAGGAAGTTCCAGGTGGCGCCGGGTTTGAGGAGGCCGGTGCACTCGACCTTGAGGGGGCCGGCGCACTGGGGGGCGCAGAAGCCGGGTTCGCCCCAGACCATGAGGGCGACGCGGGTGAAGGTGGAGCCGACGTTTTGGACCTCGACCCAACTGGTGCAGACCTCGTCGTTGGCGAGGAAGTTGAGGATGGGGAGAGCGGCCTGGGTGGTGGCCGGGACAGGATCGGGGATCTTGCCCTGGGCGTGAGCCGGGGTGGGGCAGGCGACCAAGGCGACGGTGAGGACGGCAAGGGTCAGGGTAAAAGCGAAGACGCGGCTGGGTCGCATGGCGACAACCTCCTGAAGCTGGGAACGGATGGCGAAACAGGGCTCCGGCGGGCAGGCGGGAGCCGGGAAGCGCACAGCTGGCAGCTCGGAAGCGAGCTGGTGGCGCTTGTGGCGGCGGTGGAAGGTGTTGTGGGACATGAGAGGCCTCAGATGGGTGGCTATTGCAGGGCGCGTCGTGGGCTGGAGGTGGCGAGGCGGAGGGCCGACTCGCGCAGCAGCGCCACGGGCAGGTCGAGGGAATGGAAGTAGGTTTTGTGGCCGGTGGCGACGTCCTGGATGAAGCCGCGGACGGCGGCGGGGGCGGGGTCGTCGGGTTCGGCCCAGAGGCGGATCAAGAAGCTTTGGCGCCAGTTGGCATGGCATGGCATCGGCGAGCGTCCTTTCGCAGGCGCGACGGCTAAGCAAGGGAATGGCAGGCTTGGGAGCCGGTGGCGAGACTAGTTGCCCTCAGTCATGGTTGCCTCCGCGAGCGGCGCCTGGAGTGCCGTGAGCCTGGGAGGGCGCAGGGGCGACCCGTGGCGCGTGCAGTTGCGGGTGCAGGGTAGGAGATGGCCGTCAGCGGGTCGTGACGGCAACGTCAGGGCAACGTCAAGGAGACGGCGCCAAAAGCGACCGGCGCCTGGGAGCTGGCTCTCGGCGCGACGCTACTGAAAGGTGAGGGGGTGATAGCAGAAGCCAGCGAGGACGCTCGTAGGCGGCGGCCACGGCACAGACGGCGCAGCGGTTCCGCTGGGCTGGCTTGTGGGCAGGGGAGTGCCGGGAGTGGTCGCCAGCGTGGCTGGCGTTCCGCTGGCCGCGGTGATGGTGCCGGCTGGGGTGGGGTGCAGGTTCGTGACGGTCGGAGCGGGCGACGGCGTCTCCGCTGGCACGTTGGTGACGGTCGCACCCGGCGACGGCGTCTATGCTGGCACGTAGGTGACGGTCGGAGCCGGCGGGAGCGTTACGATCGGCAGGTACGTGACGGTAGCCGGTGGCGTCAGCGCCTAGGAACGTACGCACAGGGGCTCCAGGTCGCCCATCGAATTCATCCAGCGTCCTTGGCAATTCGGATTGGAACAGTCTAGGAAAGCGGCCGCGTGGACGGCCCGACCGTCCGTCGGGTCGAGCCATAGCACGTCGCTGACGAGCGACGAGGGCCATGCCGTCAAGCCCAAAGCTGTGGTCCGCACTTCGCCACCCACCGGATCGCTGGCCAGCCCAGCCTGGCTGGCCTTGCTGTAGTACCGGGTGGGGGTGTCGAACCAATGTGGGTCGGGAGGTCCGAAGCTGCCGTCCGCGCGTCGCCGGGCCAGCAGCAGGTCGCCCGGCGGCGTCGCATGCGTGTTACGTGTCAAAGGGCATATCTGCACTGCGGTCCCGCACGCCTTTGACCAGATCGCCCGTCGCCAGCACGAGCAGTTCGGCCACCATCGGCTGCCCGGCGACCAATCGCTTGGTCGAGGCCCAGGGATCGAACGCGACGTGCGGCTGGTCCCGCGAAGGTTGCCAGGGCGCCGCGCCCACGTAGTCCAAGGAAAAGGCGAGCACCTCCTCCAATTGGGTGTCGTCGAAGCGCGAGCGCTACACGTGGGCGCTCAGCGTGCCGGGCAAGTCCGGCATCTCACGCGAGTCGACCATCGCATGGTACAGCCTGTCGCCGGCGACCCCCAGGGCAAAGGCGCGGGCATTGGCTGCCGACGGTTCTGCTGCCGCTCCGTGGGGGGAAGAGCCGAGGAGCGCCACGTCGTTGGTGCGCAGGCGGTAGATGCGGCGTCGTCGAGATGGACCACGTACAGGCTTGCCTGCAGCTCGTCCACATCGAGATCGCCCAGGCCAGTCTTGCCCACCAGGTGGGGGCGCAACGGCTGCCAGCCCCCCGGCTATCCAGGTTCTGCCACGGCGGCACGCCTCCGGACAGGAGGTCAAGGCGGTAGATCTGGCCGTGGCCGCCCGGTCCGACGAAGCTCAGGGCTCGATGATACGATCCGATCTAGAGGTAGCCGTCCTCGGTGTCGAAGGCGAGTCCGAAGACACTGCCTACCTGCGGCACCCGGGCCAGCGATACGGCGCCCTTCCCGCGGCGTCCGATGTGCCGCGGAGAGGCGATCACGGCTGCCAATTCTTGCTACCAGACGTCGGGGAACCTAGCGGCCAGGGGTAGGCTTGCAACGGCGAAGGATGCCTCGCCATGGCACGCGAAGTCGGGCGGCACCCCAGGGACACGACCAGACACCAGCACAGCGACGGCCGCTATGGCCAGCAGCGCGAGGGCGCAGAGCCGGAATGGCCCCCTCCATGCGCCGCCCACGCCGAACGCCATCGAACGGTGGCGGCGTGCGTCCCCGGTGGCGGAACCATCAGAAAGGCACGCTTCACCGGTGGCGGCATCGTCAGAGCCGATACGGATAGCCCAGAAACGTCGAGCGCTCGACGAGCTGGAGCGGCCAGGTGGCGGCGACCTTGAACCAGTGGGCCCAGAACGCGGGATAGCGGGCGTCCTCTAGGGTCCAGGAGGAGAGACGATCGCCCTGGGCGAAGAGGAAGACGGCGATGACGGCGCCGACGATGAAGTACAGCACCAGGCCGCTCAGGAGGGCCGGATAGTCGTCGGCCGAGCCAAGCAAGCCCATGGCGCCAACGATGAAACCCACCGCAAAGAGGATGAGGAAACCCCAGCCGAACAGCGGGCTGGGCTCATAGTTGCCCGTGCGGTACGGGCTGCCGTACCAGAGCAGCAGGAACGCAGCTAGGATCAGGATGAGGCCGATGAGGATACGGTCCAAGTAGCGCATCGTCATCCCTCCCATGTCAGGCGGGCCGAGGGATCCATTGTACCACCGGAGGGCCAGGGTGGCGGATGCCCCGCAGCCCTGCTCGTGGAGGGCTCGCGGCTCACGTCGGGGAGGGCTAGAATCCGGGCGGGGATAGAGAATGCGACAACCAGGTGGGACAGGCCGGTCCAAGCGCCAGCCAGAACGGCAGACCCAGTCACCGACGGGGCGGCAGAAGGCGCTGTTCGAATCCGCGGCGGCGGACGGCGCAGACCTTGCCGCGCCGTTGGCCGACCGCATGCGGCCGCGCAGCCTCGACGAGTTTGTCGGTCAGGAGCACATCGTCGGCCCGGGGCGGCTGTTGCGGCGGGCGATCGAGGCCGATCAGCTATCGAGCCTCATCTTCTATGGTCCGCCGGGCAGCGGCAAGACAACGCTGGCTCGCATCATCGCCAATACCACCCAGGCCCACTTCGTCACCCTGAACGCCGTTCTGGCTGGCGTCGCCGATATCCGCCGCGCCGTCCAAGAGGCGAGTGAGCGGCGGCGCACCGAGGGGCAGCGCACCATCCTGTTTGTCGACGAAGTGCATCGCTTCAATCGAGCACAGCAGGATGCGCTCCTGCCGTGGGTCGAGAATGGAACGGTGATTCTCATCGGCGCCACAACCGAGAATCCCTACTTTGAAGTCAACAAGGCTCTCGTGTCCCGGTCCCGCATCTTCCAGTTGCGTCGCTTGGAAAAGGAGGACCTGCGCGCGGTCGCTAGGATGGCGCTGACGGATCCCGATCGCGGGTACGGGCGCCTACGGGTGCGGCTGGACAACGACGCTCTCGAGCATCTGGTGGACGTCGCCGACGGCGATGCGCGAGGCGTCCTGAACGCCCTCGAGCTGGCTGTCGAGACGACCCCACCCGGTCCCGACGGCGTCATCCATGTCGATTTGGCTGTCGCCGAGGAGTCGATCCAGCGCCGGGCGGTGCTGTATGACAAAGAAGGCGATGTGCACTACGACACGGCGAGCGCCTTCATCAAGAGCCTGCGCGGTAGCGATCCGGACGCCGCGCTCTACTGGCTGGCGCGGATGGTGTATGCCGGGGAAGACCCACGCTTTCTCTTCCGGCGCATGTTGATTCTGGCGGCCGAGGACGTGGGCCTAGCCGACCCAGAGGCGATCCGCGTGGTTGCCGCCTGCGCTGCGGCCTATGACTACGTTGGCCTACCCGAGGGTCAGTTCCACTTGGCGCTGGCGGCTCTCTACCTGGCGACGGCTGACAAGTCGAACTCCGTGATGGGGTACTTTGATGCCCTCTCGGCCGTTGAAAGCGAGCGATCCGAAGAGGTGCCCGTACACCTGAAGGACGCCAGTCGTGACCGAGAGGGTTTCGGCCATGGGGCCGGCTATGTTTACCCCCATGCCTACCGCGAGCACTGGGTAGCCCAGCAGTACTTGCCGCCCGGCCTCCAGGGGAGGGTGTTCTATCGGCCGTCGGCGAGCGGCCGGGAGGGCCGCCTCGGCGAGCGCATCGCCCGCCGCCGGGAAGCCCAGCTTGCGGCGATGCTCGACGGCCAGGGTGATGTGCCCGATGAGATCCTCACCTACGCTGGCCGCGCGGTGACGGCGCTGCGCGAGCGATGGTTGGCTCGGGCAGGCGGCGAGGTCGCCCAGCGGTTGGCGGCCAGCCGGGATCGTGTCCTGGACGGTGCTCGACTCCAGCGGCGGGCCCGCGTTCTGGACTTGCGGGCCGGCAGTGGCCTCTTGACCTGGGAGGCGCTGCGACGGGTACCGGAGGGTGGGGTGTGGGCGCTGGTGGCCGACGCACGGAGCGCCGAGACGCTGGCGGCGCAGGCTGGGCTGCTGCCGTCCACGGAAGGCCCCCAGATCCTCGTGGCCGGGATCGCGGAGTTGGCGCAAGCCATGGCCCGCCACGGCCATGCCGAAGTGCGCTTTGACGCTGTGATCGGCCGCAACGCCCTCGGCGGCCTGCCGAGTACCGAGTGGGGCTCCGCGTTGCGAGCGGTCTATGAGTGGATGGCGCCTGACGGTCGATTGAGTCTTGCCGAGTCCGTCGCCAAACACGGCACCCGACCGAGTACGCTGTTGGTTTCCGGGGTGCCCGAGGGGCTGCGAGAACGCCTGGCACTGGCGGAAGAACGGGCAGTGGCCGAGGACCCGCGCTTTGCCTGGGACGTGGATGATCTCGCTTCGGCCGTCGCAAGCGCTGGTTTCCTCGGCATCGAGACCCACCGCGAGACGGAGACCACGGACGTGCGGCTGGGGAGGCACGTCATGGCTCGCTGGCTGGAGGGGGATGGACCGTTGGCACGGGAGTTGGCTCGCTTGCTCTCGGCGGCCGAGCGCGAGGAGTTGCAGGCGTTGTTGGCGGAGCGGCTGGATCGTGACCCTGTCGGCTGGACGACTGTGACCGTCTACCTCACAGCGCATCGGGGTTCCGGGGCGTGACTCAGCGCTGGCCCTGACGGACCGTCGTGCGCGGCACTGCCGGCGGCCCGATGGCCTCTGACCCCACCCTGGCCCTGGCGGACGGGAGAGGACTGTGGTAATGTAAGTGGGCACCTGCTCTTGCCATGCTGAGGAGTCCTGCCATACTGAGGAGTCTCGCCATGCCCCTACGAAAGGTGGTCTTGCCGCTGACCCTGGCCGGCGTCCTGGTGAGCCTCGTCTCTTGGCGCGCCGCCGGCTATGCCGCGCCGGCTCAGGCAGGTTCGTACCACACCTATCTGCCCTCCCTCTGGAACGCGCTGGCATGCGAGGACCTACCGCCGGTGGCGACCGCGGTTGGGCCACACCCGAGTGCCACGGCACCCAACCCGACGCCCAGTGACATCCCGACGTCCGGCCCGTCTGCGGCGCCCACCGAGGAGCCAACGGCCGCGATCACAGAGGAGCCTACTGCAACGCCCACGCCCTCGCCCACGCCGACCTCGGCTCTGGGAGGCTCCATCTATGGCCGGCTGGTCCAGGACGGCAAGCCCGTTTTCCCTGGCACAGGCGACGGGTTGGGTCCGGCGCTGTACTTGCGGCACTGCCAAGCCGGAGGCAGCATCTGCCGGAACGTTGCTCGCACCGGCGCCTGGGAACCCGAGGGCGGCTATCGCTTCTCCTCGCCGGCTCCGCTCGGGCCGGGCGAGTTCTACCAGGTGGTCTGGTGGAACGAGGACAAGATACCGGAGATGGCGGGCGACTACACCGCTCTGGGGCGGTGGTTCGGGCCGCGGATCACCGAGTTCGCGGGCGGCCAGGATGTTCCAGGCGGCGACTTCGAGCTAAAGGATGTAGTCCTTACGGGACCCTCCAAGGGTACGGGCTACCAAGGCTTTCCGTGGGAGTTCACGTGGAGCGGCCGGCGGTTCGCCAACGAATCGTTCCGCTGGGCGGTCGGTGATTGCTGCCTCGAGCTGGCCCAGCGCGACAACACGATCTTCATGTCACCGCCGCTCGGTTCTCGACAGAGCTACGTCGTCGAGAGCTTGCCGCCGGGACTGGTGTGGAACGTACACTACTGCTGGTACGTGCGGGTTGACTCGAGTATTCAGTACAGCTTTGGCGAAAGCTTTTACTCGTGGATGCTGTGGTTCATCCCGCTGTTCTTCGACTTTGGACTTACGGAACCCGCGGATTGGTATCAGGGGCGGCCAGTCTACTCGGCTCAGACCTGGTGGAGTGAGCGATGATGATCCTAGCTGGCCGGCGGCGATGGTTGGCTCCGCTGGGGCTAGCTGTGCTGGCGGCGGCGGTCGTGCCCAGCATGGTCCACGCGGACGCGTATCTGCCGCTGCTGCTCAATGCTGAGTTTCGGGAAGGCATCCCGCAGGTACCCACCGCCAAGGTGACGCGGGCCGTGCCCACGGCCACCGCCCCCGCCTCGCCGACAGCTGAGGAGCCGGCGGGGACCCCCACGGAGACGCTGGCGGCTACTCCTACTCCGACGCTCGAGGTGCCCGTGGAGACGGCTACGGCCACCGTCGCGCCCACGCGGCGTCCGGCGCAGGGACGCATTCGCGGTCGCTGCACCGTCGACGGCAAGCCCCTATTCGAGGGCTATGGCGTGCCGCCCTATCCCCAGATCCAGCTTCGCCGCGGCGCGGCCGGCGTCTGGGAGCGGGTGGCCAATGCGACCACAGACAGCCAGGGGTACTTCGAGTTCCTGAATCCGCCCGCCCTCGAAAGCGGAGAAGTATACCAGGTATGGTGGGTGAACGAGGACAGCGAAGAGAGCGCCGGCGACTGGACTCTCTTGGGTCGCTGGTGGAGCCGCATGATCCCCCAGTTTGGGGATGGTGCGGATGTGGATGTCGGCGTCTTTGAGTTGGCTGACCTTGAGTACCAATCGCCGTGCAACGACTGCCACCAAACGCCGCCGATCACCTATGTGTGGCGTCCGCGAGCCCACCAGACGGACGCTTACCGCTGGTCGCTACACCAGCGGTGCGGCGACGTGGGGGACAAGCTGAACCGCTCCTACCGGACCGAGTCGCTGGGGCACGGCAACTCGTACACTACTGGGCCGCCACCCGGGTTCCAGTTCGACCGCCGATACTGCTGGTACATCTACATCGAGGACGGCCAGAACGGCACCGGTTGGCCCTACTTCGAGTGGGTGACCGCCTACCTGAGCGGAGCAAGCGCAAGCCGTTGGTCTGGTTGGTGGAGCGACCTGCTCCGCCTGTGGCCAATCGACGGCCGCCGCTTCCGCGCTCGGCCAGTTACAGCTCATTGACGTCGTGGGGGCCGCTCTCCTCCAGACCGGCACGGGTGATCATAAGGAACTCGGCGGCTTCCCGGAGCTCGGCGATGGTCCGGGCGCCCGCGTAGCTCATGCCCGATCGGACGCCACCCACGAGCTGGGTGAGGATGCTATCCACGGGCCCGCGGTACGGAACCGTGGCCTCGACCCCCTCCGGCACCATATCCTCGTACTGCAGTAGCTGACTGGTGGGGTTTTCGATCAGGTCACGGTTGGCGGTGGCTCCCAGGCTGGCCATGCCTCGCGTCAGCTTGTAGCGCCGCCCGCCGCGGGACACCACGATGCCAGGGCTTTCCTTCGTGCCCGCGAGCAGGCTGCCCAGCATGACGGTGTCGGCACCGGCTGCCAGCGCTTTCACCACATCGCCCGAGCGACGGATGCCGCCGTCGGCGATGAGGGGGACGCCGTGGCGGCTGGCCACCCCAGCGCACTCGGCGATGGCCGACAACTGCGGGACGCCGAAGCCGGTGACCAGTCGAGTGATGCAGATGGAACCCGGGCCCACCCCGACTTTGACGGCGTCGGCACCGGTGTCGATCAGCCGCGCGGTGCCCTCGGCGGTCGCCACGTTGCCGATGATCAGGTCCCAGTCGCTGCCGAATTCGTCCCGCAGCCGGCGAGCGGTCTCGATGGCGTTGGCCGAATCGCCGTGGGCAATGTCCACCACCAGTGCGTCAGCGCCCGCCTCCAGGAGCGCACCGGCGCGCTCGAGGTTGCCAGGTCGTACGCCGACGGCTGCTGCGACGCGCAGTCGACCTTTGCCGTCTTTGGTGGCCTCGGGGTGCTGCATTCGCTTCTCGATGTCCTTGACGGTGATCAGGCCGGCCAGCCGGCCGTGGTCGTCAAGGAGGGGCAGCTTCTCGACGCGGGCCTTGGCGAGGATCTCGCGAGCCTGCTCGAGGGTGGTGCCTTTGGGCGCGGTGACCAGCCGATCCCGAGGCGTCATCACGGCAGTCACCGGCACGTCGTCGGCACTGAACATCACGTCGCGACGGGTCACGATACCCTGGACCATCCCAGCCTCGTCGACCACGACCAAGCCTCCTACGCCGTGGGACTCCATGGTCGCTCGAGCTTCGCGCACGGCGGCGCCGGGCGCCACGGTGAGCGGCGACTCGACCACTAGCGCCTCGGCGCGCTTGACGCGTCGCACTTCCTCGACCTGTCGCGCCGTGGGCATGAAGCGATGGATCACTCCGATTCCGCCAGCCCGGGCCATGGCGATCGCCATTTCGCTTTCCGTCACGGTGTCCATGTTCGAGCTGACAATCGGGATGTGGAGCCGGATGCGCCGGCTGAAGCGGGTGGCCGTGTCCGTGTCCTGGCGCGAGCGGATGGTGGAATAGCGCGGCACGAGAAGCACATCGTCAAAGGTCAAGTATCGTCCCGCACGCAGCCGGAGTCGGCCCGCTAGCGGCCCGCCGGCAAGCGCCCGGTCTGCGGACGCGTCGTTCGTCGTCATCGTCACACTCCAGGGGCTTTCGCGCTGGGTGCGGTCCCCTCGGCCGTGGTGTGACCGGGGGCGCTTGGGTGCGCGAGTTCGGCGCTCGCGTGCCCAGCAGCGGCACCCATGGGGACTGCACCGCAAACGCGGCCGGCCACTGTCGGCGCGGCAACGCACCTTGCCTTCGCCCGGCCAATCATAGCACAGCGTTGCCGTGGCTCACCGCCCATGGCTGGCCATCACCACGGCGTTACCGCGGCTTACCCCCCATGGCTGGCCATGAGCACGGCGTCACCGAGGCCTATCGCCCATGGCTGGCCGTGAGCACGGCGTCGCCAAGGCCTACCGCCCATGACTGGCCATGAGCACGGCGAGCACGTCCAGGGCGTGCCGCTTGTTGTCGCTCGCCAGCTCGCCGCTCGGGCCAACGCACGATGGGCAGCCGTTGGCGCAGGGGCAGTCGGCGATGAGCTCGCGCGCAGCGCAGAGGAGTCGGTCGTGAAGGTGGTATAGCTGCTCGCCGAAGCCGACCCCGGCTGCCACTCGCTCAAACACGGCGACCGTCGGCTTGCCGGTCCATGCGGCGTGGCTCTCCGACTGCACCGCCAGATCCCGGCGGTCGCACATCAGGAACAACGCGGCCAGGTGCCAGAGGGTGTGACCGATGCCGCTCAGGCCGCCTTGTAGGCCGAGAGTGCGCTCGGCGGCGCGATGGCAGGCCGGACAGAGGGTGATCAGGTTCTCGAGTGCGTTGGCCAGCCGATAGGCCTCGTTCTCGCCCGGTCGCCAGCCGAAGGTGTGGAAGGGCCGGACGTGGTGGACATCGTGGCTCCTTCCCGGCGGCTCCGGAATGTGGCAGACGGCGCATGCGTAGCCGTCACGGGCACGTGCCAGTTCCCGCTGCGCTTCCCAATTTGGGCCTCGGTCGCCGGAATAGGAGCGCCAGCGGCCGATCGCCGCCAGTTGGGCGATGGCCGGTTCCTCGAGGGTGAACCAGTACGCGCCAACGATGGAAACCCGCTCGGGCAGATCGATCGATCCCCAGCCGACCGTCTCGCCCGTCCGGAGCCGCACCAAGCGGTACCCGACTGCCTTACTTCGGACTTCGAGCGCGCCGTGGTACACGCGAACCGCCTCCGCCTCGCGCTCGGCCACAACCTCTACCGGCCGCAAGGCGGTGTTGCTGCTGGCGACGCTGTAGACGAGACCCTCGTCGGGCACGACATAGGCTCGGCCGCCGTCCCAATCCAGGCGCTCGACGCGGTAGGCCAGCCCATCGTGGAGGTAGATTGCTCCCTCGTGCACGGTGACGGCCGCTGCATCCCGTTCCACCGTTCCCAGGATTTCCCCCGTCGTAGCGTTGTCTTCGTCGCCTGGCGACTGCACGACGATGGCCACCGGGGCCGGACCAGCCGACCGCAGGCTTACCTGGCCGGCGGGGTATGCACTGCCAAGCCAAAACCAGGTGCCATCGACCTGTCGAGCTGCCTTCTCTGACTCAAGCGTCGCGAGCAGCTCGGCCAAGCGAGGGGCACTACGCGCCAGGGGACGTTCGATGGGCGGCGGGCTCGAGCGGTCCGGCAGCAAGCTTGCCACGGCCGCTGGGTGGCCGAAAGGCAGTGTCGCTTCGGCTGGACTCATGGGCAGCTCGAAGACGGCGCAGCGCACGTGGTCCAGCAGGATCAGGGGATTGTCGGGGTTGATCAGAGCGTGCTCTGGGGAGCGGCCGAAGAAGTAGTCGGGATGCCGGACGATGAACTGGTCCAGCGGGTCGGCGCCGGCAATCAGCACGGCGACGGCATGCTCGCCTCTGCGCCCGGCGCGCCCGGCCTGTTGCCAGGTGCTGGCAATCGTGCCGGGGTAGCCCACCAGGATGCATGCCTCCAGGTCCCCGATGTCGATGCCCAGTTCGAGCGCGTTGGTGGCGACCACACCACGCAGGCTGCCATCGCGCAGCGCGGCCTCGATGCACCTTCGCTCGTGCGGCAGGTAGCCGGCGCGATAGCCACGCACGAGGGCTGTGGCGCCGGATTGGCGATCGGCGATGGCGTCGTGCAAGTGTCGGACCAAGAGCTCAGCCGCCTGGCGGCTGCGGCAGAAGACGATCGTCTGCACGCCGCCGGCGATGAAGTGACGCCCCAGGCCCTGTGCTGCCTGAAGGGCGCTCTGCCGCAGGTGCAACGCGGGATCGATCACCGGCGGGTTGTAGAAGAGGAAGCTCTTCGAACCTCTGGGTGCGCCATCCTCGTCAACGACGGTCACAGGGGCGCCGGCGAGCTGCTCGCCCAGGTCCTGGGGATTGGCAATGGTCGCCGACGTCAGGATGAACTGCGGGCGGCTCCCGTAGAAGGCGGCGATGCGCCGTAGGCGGCGCAGCACGTTCGCGGCGTGGCTGCCGAACACCCCACGGTACACGTGCGCCTCGTCCAGGACCACGTAACGCAGGCCAGCGAACAACCGCTGCCAGCGCGTGTGCTGCGGCAGGATGCCGGTGTGCAGCATGTCCGGATTGGTGAGCACCACGCCAGCCCCGCCGCGTACCAAAGCGCGGCTACCGCGCGGTGTGTCACCGTCGTACGCCGCGGCCTCAAGTACCCGCGCCGGCAGTGCCGACTGCCACCGTCGGAGTGCAGCGAGCTGGTCGTGCGCCAGAGCCTTGGTCGGGAAGATGAGGAGAGCAGTCGAGGCCGGGTCATCGAGTCGGGCCTGAAGGATTGGCAAGAGGTAGCAAAGGCTCTTGCCTGAGGCCGTACCGGTGGTGACCAGCACATGGCGACCGGCCAGGACCTCGGCGATCGCGAGTGCCTGGTGGCGGAACAGCCGGTCGATTGCCAGCTTGCCGGCTGCCGCGCGCAGCTCCGGCGCCACGCCCGGCGGCCAGTTGCCGTAGCGGGCCTCGACAGCCGGCAGATCCCGCGATAGGGCCACGTTGGCCGC
>DAOUCP010000073.1:0-1733 GCA_034432155.1 Anaerolineae bacterium
GCCCCCACACCAGCTCCGCCGCATCCCATCATGACGCCCCTATGGCAGACGCCGCCCGCCGCAGCGAGCGACCTCGACGTGGCGCGCGAGACGATGGTCGCCTTCTTCGACCACCTGGCCAACGAGCGCTACCGCGAGGCTGCGGCCCTGTATCAGGGTTCGTATACGACATACGAGCAGTGGAATCCGGGTATTGCGGCCGGCGACACGGCCAAGCTGTGGCAGGCCGTCTGCAGCAAGCAGCTTCCGTGCCTGCCCGTCTCCCGGGTGCTCACCAGCCGCGAGTTGGGGGAGGGCACGTACGAATTCCTGGTAGCCTTCCGCCGCCGTGACGGAACGCTCTTCACCCTGGGTCCCTGCTGTGGCCAGACCTCCGGGTCCCTCACCTGGCGCTTCCCCATTGCCGTGGTCCGCCGTGGGGGCAAGTTCGGCGTCGTGAGCGGGCCCGTCTACGGGCGTTAAGCCGCGCCCGCAGCCGGCAAGGCGGTGGCCGACGGGCAGTTCTCCGGCCAGCCGCGGGCGGTAGCAACGGCAAGCATCGAAGGAGAGAAAGACATGAGCATGCGGAAAGTCCGGCTGGGGGAAAGGGAGAGCGGCGAAGGGCATGCGAGGAGGGTCGGTGGCGTCAGCGGTGGCCTGTGGGCAGCCGGTCCCTGGGCCATCGGGTTGGCGGCGGTGGCGCTCGTTGCCTTGGCGGCGTGTCAGACATCTCAGCCGGCCCATCTCGACGCTCGGCCAACGTTGACGAGTGCACCCGGTCCGGCGGCCACGGAGGGCGCCGGCGGGTCGCTCGTCCCACCAGCCGAGACCGCCGGCCTGTCGCTAGCCCCGCCCGTGGCCGGAACGCCCACCATTGTGTTCAAGGTGGGTGACAAGGTGATTACTCCCTCGGGCGTGAAACACGTCACCGTGGTAGCGGCCACCGACGTTCCAGGCAACCCGGCCGATCGCGTCAAGCTGGTGTCTTGCGCCGGCGAGCCTTGTCCGTCGCGCGGGCAGGCCGACGCTGCCGTGACCTTGATCGAGTTCACCGATTTCGGCTGCCAGCACTGCCGCGAGTTCATGCTGCAGACAATGCCCGAGATCGAGTCCCGATTCGTGGCCACGGGCAAGGCGCGACTGGTCTCGCATCCGCTCGCCGGAGCGGGCCGTCCCGAGATCCTGACGACAGGAGCCTGGTGTGCCTATCGGCAGGGCAAGTACTTCGAGTTTCAGCGGGCCGTCTACGAGAAAGATCTGATGTCGCCGGCGGGCAACGTGATGGACGCCATAGACATCCTGGCCGGGGAGCTGGGTCTCGACGTCGAGCGTCTGCGCAGCTGCATGGTATCCGAGGAGATGCAAGGCCGCATTCGCGCCATCTCCGACGAAGCGATTCGCCTGGGGGTGCAGTTCACGCCGGCATTGCAGATTGCCGACACGCTCGTCGAGGGTGGGCTGGCGACCGAGGTGTTCGTCAAGCGCATCGAGCGCGCTCTCGAGCGTCGCTAGGGGCCAGTTACGCCTTTCTGACCGCGTCGCCTCCCGACCGCGTCGCCTCCCGACCGTTTCGCCTCCCGACCGCGTCGCCTCCCGACTGCTTCGCCTCCGACGCCGCAGCGCCAGCCCAACTTCCACACTCGGGAGATGCAGGTGGCCATTTGACGGCCTCTTCTGGTCACTCCGCCGGGTTTTGGGTCCCTACGAGTCGCGTCCACGTCCGGACCGGCGTCATCACCTGACTCGGGATCCCG
>DAOUCP010000074.1:0-7235 GCA_034432155.1 Anaerolineae bacterium
TCGGCAGCCAGCGCTTGCAGTGCGGCCATTCGGACGCCTGGATCGGCATGCCGCAGCAGCTCTAGCAGCACCGCAAGCATTGTCGGCTCGGGGGCCCGGGTGGGCGCCCGCGCTATGGCCCCCCCCCCCGCGCCGCGGCTGTCGTGCGGCCGCGCCACGACCTGGCGCAACGCCTTCACCATCGAGCTCGAAAGGGAAGCCTGCCCTGCCACATGCGCCAACGCAACCTCCACCAGCTGCGGGTCGTTGGATTCGAGTAGGCCGATGACGATGCGCTCGCGCAGGGTCGACTCGGCCACCTCGAGCATCGGTCGTAGCTGGTTCAGGGCGGCTTGGCGCACCGTGGCCGCCGGGTCGGTAGCGGCGTCCAGAAGGTAGGGCAAGGCGACCGGCAGAGTGTCATCCAGCTTGTCGGCCAGACGGCTCAGTGCAGCCGCCCGCCTATCAGCATCGGCATCCTTCAGCGCGGCGATCCGTTCGACGTCCTCGGCGTCGTCATGCACCTGCGCCGCAATGCGGGCGGCGAGGTCCCGGGTCTCGCGATCGGGCGCCAGCAGGCTCTCGCGCAGTGCGGCAGCCAGAACCTGCCGATGGCGCCTCAGTGTCTCGGGCGGCGCATCGGCCAAGAGCTGCAGGGCCAAGCCTTGCACGTCGGGGTGGGGTGCATGCAGCAGCAGCTCCAAGGTCCGGGCGGCATCGCGATCGGCGAGGTGGCCGTCCATGGTCAGTCGCAAGAGGCCGCGTGTGGCGGCGGCGCGCACTGCCGGCACGGGATCTACCATGGCCCGCTCGAAGCCGGTCTTCAGACGAGGCACGCAGCGCTCCCAGTTCGGTCGCTGCGCCATCGCCTCGACGAGCGCCGCGAGGATCACCTCTCGTCCGCGCCAGTCCACTTCCCAGGCGACGGCCAGGAGCTCCGACACCGTCGCCAGCGCCTCCAAGCCTGATCGCAGGGCGAGCGGCTCCCCCCGCAGGTATGCCACCAGCGCCAGCCACCGCAGGCCTGACGTCACCGCCTGCAGATTGACCTGGGGATCCGCTGGGGACAGAACGGCCGGCTCGGCAGGCGCGTCCGAGGGCAGGACGAGCAACCGGCCGTCAGCCAGCAGCCACATCGGCGGCTTGGCGCTGCTGCGCAGGCGATAGCCCCTCTGGGCGAGGCGCTCGCCGGTGGGCAGTTCGATCGGCACGTCCATGTCGACGGCCAGCGCCGCATCGCGCGCCAGCGCCACGAGTCGACGGCGATCACGCCGCACTTCGCACTGCCTGAGTTGCTCGAGCGTCGACCGCAGGCGCTCGGCCTGGGGCTTGAGAGCCAACGATCCCACCTTCCGTGCGGCGCGGCGCCCGGTGTGGCACCGCTGGCCATTCTATGGCCTGCCGGTCGGCCGGTCAATGACCGGCGTTCGAGCAGCCTGCTCAGGAAGCGGTTGCGCTTGCTGCGGCCCGCCGATATAATCGCGCCGCCCTTCGCGTTCCGGCCAGTGCCTGCCACATCTTGGACGGTGCCGGTTCCCGCAGCGGCGCAACGAACTTCACGAGGAGGTACTGTGGACATCAACTCCCTGCCGGACACCGACTCACCCGAGGTCATGGAGCAAGCAGTTAGTCTGTGGCTGACCAGTGTCATTTGGGGTCAGAAGTGGCGGGAAGTTCACCCCGATGCGGTGGAGCGAACGTTGCTCGAACTCTACGACAACGTATTTCGAACGGTGCACAAGACCCACCACGGCGGCTGATTCTCCGCCCGCGCGCGCTGGGTCGCTGCGGGCGGCGCGCGGCCCAGCGCCCGTGAGTTTGGCCGATCGCCGGGCCACTCGGTCCCGCCATCACTCGGCGTCCTGGTCCCCCGCATCCCCGATGGTGGGGTTCCACACCTGCCCTCGCATGTCCATGCCGGCCCCACAATGCGCTCGTTACTGCCCTCCGGCCGGGCTGCCACAACCCGGGGAGCTGCCCAAGCCGGGCCGGCTGGCCAGGCCCGGATCGGCGGCCCAAGCCCAGACGCATGGCGGGGTCCGGCGCAGCGGCCGAGCTGCGTTGGGCTGCGCCACGGAGGGACACCCACCGCCGGTCTGGCGGCGAAATGGCGGCTAGCGAGCGGTGCTGGACTACCTGGCCATCGCCGCCCTGACCGCCGAGCTGCGCCAGCGGCTCCTGGGCACGCGCGTGCAAGCGGTGATCGGTCTCGACCGCTTCGGGCTGACCCTGGAACTGTTCGGCGATGGTCGCTGGTACTTGCGCCTGTCGGCGGATCCGCAGCACAGCGGGTTCGGCCTGCAACGCGCCCGCGTTCGTCGTGGCGTTGGGCCCGCCACGCCGCTCGTCCTGGCCGCGCGCGGGCGGCTGCTGGGGACCCGCCTGCAAGCTATCGAGCAGCCGCCCTGCGAACGGGTGCTGTGCCTCACCTTCGACAGCCATCCGCCGTGTCGCCTGGTGATCGAGCTCATGGGCCGCCTGGCGAACGTGGTCCTCCTTGATGCCGACGAGCGAGTCGTCAGCGTCGCGCGGCCCGTGACGCCGGGCATGAGTCGTGTCCGCAGTGTGCTACCGGGCCGTCACTATGAGCCACCACCCCAGCCCCACAAGCCGCCGCTGACGGCCGTCACGCCTTCCCAGATCGCTGCCTGGCTGGCAGAAGAGCCAGACCGACCGGCCTGGCGGCTGCTCTGCGACCGACTGCGGGCGGTGAGCCCGCTCTTGGCGCGGGAAGCGGTGCACCGAGCGCTGACTGGCGAACGGCAGATGGTGCAGGGGCGGTCCCAGACCGGTGACCAGATCTGGCCGGCCGGATCCTGCCCTGCCCACGGTGTCCACGGCGGCCGTCTGCACGCCACCCTTTCGGCCCTCTTGGCCCTCCCCCAGACGGCGGCCTGGGAGCCGGGCGTATCCCGGTCCGGCGAAGCGGTGACGGCGTACGCGCCCTACCGCCTGCACCATCTGCCTGGTTGGCAGCCGACCGAGAGTCTGGTGGCGGCAATGGCCCTTTGGGAAGCGGAGCGTCGGGGCGCCGACGCCTATGCCATTGCTCGGCGCGAACTCGGCGCCCAAGTGGAAGGACTGCGCCGCCGCGCGCTGCGACGGCTCACCCAACTGGAGAGCCAACAGCCGGACCTCGCAATGGCCGAGAGCGATCGGCTCAAAGGAGACCTCATTCTGGCCTTTCGGCAAGCCATCGAGCCTGGCCAACGGCAACTTGTTGTGAGCGGCCTCGAGGGCGAGGCCACGTGGACGATTGACCTGGACCCGGCACTCCCTGCCCTCGCCAACGCCCAGCGATACTACCGTCGCTACCGACGCGCCCGGCGAGCGGCACAGGCGTTGCCGGCCCTGGTGGAATCGGCGCGGCTGGATGTGGCAGCCTTGGATCAGCTGGCTGTCGACGTGCAGTTGGCCGAGGATCGGGCCCAACTTGAGGCCGTGCGCCAAGCCTTGCAAGTCTTGACCGGCCCCGGGCGCCCCAAGGAGCCTCGCCCGCCGCGCGGCCGCCGGCCGCTATGCTTCACGAGTGCCGAGGGCTTTCCCGTGCTTGTGGGCCGGAACAGCCTGGAAAACGAGCTGGTGACCTTCCGACTGGCTCATCGCAACGACCTTTGGTTGCACGCTCGAGACCACCCCGGCGGCCACGTGGTCATCCAGTCGGGCGGCCGGGAAGTGCCCCCCTCGACGCTCGAACTGGCCGCGGGCCTGGCCGCCCACTACTCCCGCGCGCGCGGAGAATCGCACGTGGCCGTCGTGGTCACTGCCGTGCGCAACGTCCATCGCGTGGCTGGCGGTGTGGCCGGCATGGTCCGCTACCGGTCCAACTCGACGTTGATCGTTCGACCCGTCGCGCCGCCGCCGGCCTGAGTCCGCGGCCGTGTGCAGTCGGCAGCGAAATGGTCTACCATACCCCGGCGCCCTCGAACCCTACCTAGCGTGCCAAGCCACGCCAGGTCCGAGCAGCGCAAACGAATCGGCCACGCCACGAGGAGAGATGCGAACATGAAGCTCGTGCAAGCAATGTCCCGCCTGGGCACCGAGACGGCCTTCAACGTGCTGGCGCGTGCCAAGCAGCTGGAAGCCGAAGGCCGTGACGTGATCCATCTGGAGATTGGCGAACCGGACTTCGACACGCCGCGCAATATCATCGAGGCGGCTCGTCAGGCACTCTTGGACGGTTACACGCACTACACCCCGGCGCCAGGGATTCCCAAGCTGAGGCAAGTGATCGCCGACCACATTGCCCAGACACGTCGCATTCCCGTGGCGCCGGAAAACGTCGTCGTCGTGCCGGGCGGCAAACCGATCATGTTCTACAGCCTGCTCGCCCTCGTCGAGCCGGGCGACGAGGTGATCATGCCCAATCCGGCGTTCCCTATCTACGAATCCATGGTCAACTTCGTGGGTGCCAGACCGGTCTTCGTCAAGCTACGCGAGGAGGAGGGCTTTGGCTTCGATCTGGACATGTTTGCCCGCAGCATCACTGACAAGACTAGGATGGTCATCCTGAATTCACCATCCAATCCTACCGGCGGCGTTCTGTCCAAGGCTCAGATCGAGACCATCGCCGATCTGCTCCGGCCGCGCGAGGACGTGATGATCCTCTCCGACGAGATCTACTCCCGCATCCTGTACGACGGCGTGCACGTCTCCATCGCCAGCGAGCCGGACATGCAGGAGCGGACGATCATCCTTGACGGCTTCTCCAAGACGTACGCCATGACCGGTTGGCGGCTGGGCTATGGAGTGATGAACGAGCGCCTGGCCCAAGCCATCACGCAGCTGCAGATCAACGCCGTAAGCTGCGTCAACGCCGCAACGCAGGTCGCCGGCATCGAGGGTCTCACCGGTCCGCAGGACGAGGTGAGCCGCATGGTGGCGGCGTTCCGCGAGCGGCGCGATCGCATCGTGGCTGGCTTGAACGCCTTGCCGGGCGTGCGTTGCGTCATGCCGCAGGGCGCCTTCTACGCCTTCCCCAACGTTTCGGCTTTGCCGTTGGACGAAGGTACGCTAGCGCGTCGGTTGCTGGACGAAATGGGGGTAGCGGTGCTGGCCGGCACCGCCTTCGGCGAATACGGGCGTGGCTACCTTCGTCTGTCCTATGCCAACTCGGTGGCCAACATCGAGCGGGCACTGGACCGCATCGCGGATTTCTTGCGCCAGCTCTAGAGCTCCCCGCCGGTGGGCCCGGGCCCCAGCGCGAGCCGGTGCGCCTCGGAAGGCCCCCGCCGGCCGGTGGCAACTGGTTGGCCCGAGCGCATGCCGCCGGGCATCGAAAGGCCCCAGCGCGGGGTAGGGCGCATCCTAAGGCAAGGCAACACAGCAATGGGCCAGGTACGACAGCTTGTCAATCGGATCCGACAACACCACGCCATCGAGCACGCCACCATTCACCTCTTGAGTCAGCGCCTACCCGGCCGAGCCCTCGCCGGGCACTCGGACAGCCGCGGCATTCGGGTGTTCGGCGAGGTCCCACCGGCAACGGTGCAGGCGGCGGTCGAGGAAGCCTTGCGTCGCTTGCCCCGGGAACCGGAGCTGGCCGTGCACCCGCTGTGCGGCACGAACCTGGTGGTTGGCGGCACCATCGCCGGCCTCTTGTCGGTTCTGGTCTTGCTGGACCTCGAGGACGAACGGCGGGGCCTGCGCCTAGGCCAGGCTCTGCCCCGTCTTGTCGCCGCGGCCACGGCAGCCTTTGCGGTCGCGCGCTTCGCCGGACCCTATGTGCAACGCCGCTGGACCACCATGTTGCCGACCGGCGATCTGGCAGTCAGCACTGTCCGCAGTCAGCGCATTGGCGGCCACACCATGCACCGGGTGACCTTTCGCGCCGGCCGCTCAGGATAGGCAGGTGGCGTTGTTCTACCTCCTGCATGGCAGCGATGAGTTCTCTATCGCCGAGGCGGTGGCCAGTCTGCGGACGCGCCTGGCGGCCAGCGACCCGATGGCTGAGCTCAACATCGTCGAGCTGGATGGGCGCGACCTGGCGGTGTCGGAACTGCGGGCCACCGCCGATACCATTCCCTTCTTCGGCGAGCGTCGGCTGGTCATCGTCCGGGGCCTGGTCGGCCGCTGCAATCCGCGACAGGGCGAGGCTCGAAGCCGCAAGGCGCTGGCCGACGAGCTGATCGCCTATCTGCCGCACCTGGCCCCCAGTTGCCGCCTGGTGTTGGTCGAGGGCCCTCTCGATCGCCAGAATCCGATCCTGCGCTGGGTCCAGGAATGGTTGAGCGCGCAGCCCAAGCCGGACGAGGCTGGCTATGTGCGCGAGTTCCCGTCCCCCTCCCCGCAGGCCTTCCCGACATGGCTGGCAGCCCGAGCCGCCGCCATCGGCACTCGCATCGAGCCAGCGGCAGCGGAGGCACTGGCCGAGGCCCTCATTCGCGACAAGTCGGTGGACCTGCGGCTCGCCGCCTCGGAACTCGAGAAGCTGGCCCTCTACGCCAGCGACCGCCCGATCAGCGCGGCGGATGTCATGACCCTGGTGAATCCGGTCAGCCTAAGCAGTGTCTTCGCCTTCGTGGACGCCCTGGCGGCTCGCGATGGGCCTGCGGCCGCCACGCAGCTGCATCGATTCCTGGATGCGGGCGAGCCACCCTTGCGGCTATTGTCGCTGATGGCTCGCCAGTTCCGTCTCTTGCTGCGGACCAGGGCACTTCTGGACGCTGGCACCAGCCCCGCCAGCTTGGCGTCGGAATTGGCGGTTCCGCCGTTCGTGGCCAAGAAGCTAGCTGGGCAAGCGCAGCGGTTCTCGGTGGCCTTTCTGCTCCGGAGCTTGCGGAAGCTCCGGGACCTGGATGGCGACATTAAGACCGGCCGGGCCGAGCCGGTGCTGGCCCTCGATCTGTTCGTCAGCTGGGTCTGCGCCCCCGCCGTGCCGCGCCGCGTCCCCCACTAATCGTCCGAGCCGCGCCCCAGGAACCGCATTCGAGCTGCCACGGCCTCTACGTTGGCGCGGTAGGCGCGCTCAAAGGCCTCCAAGCCTTCGCGCAGCAACACGTCGCCGATCACCGACAAGTCGAATCCGTGTTCGGCCAGGGCATCGATGACCGCTATGGCGTCGCCGTCTTCCTCGGACAGCGCGTCCCGCGCGCAGCCATGGTCCCGGAACGCTTCCAGTGTGCTCAACGGGATGGTGTTGATCGTCCGCGGACCGGCCAGCTCCTCGACATACTTCACGTCCCGGTAAGCGGGATTCTTGGTTCTGGTGGAAGCCCAAAGCAGTCGCTGCGGGGGGGCGCCCGCCCCCGCCCCGC
>DAOUCP010000075.1:0-1522 GCA_034432155.1 Anaerolineae bacterium
GGGATCCCGAGTCAGGTGATGACGCCGGTCCGGACGTGGACGCGACTCGTAGGGACCCAAAACCCGGCGGAGTGACCAGAAGAGGCCGTCAAATGGCCACCTGCATCTCCCGAGTGTGGAAGTTGGGTTGGCAGGCCTCGACGCCAAGCAGTCCGGCCGTACGATCGCCCGGCGCGCGCGGAACCGGCACCGCCGAAGTTGACTCGCGGAATCGGCACCGCCGAACGTGGCTCGCCGAGGCGGCACCGTCGTAGTTGACTCCCGCGCCCGACGGCGCTATCATGCCTTGGGTGGAATATTCAGGGAATGCCATGGATGCCTACCGTCCGCTCGCAGAGCTCCACAAGGCCCTGGCGCACCCGGTGCGCCTGCGCATCCTCGACATCCTGGCGCGGGGGGAGGCATGCGTGTGCCACCTCACGGCCCTGCTCGGAATGCGGCAGCCCTATGTGTCGCAGCAGCTTGCTGCGCTGCGCGATGCCGGCCTCGTGGTGGCGCAACGCGAGGGCACGCTGATTCACTACCACCTCCGCGACCCTCGCGTCGCCGGCTTGCTGGCCCTCAGCCAGAACGTCGTGATGACGACCGACCCAAGTGCAGGGCCACTCCCGGCAGTCCGTGAGGGACCGCTTCCCGGCTGCCCCTGCCCTGGGTGCCAGGGAAGGGAAGGCGGCGACTGCGCCACCACCGAGAAGCGGACCTCTCGCCCGGCAGTCGACTGACCAGACCTTTGGAGGCCAACATGCAACGCCGGGTGCTCTTTCTCTGTACAGGCAACTCCTGCCGTTCGCAGATCGCGGAGGCAATCGTGAATGCACGGCTGGGCGACCGCTGGCATGCATCCAGCGCCGGGACGGCGCCGGCCGGCTTCGTGCATCCGCTGGCCGTCCGCGTACTCGGTGAGATCGGGATTGCGCACCGCGGGCAGTCCAAGTCCGTCGAGGTGTCCCGGGGCACGACGTTCGATCTGGTGGTCACCGTGTGTGACTTGGCTGCGGAGACGTGTCCTCTCTAGCTGGGGCCGGGCCGGCGGATGCATCTCGGCTTTCCCGATCCGGCCAAAGCGACGGGCACAGACGAGGAGGTACTGGCGGTCTTCCGCCAGGTCCAGGACGACATCGCCCGTGAGGTCGTGACGCTGCTGCGGTCGATCGACGACGAGCAACCTTCGGCCGATGGCTGAGCCAGGGTTCCTCCGACCGGCACGCCAGATGGCAGCGGCGCGGCCGGCGGCGACACGTGCCCGCTTACCGACGGGCTCCGCGGCAAAGCCTTGGCACCCATGAGGAGGCCTGATGACCCTTGGCCCTGTCATCGAACGTCTGATCGGCTCGACCGACCTGCCACTCCTGGCCGCGTTCCTGGTTGGCCTGCTGGCGGCAGTGGGTCCCTGCCCTCTGGCGACGAACCTGGCAGCCCTCAGCTACACGACGCAGCAGTTCCGCCATCGCGGCGCCGTCATTGTCTCGGCCGTGCTGTATGCCCTCGGGCGGGCCACCGGCTATGGGCTCGTCGGGGGGGG
>DAOUCP010000076.1:0-12767 GCA_034432155.1 Anaerolineae bacterium
GCGGCGAACTGGCTGCTCCCTGGTCGCCACAGTGCTGGCAGCCCGCGATGCGCCTCGGCGCCGCCAGGCGCCGGCGGGCTTGCCGAGGCAATGTCCAAACGACCGATGACCTACTGGCGGTGCACGCGAAACCCAAGGGCGACACCACCTGGCGCGGACAAAACGATGGGCGGGCCCAGGGCGGCCTTTGCGGTACCGTGGTCTTATCAGAGCCACGCGCCAGCCGCCCGGGCAACCGCCCATCCGTAGGGGGTGGACGCGGCTACGGCAAGCGATCGAGCACGCCGTCGACGAAGGCGATGAGCATGTCGGCATCCTCGGGGCGAATGGCCTTGCCACGCTGGGCGTTCACTTTGTGGACGAAGGCACCCAGCTGACCGCGAGCCGCCCGAACCTGGCCGCGAGCGATCGAGTTCCCGGCGGCGATGGCCGAATCCAAAAGACCCGTCTCGACGTCGGCGCGCAGCCCGAGTGCCCGAATCACGGCGGGCAAGTCCTCGATCCGGTCCAGACAACCGTCGCCATTGGCATCACCACTGCCCGGGTTCTCCAGCGGGCAGGCGTCGATTTCGTCCAGTAGGCCGTCACCATCGTCGTCCAAGTCGCAGGCGTCCCCTTGGCCATCCGCGTCTAGGTCTGCCTGGTCCGGATTCGCCACCAGGGGGCAGTTGTCGTCCGCGTCGAGCACACCGTCGTTGTCATCGTCCGGATCACAAACGTCGCCGAGCCCGTCGGCGTCGGCATCGGCTTGATCGGGATTTGCCACCAGTGGGCAGTTGTCTTCTGCGTCCGGGATGCCGTCCCCATCGGCGTCCGTGACCTGCGCTCCCTCGCGCCAGAGCACCTGAATCCGCGTCGGCGGTCCTCCGTCCAACACCATGAAGCGGTCTTCGCCTTTGCCGACGATCGTCCACGGACTACCGAACTCGCCTGGTCCTGTTCCCGCGACCCCCACTTCGCCGCTCCCCGGCTCGTGCCAGCCAGAGGTCACGGTTCCTTTGCCATACCACCCCAAGAAGGCGCCGTCGGCTGTGAAGGCCTGGACGCGGAAGTTCTTGTTGTCGCACACGTACAGCGTGCCGTGGCTGTCGAGGAAGAGATCGGTCGGGTCGTAGAGCTGACCGTCACCGCTGCCACGTGTGCCCCACTGCTTAAGCCGATTTCCCGACGCGTCGAACTTGACGATCCGCTGGCCCCAGTGTTCCAGCACGTAGAAGTTGTCGTGCGCATCGGCAACCACATCGGTGGGCAAGTTGAAGCCGCTGTAGGTAGCCAGCAGGGTGCCGGTCTTGGTGTACTTGTACACTTGGTTAGCCCAGTAGCCGGCTAGAAGCAGCTCCTCGCGCGAGTTGAAGGAAATGCGCCGAGGATATGTTGGCACGCGGAACTGGTAGCGGAAGGCATGGTCAATCCCGAGTCCGATTGCACAGGCTCAAACACCTGAATCAGCCAGTTCATATCATCGCAGACGTAGACCCAGCCAGAGCGATCGATGGCCAGTCCGAATACATGATTGAACGTCCCCATGCCGCCCCCGTAACCTCCAAACGAGGTTAGGTAGTTGTAGTCCGAGTCAAAGACCGAAACACGATGGCCGTAGTACTCGCTGACGTAGATGTTGCCGGTAGGGCTTAAGGCAATGTCGAAAGCTCCGTTGAGTTGACCGGGACCGCTCCCACTCTGGCCCCACTGCTCGATGTAGCCGTCGATCCGGTAGGAGTAGCCGGTGGCGTCGGCACCGCTCGCGACGCCGAGCATGAGAACGAGGACGGCAAACAAAGTAATGATCCTAGCCATTGAATGTACCTCCTCTCTGAACTAAGTGGCTTTGGATCTCCGATCCCAGTAGCCCGGACCGATGAGGCCCGGGCTCGTGCACGACCATTCCGGCCCGAACGGCCTCCGACAACCTTCGGGCGATGGTTCGTCGTTGCTGGTGCCAGCGCTTGCCCCCCAAGGGTGGCAGAAGTCCCCCCACAAAGCGTGACCGCCATGGTTGGCCGATGCCGGACACCATGCACAGTATATGGTCGTTTCCACGCCGGCGCGCTCTTCGTGTGACAGAAAAGTGACAGGAAAGTGACACACTAATGTCAAACTGCCTTCGCCAAGGGACTCCCTGGGGGCCGGCCGGGCATCCGCGCTGCCACGCTCTTGCGGCCAGCGGTGGCACGTCTGCTGCATGCCCCGCTCTTGAGCGGCCGTGCCTGTTGGGCCGCGAAGCCGACTACCGGCGGCCAGTCGTGGCCGGTGCGGCCGAGTGTCCACCGGACCGTGTCGCCTTGGTCACCAGACTGGACCCGGACAGTCGTCCCGGGAGGGGCATGGTCAACGGCCTACGACATCGACCACCGCGGCGTGGCCTTGCGGAGGCCAGCGTGGTCATGCCTGCAGTCGGGACCGCCGATCCATTGTTCGGCCGGCGGGGCTCGTCGGACGGCCGCGGCGGCTTGGCCACGCCACCGCGGCCGTCCCAGGAGATTCGATGCTTCGCGCTTTCTGCTGTTGGCTAGTTGAGTGGGCAGCCAGACTCGTTCTCAGCGGCCAGAAGCTGGTGGGCTGCCTCGAACTGGCCTGTCTCGTACGCGTTCTGGACGACTTGGATGACCTCGGCGACCGTGTAGCGATAGCTCACATTGGGGTTGACCGCGTTCAGCAGGGCTGCCGAAGCGTGGCGACCCAAGGCCTTCTCGCCACCACCGCCAGTCCCCAGGGCCTCCAGGAGTGTCTTGGCGTACGGAACGCCGAACACTGCATCGTAGCGGCTGGCGCCCGGATTTGTGGGCTTGTAGACCATCCAGCTATCGAAGTGCTGCTTCTGCTTCCAGTAGCCGGGCGTGCAGCCCTGGCCGCCCCGGACGACCCGGAAGCCGAAATCGATGGAGTCGTCCACGCCGCCGGCCGGCAGCTGGATGCCCGCCACATCGTAACTGGTGGGGTTGCCGTCGCTATCGACAGCATCGCCGGTGCCGACGTTCTGAGTCGTTGGGATATAGTCCGCCAGCACACCGCCGGTGGCCAGGCTGGTGCCGTCGATGGCGATGGTGTAAACGCCCGCCGGCAGTTCGCTGAATCCGTAAAGCCCGCTCACGCCGGCGATCGACTGCGTGGTGGTGGTCCGTTGCAGCTCCACGTCTCCATCGCCGTCCAGATCGCCGAACAGGTTCACCACCACGCCGTCGATTCCGGGCTCACCGGCGTCTTGGATGCCGTCACCATCCATGTCCCACCACACGAGATCGCCCAGCGCCCCGCTGGATCCGATCAGCTGCACCCAGTAACCAAAGTCCACATCGCTGCGGTCTTCTCCGAAGGCGAGGGTCGCCTGGGCGACGTTCGCGCTGGACGTGCCGTCCAAGTCGTAGCTGGGCACCAGACCGCCGGGCAGGGTCGTTGGCTGGACCCGAACCTCGAGCAGTCCGGCGGGGAGCCGGTCGAACCGATAGAAGCCGTCGCCGGACGTCACCGTCGTGGCGAGGAGGGTATCGACCGCCCCGTCACCGTCCGAGTCCCAGCGCAGCTCAAGAACTACGTTGCCGAGACCGCTCGTGGCGAGGTCGTCTTGGAGACCGTTGCCGTTGGCGTCAAACCACACGAAGTCGCCCAGCGAGCCGCTGCCGTAGAAGCCAAAGTCAACGGTGCGGACTGAGGCACCGCTGCCGACACTCACCACCCCGGCTGCGACCACTCCGTCGGCGCCCACTGTGCCGTTGCTATCCACATCTTCGGCGGCGCCAATGTTGGCCGGTGAAACGGTCAGGCTGGCCAGTGTGCCGCCGGCGTCGGTCTCGCTAGCCGAGATCCGAACGATGTAGTCGCCGCCGACCAGCGACTCGAACAAGTAGTTGCCCTGGGCATCGGTCGTCGTCGTCGCATGGAGAGTGTCCGGCGTGCCGTCACCGTTCACGTCGGCCCACAGCTCGATCTCCACACCCGGAATTCCCGGCTCGCTGGCGTCTTGCAGACCGTCGGCGTCGGCGTCGAACCAGACCCGGTCACCGAGTTCCGATGGCGGCTCGCCCCAGAGGTCGCTCGCGGCATTTAGGAAAACGGTGTTGCGACCGTCGAGGCCCACGATTTGCCAGCGGTAGGCTCCGGCGGGCAGCTCGGGCACGGTGGCATCCACGCCCGCCACACCGTCGACGCCAATCCGGAAGACTTCCCACTCTCTGTCCCCCGATGGCTCGCTGTTGGCCACCGTCCACTGCAACGCCTCCTCGGCTGGCGGCTGGATGGTGTAGAACACCGACGGCGTATGAAGGAGCGGGCTCGACGCGGACGCGTCGTCGGCCGGCCGGCCAAGGCGCGCGCCCTCAGCCACGGCATACGGAGAATACGTGAAGGGCGGGAACGGAGGCGATTCCAGGTCGTCGGTGTCATCCCAGCGATCCAAGTCGCCTTCCCACACCTCGAGCAGGCTAGCTGGCTCGGCCAACGCGAGCCGAAGCTTCACGGAGCCATCGTAGTTGGTGGGCGGATACGTGTCCGGCAGGGGATCCAGGGGTCCGTAACCGATGATGCCCACCGTACTGCCGGCCCGAACATACGCCAGCCCGCGGACCGCCACTTTGAAGTTGTTCTGCTCGTTGGCTAGCTGGGGCTGGTTCCAGGTGACGGCAAGATGGTAGCCGTAACCGCCAGCCGCCGTTCTTGCCCCCGGATCGTGGCTGACGACCACCTGCCACCAATCGTCGTCGGGCATCTGGCTGCTCGCCCAGGATGCCAGGAGCTCCGTCGGGTCGGTGTTGCCTGCGCCAAGCGGATCCCGATAGAGGCGGTAGGTGAGCTGATCGGGAGTTGCACCTGGCGGCGATGTTGGGTCCCATCGGCCGCCCATGTCGCCATCGAAGATCCGCAGCTCGAGCTGGCCGGCTGATTCCGGCACTGCGAGCTGCACCCCGACAGGCGATCCAACCGCATCCCCCAGGCTCGAGAGCCCGCGAGTGACGTTGATGAAACGCCCACTGCGGGCGTCGGCGTCGGGGAAGCCCGCGAACTGGACGTCCGAAGACGCCACGGCGACATGGGATGGAGCCGAGTGCGCGGTGACGACCGCAAGGAGTAGGACCGCCGCAACAGAGCTGACACAGTTCGCGGAGACGATTCGGGAGATAGACTTCATATCCGTAGTTGCCTTTCTGCGATTTCCGCATTCTCTTCGGGGACCAGACTGGCCGCGTTCAGCCCAAAAAAACCGTCCGGCCCTGCGGGTCGGACGGGTGACGGGTTCGAAACCCGATGATCGCGTCCACCACCCCCCGGCCTCACAGGCCAGACGGGATCCCCGTTGCGAGACTCGTCAGAGAGGATGATATCACAAACCGCATACGATTCTATGCCGTTCGCGTATCAGTTTGGTTACAGTGTCTAACCCGCACGAGTCACGTTGCATTGGTTCGTGGGCATGCGACCCACCGGTTTAGCTGCCCGGCCGCCGCGTTGGGCAGCCGGCCACCAGCAGGCGCCGGGTGAGCATCTCATCCACCAGAGAGGACACGTCGCGCACGAGGGTACCGCGATCGACGGCATACGAACGCCCGAGCTCCTCCACCACGGCTGCCCGGTTGCCGTGGCGCAGGAGCGCCCGCCAGACGTCGGCCGCCGCTCCGGCGAGGAGGTAGCTTTCACCGCGAGCGGGATTGGCGACGGCAATGCCGTCGGCGAGCTCAGCGTACAGGATGGCCGGCCCGGGCCGTAGCCGGCCGCTTGGGCTGCCCTGCACCTGAACGTGCGGGCCTGAACCCCGCCGGCTTGCGACGGCCGCATTGCCGAGGCTGCGCTCGGGTGGCGCCAACCGCCAGCCGCTCTC
This sequence comes from Anaerolineae bacterium, assembly GCA_034432155.1. GTDB lineage: Bacteria > Chloroflexota > Anaerolineae > Epilineales > Epilineaceae > DAOUCP01. The sequence continues at coordinate 5,810 of DAOUCP010000076.1, forward strand.
CCAGGTGCCGCTCTCCGGGACCCGGCAAAGCCGCTCCGGCTCGCCCCACGGAAAGCAGACGTGGGCGGTTGGTCCGCGCCAATAGCGGTAGGCGTCCACGGTCTGTGCGCTGTGGGCCTGGCCGGTGTGCTGGCGACTGACCTCACCCTGCTGATAGCGCGTGGGGAAGTCGCGAGCTGCCAGGCAGGCGCGCACCCGCGGCTCCTGGGCCAGAATGGCGCGGCGCAGCTCCGGGCGGGAGTACAGGTGGGCAATGATCACTTCGCCGCTTGGATATTGGGCCAAGGACTGCCGAATTCGCACCCCGGTGTAGGCGCTATCGTCAACCAGGACGATTGGCCCACGCCCGCGGCCGGGGGCACACAGTTGCTTGTGCTTCAGGTGCAGCAGGTAGGCCAAGTGCGCCAACACGAAAAGACCACCGCGCGGTATGGCCACAAACGTAAGCTTGGAGAGATCCTCGCCGCCGGCCCAGGTGGCCAGTCGCCGGGCCAGCCGACGGCAGTCGTGCCGGACGCTCGGCCAGTCGCGATAGATCACCCGTCGCAGGCCATCGTTGAGATTGGCGATCTGCATCGCCAAGCGAGCCTGCTCAAGCGAATCGAAGGAGGCGAGCACGGCCATCGCCCGCCGCCGGCCGAGTCGGACGACGATCGTCGCCGCCGACAAGCCTTTCCACCAGGGGCTCACGGCGATTGCTTTGGCCAGGGCCGTCAGGGCAGCGTCGTGGGACGATAGCGCAAAGACACGGCGGTAACGCGCCAGCGCGACTGGGTCGATGGGGACTGGGTACCACGCTGGCTGGGGACTAGCGTCATGGCCATTCATGCTGTGGGTCGGCGGGCTCGGCCCCAAGCCCTTGCCGCCACATGGCTGTGAGCTACGGGGCCGGCCCGCAGCGAGGGCAAGGGCCAGAACACGAGCACTAGCTAGCGAAAGAGCGTCACACTACCTCCAGATTGTGTATCCCCCGGCGCGCCCCCCTGGCCCGCGGTGAGGTCCGTCACGCAACCCCATCGCTGGAGGACAGGCCGCCGGTATGGGCGGCGTGCACCGACCCGCGCAACCATGACTTCACTGCCGACATGTCCGACCGAAGTTCCTTCCGTCACCGCTCGCTCGGCGCGAGCTCTCTGCCGGTGCCTCGTTGTTCGATCCATGATCGTCCGCTTCTCCTCGTGCCCCGCTGGCCAGGCCCAGCCTATCAGGCGCAGCTAGTTACCGAGTGACGGCCCGAACTCGCGTAGCCACAGCTCGAACTGCACCGCCCTGAGCATCTCATAGCCGACCATGTCCGGACCGCCGGCCGCAAAGCGCTGCCAGGCGGTCCGCAGGGCTTCCGCAACGATCATACCCCGGCCGGCCGACTCCCGCAAGTCGAGGGCCGCCAATACCTCCTGGCGGGCGCCCGGTTCGCGCAAGGTCTCGGCGACCGACCGGGTTAGGCGGGTCTTGTCCACGCGGCGCAGGACGCACTCGGGCAACCGGCCGGCCATCGCCTGCCTGAGGAGGGCCTTCCCGAGCCCTCCCCGGACGAACAGCTCCTGCGGTATGGCCAGCACGTACTCGGCCAGGCGCCGATCCAGGAATGGATGGCGACAGGCGAGACCGAAGGGCGTACCGCGACGCTCCAGCCAATGGACGGCCCGGGCGACGGAGCCGAGGTGAAGCGCCCGTCGATAGCGATGCTGCCAGGCCCGACTGCCAGGCGGGCAGGGTGGCTGAGCCTGCAGTCGCCGCACGAGGTCGATTCGACGCACGAAGTCGTCCGCCAGCCACGCCGGCAGCTGCCGTCTGGCGCGACCCGTAATGCGGCCGAGAGCCAAGACAGGGCCGTCCGGCAGGAGCGGCCGGACGATCGCCAAGTAGGCCAGCTTGTGGAGCGGATCATGGCGCACGCGGGCCAGAACCAGCAGCTCCTTCAACGCTCCAAGGTCACCCCGGGCAACTCGGTCGGCGAAGACGTAGCCGCTCCCTTGCACCAGGCTGTCGCCCCCGTGGCCGGTTAGGAGAAGGCGCCCGTGGCGCTCCCGGTGTCGCTCGAATACCGCCCGCAGCAGCGCTTCCTCACCAGCAAAGGGCGACTCCAGCTCGGGCCGAAAGCTGGCCAGGTCCTGGGCCAGATAGCGTCCCCGAACCGGCATGTACTCGATCTCGATGCCCAGTTGGTCGGCGACGGCGCGGCTATACCTGCGCTCGTAGCACTCCTCCTGGTCGTAGGCGAAGCTGTAAGCGACCAATTGCCTCCCAAGCTGGGCGGCCTGCTCCGACGCTAGCGCTGCCACACTGGTCGAGTCCATCCCGCCGCTCAACAGCACACCGATGACGGCACTCGTGCCGCGCAAGCGATCGGCCACGGCACGGCGCAGCAGTTCCCGCAGCTCGTCGGCGTAGTCCTCGTCACGGGGATGGCGAATGGTCCGGCGGGCATCGATGTCCCAGTAACGCTGGACGACGACGTTCGCGCCCGCGCGAAGGCTGTGCGCCGGCGCGAGCTGCTGTACGTCACGGAAGAACGTGCGTGTCTCCTCGCCCCAGACGTTGGCTAGCCAGTCGGCGACGGCTAGCTCGTCGAGGCGACGCGGCACCGCCGGGTGCGCCAACACCGCTTGGGCTTCGGACGCGATGCACAGCACATTCCCGACCTGGGCGTAGTGGAGCGGTTTGACCCCCAACGCATCGCGGGCGCAGAGCAGGTGATGCCGGGTCGCGTCCCACAGTGCGAAGGCGAAGTCGCCGATCAGGTGAGCCGGGCAGGCGTCGCCCCAGCGCCGGTAGGCGGCTAGAATCAGCTCGGCGTCGGTGGGCGGCCCGCCACCAGACGGGCGACGATCGCCCAGCTCATCGAGCAGCTCGCGGCGATTGTCGATGCGGGCGGCGGCCACAATGCGCAGCTGGCCATCGGAGGAAGCTAACGGCTGGGTCCCGATCAGCTCGCCGCACTCGGCCATGGGGGCCAGCCGAGCCAGGCCGATGCTGCCGTCCGTCCAAATGGCCGTACCGCCGGGCCCGAGATGTGCCGAGGCCGCCGCCATACGCCGGAGAAGCTCTGCCTCGCAGGGTGCGCCATCCAAGTGGTAGATGCAGACGATGCCTCCCATCGGGGCTTGACCCTCGGTGCCTGGCTAGCCACCCGGCCTCGGTCGGCGGGCATCCGCCAGCACAGCGGCCGCCACCTCGGCGAGTCGGTCACCGTCGTCGGGCAGCCGCAGCTTTCGCACCGGTACCTGCTCGACCAGACGAGCCAGTCGCTCGAGTCTGCTGGCCTGGGCGCTCTGCGGCCGGCCAGCCCTCTGGGCAAAGCAGTGCGCCATGAGCACCCCCACGGCCGCCGCTGGGCTGCAAGGAGCGATGTCGATGCCCTCGAGTTCTATCCCCGGAAGGGGCCCCGTCGAACGCTGGCCGGCCATGCCGCGAGCGGAGATCGTCGGAGGCTGGCGGACGGCGCCGCGTTCCAGGACATAGATGGCGCCCAGTGGCGCTGGCGCTGCCTGGAACCGGCCGATCCCCGGCGGGCCTATCGGAATCCGATACTTGGGAAAGCCGGGCAGCACCATCGGCCGCGCGTCAAAGTGCGGCCCGTAGAAGCGCCGCGCCGTGTCCGGCCACATGCGCATCTCGGGATAGCCCGGCGCAATGACATAGCGATGGCCGTCTTGTCGGACTGCCACCATGTCGTCGGCCAGCAAGCGGCCGCCAGCTTGGCAGAGGGCGGCCGCCAGGCTGGTCTTGCCCACGCCGTTGGCCGCCGCCAAGGCGATGGCCGAGCCGTCGATGGCCACCGCGGAGGCGTGCAGCACCACCGCACCGCGGTCCTCCAGCCAGATGGCCAAGGCGTGGCTCAGAAGAGCGATCTCCAGGCGGGGGTCCAGCGCCGAGCCATCGCTAAAGCCGGCAATGCGATCGGGCCACACCTCAATCCAGCCTCCGCCCCGCAGGTGGAGAGTGGCGAGCGGCTGCCGACGCCGAGGCAAGGCGGCAGTTGCCGGTGAGTCGGGCGAGGCCGCGAGTATCTCGATCCTCAGGTCCGCCGGTCCGCTGGCCGGCAGCAGCGGGGCGCGGAAGGGGTACTCACTGGCAATGACGGCACCGTGCAGGCGCCAAAGTTGTCCTCGGTGGTCGGAGGTCATGCGTGAGGCCGCATTGCTGCCCGACGGATCACAGCCGTCTCTGGCTTCCAAGCCATCCATCCTAGCACCAGTCCGCCTTTCCGGCAACGGTGGCCGTTCGCTGGCTGCGCGTGGGGCGAGACAGCTTCAGCCGCTCCCTGGGCGGGCATGGGGCGGGGCAGCTGCAGGCGCCGGCCGAGCGGGCACGCGCCGAGGCAGCTTGGGGCACCCGCTCCGCGGGCACCTGGCGAGCCGGCTTCGGACGCTCCCTGGCCGGCCCTGATGCGAAGCAGCTCCGAAGCGCTACCTCTCTGGCACGTAGCACGCCAGCTTCCGACGCCCGAGGGTGCCCAACTTGGGCGGCGGTCCGCGCCGCCCCGGGCAATCGACGTGGGATTTGACGTGCCTACCCGCAGCTGGTATAAGTTGGGTTACGGGGTTTTTTCTTGTTGGCGCGCCGAGCATGCCGCTGCCATCCTGTCCTGTTCCGCGGGCAGTGGCGAGATGGGGGCGTTGTGCCGGCCATGGGAGAGGGGGAGTGGACGATGTTCTGGATGATCTCGCAGTGCAGGCGAGTCCGTGTGGTCCTCGCGGTCAGCTTGGCGGTCGCCGTGTTCGCGGGTCAAGCGTGGGAGTCCGAGGCCCGCTTGTTGGGAGCCTCCTCCGAACAGCAAGGGGTAGGCGTCCCCCACGGACAACCGCTTCGGGCAACGAGGGAGTCCAAGGCCTGGAGCGGCGATGAGGTGCTCGTAGGCTTCCAGCCAGGAACCAGCGAACTGGCGGCGCGCCAGATCCTGGCCAGCGCAGGCGTCACACCGGTGCGGTGGCTGCCGCGCCTGGCGGTCATGCTGGCGCGAGGCAAGTCCCCCGCCGATCCAACCTTGGCCACCGTTCTGAACGCCCAACGCCGTGTCCGCTACGTGGAGCCAAACTACCTCCTTCGCGGCGACGACGTTCCCAACGACACCTATTACAGCTCGTATCAGTGGGCGCCGCCAAAGATCGGCGCCGAATCGGCGTGGTCCATGACGCACGGCTCGGCCGGGGTGCAGGTGGCGGTGCTCGATTCGGGGCTGGACATGCAACACTCGGAGTTCTCCGGCAAGTATGCGTCGGGTTACGACTTCGTGAACGACGACGGGGATCCAACGGACGACCATGGTCATGGGACCCACGTGTCGGGCATCGTCGGCGCCCTCACCAACAACTCGGCCGGGGTAGCAGCGATTGGCTGGAACACCTCGATCTTGCCGGTGAAGGTCCTGGACCAGTCCTTGGCAGGCACCCACGCCGATGCAGCGGCCGGAATCGAGTGGGCTGCCGACCATGGCGCTGATGTCATCAACATGAGCTTCGGTGGCAGCACCTCATCTCAGACGCTCGAGGACGCGGTCGAGTACGCCTACGGTCAGGGCGTCTTGCTGGTAGCATCGGCTGGGAATGGTGCCACGTCCAATCCGTACTATCCTGCCGCTTACCCAGAGGTGATGGCGGTCGCGGCCACAACGAGCTCCGACGGACGCTGGTCCATGTCCAACTACGGCAGCTGGCTCTCCATGTGTGCGCCGGGCGTCTCGATCTACAGCACCTCTTGGAGCGCTACGGGTGGCTCCGGCTATGCATCCCTGACAGGGACGTCGCAGTCAGCCCCACACGTCAGCGCCGTCGCCGCGCTGATGCTGTCCGTCAATGGCAGCCTGACGAACGCCGAACTCCGCGACAAGCTCGAATCGACCGCTGTGGATCTGGGTGACGCTGGCTTCGACATATATTACGGCCACGGCCGGGTCGATGCGGCGGCGGCCGTACTGGATGCGCTGCCCATCACCCCGACGCCGAGCCCGACGCCTGCGCCAACGGCGACTCCCACACCAACACCAGCGATTCACGTCGGGGACCTGGACGGCAGCGCGCAGTACTTCGGGTCGAAATGGCGGGCGGTGGTGACGGTAGCGGTCCATGATGCGGCCCATGGTGCGGTTAGCGGCGCGAGAGTGGCCGCTGCCTGGAGCGGAGGGACGAGCGGCAGCGGATCGTGCACCACCGGCACCGACGGGCGCTGTTCGATTACGTCGGCCAAGATCAGCCGGCAATCCCCGAGCCTGACGTTGACGGTGACCAACGTGACCAAGTCGGGCCGCACCTACGATGCGTCGGCCAACCACGACCCAGACGGCGACAGCACTGGCACCGCGATCACGGTCAATGCATGAGGCCGGGCATTCCGGCGGTGCCTTGGCGACTGGCAGCTCGGTGGCGAAGAGGGTTGAGGCGGCCTGGTAGCGATCGTCCAGGATCCCCGCCAGGTCGTGGGGCTGGGCGGCAGGCACGGCTTAGCGCAGCCAATGGTTGACGATGGCGGGAGGTGCTCGAACCCACGCAGGGGCGGGGGCTGGGAAGTTCGGCCGCGAGCCCGGTGGATGCGCTGGAGCATTCCGCCGATGTACTCGCCGCCGACCGGGAGGCCGGCCTGGCAGGCGCCGTGCCTTGCCTCCGCGGAAAACGCAGCGTTCACTTGAGGGCCCTGGCCGGCCATGCTATACTGGCCCAGCGCGGGTGAGGGTACCGCGCGCGGAGCACGTCAAGAACAGGGAAGAGGAAACGCACCAAGCGTCGAGTGAGCCTGCGTGGTGCCGGCGCAACCGGCAGGCGGCACTTCTCCCCCACCGCTCCCAAGCGGCGGGGTTTGTGCTCCAGGGGACCTTACCAACAGCAAAGAGGTTGAAAGCGGGCGCGGCACACCGCGAGGTGTGCGACGTCAAACGGTGAGAGAAGCCTACGGAGAGTTTGATCCTGGCTCAGGATGAACGCTGGCGGCGTGCCTAACACATGCAAGTCGAACGCGCAGT
>DAOUCP010000077.1:0-6029 GCA_034432155.1 Anaerolineae bacterium
CACTGCCAGCGCCACGGCGACGCCCACCGGAACCTGGTACACACCAACGTCCACCGCCACACCGACCGGAACCTGGTACACACCGACGTCCACCGCCACACCGACTGCCTCCTGGACGGCTTCCGCCACCGCCACCGCCAGCCGCACCTACACGCCGACCGCCACACCGACCGGCACCTGGTACACACCGACGTCCACCGCCACACCAACCGCCTCCTGGACGGCTTCCGCCACCGCCACCGCCAGCCGCACTGCCAGCGCCACCGCGACGCCCACCGGCACCTGGTACACGCCCACGGCGAGCGCCACACCGACGGCCTCGCGAACGGCGCTGGCCACCGAGACCGCCACGCGTACCGCCACCCTGGCGCCCAGTCACACTCCGGAGCGTCCGGCCGCGACTGCGACGCCCCGCGGGCCGGGCCCCACGCCGGAGGCGCGGCCAACACCCTGCCGGCCGTCGCTCCGAGTCCACAAGTTCCAGGATCTGGACGAGGACGGCATCCTGGATCCGGGCGAACCCATGATGCCGAACATCCGGTTCGACGTCGCTGCGGATGGCAAGGTCTATCCGGTGAGCACCGGCCGCGATGGGGCGTTCGTCCTCACCTTCGGCAAGCCCGTCAGCGTCGAGCTGACCGAACTGACCCGGACCACTGGTGGCCAGTGGACCCTCACCACGCCTCTACTGCCCAGCTATGAGCTTCTGGACTGCGGTACCGTGGACGTCTGGGTGGGCAACGCGCCGGTCAAACCGCCCAAGACTGGTCGCGCCTCGCTTGCCATCCGGGGACGCCCGGGCAGCGGCCGGCCGAGCCTCCGCTACTGACTGGGCGCGCGATCACCTAACGGAATGCCCGCGGTCGGAGGCTGCCGGCGCGGTCCATTCCCAGGCACCGGGATGGCTTCCGGCCCACCCTCGGTGGACGCCGTGGCCAACGCGGTGGACGCCTTAGGCCGGTGCCGACGTCAGCACTGCACGCACCGACTGGAGCAGCATCTCATCCTCGCCGGGCAGGACAGTGCGCGGATCGAGCAGGACCCCGGCTTCGCTCACTCGGGCGATCACCGGCGGCGAGCCCGTCCTCAGCCTGGCCGCCAGTCGATCTGGAGCCGTCGCCTCGATGACCAGCACCGTGGTCGGCAAGTACTCGCCCGGCAGCGATCCGCCGCCGACCGCTGACTGGCCAGTGGCAAGCCTCGTCGTCGCCCTGCAATCCGCGAGCGCACGCTGCCAGGTTGCCGCCCGTGCTGCCAGCTCTTGCGGCGAGGTGGCGATCATCCGCCACACCGGAATGGACGCTAAGGCCTCCTCGCGGGCGTAGTGCAGGAACGTGGCATGCAGACCAGCGATGACATCCTTGCCCGGCCGAACGGCGCGCGCCAGCGCATGGCGCCGCAGGCGGTCCACGAGATCGCGCCGACCGACCACCAAGCCAGCTTGCGGGCCGCCCAGCAGCTTGTCACCGCTAAAAGTCACCAGATCTGCACCAGCAGCGATACTGTCCCCAACCAGCGGCTCATAGGCCAGCCCGAACTGCCGAACATCCAGTAGCGCCCCGCTGCCCAAATCATCCACCAGGGGCAGACCGTGGCGATGGGCCAGAGCCACGAGTTCATCCAATTCAGGCTGACAAGTGAAGCCAACCATTCGGTAGTTGCTCTGGTGAACGCGGAGAATTAGCGCCGTAGCGTCATCGATGGCGGCAGCGTAGTCCTCCACGTAGGTCCGATTCGTCGTGCCGACCTCCACCAGGCACGCACCGCCCGCCTGCAGCACCTGTGGCAGCCGGTAGCTGTCCCCAATCTCAACCAGCTGACCGCGTGACACGATGACCTTCTGTCCCGCGGCTAGTGCCGAGACGACCAACAGCGTGGCCGCGGCGTTGTTGTTCACCACGAGCGCCGCTTCGGCGCCCGTGAGCCGGCACAGTAAGGGCTCCAGATGCGAGTGCCGGCTCCCTCGATGACCGGTCGCGAGATCGTATTCCAGGTCCGAGTACGATGCCGCGGCACCGGCCATCGCCTCCGCAGCGGCCTGGCTCACCGGTGCGCGACCGAGATTCGTGTGCAGAATCACTCCCGTGGCGTTGATCACCTGCCCCGGCCGAGGACGGCACCACTGGTGCAGCCGCCAGCGCACCTCTTCGCCCAGCTGCTCGCCATCGGGTACTGCGCCCGTCGCCCGCATGGTCTGCCGCGCCGCTTGCAACGTCTCGCGCACCGCTGCCACGACGAGCCCACGGCCGTGCTGGCGGGTGAGTTCAACCACGGCCGGCTGCCGCAGAACGGCATCGACCGCCGGCAGGCGACTTCGACCTCGATCGTCGCTGGCTGTCACAACGGCCTCACGGTGCCACCGCCGTGGCCTCGGAGACCGGAATGGCGATCACGATCGTCCGGTGGCTGTTTCCCCAGGGAGGGAAGCAGGTAATCAGCGTCAGCCGCACGTCGGCGGTGGGGCCAATCCACTTGGCGTTCGCCCGGCGCTGCTCGACTGACACTCCTGCCTCCTCGACGATGAAGTTCGCAGCCACCACGAAGTCGAGCCGCCGCTGGCGCGTGTAAACTTCAACCCGGTCGCCAAGCTTGAGACGATGCAGGTCCTTGAACACGGCTCCACCGATGTTGTTGTGACCGGAGATCACGGTATTGCCAACCTGGCCGGGTAGTGCCGAGGTCCGATGGTAACCGGCCGCGCCATCCGCCGTCTGCCACTGGTTGCCCCGGAACTCGCCGTTCACGACCCGTGCCTCCCAGCCGACCGTCACCACGGGCGTATCAAGACCGATGCTAGGGATCACGAGGCGCATGGGAAGGGCCGCCCGTGCTGCCATGGGATCGGGCGTCTCGGTGGCGGCTACGGGATCCCAGACCGGCGGTGTCTCCGCCGACCTCGCGTCGGCGGCACCGCGCGGCACAGCCCCGGCCGATGTTGTCCCGTCGGGCTTGGCGGTCGTGACCGCAGCCGCCCCATCCGCACTGTGCCGCGTCGCCATCCTGCCTTGGCGACGGCCACCCGCCAACGGATCGGGGGTCGGCAAGCGCTCGCCTTCAAACGCTGGCGCATCCAGCAAGTGCACGACGGAAGCCTCGGTCGCCGGCGCATCCGCCAACCGCGCCGCCGAAGCCTCGGTTGCCATGGCGGTTGCCATGGCGGTCACCGTCGGCCAAGCCGCCGGCCACGAACCTTCTTCCGTGCTTACGCCATGCGCCCCCAGCCCCTGTCCTGCCGGTCCAGAAACTCCCGGCAGCAGCACCTCATCGAAGGCAGGAGCACTGAGAGCTGACTCCGCCCGCGTGACCTGGTACTCCCGAGCCAGTCGGACACCCAGGCCAATGATCACCAGTAGAGCGCCAAACCCCATCAGGAGCGCTCCCAAGTGGTGGGAGAAGACGAGAAGCAATTGCCTCAGGTGATACCCCAGGCTCTTCATCGGGCACCGATCCGCAGCGCTTCGCTCTAATGATACGCGACTCTCGGCAGGATCTCCGAATGCTCCGCGTTCTGCTTAGAGCGGCCGCTTGCGAGCTGCGCCCGGCCGCCGGGGCAACGCAGCCGGCGTCGGTGCCAGCTTGCGCACCAGCACCAAAGAACGTCGCTCCCGCAAGCCTGGCAGACGGTACCATGCGACCTCGGCCTCGGCGCCGGCCAACTGCCTGATTGCCGCGCGGGCCGCCTCGAGCTCTGCCTCCGGCCGGGCGCCCTTGTGGACGACCATGGCGCCACCTACGGCAACCAGGGGCAATAGGTACTCCGCCAGCACAGCCAGAGGCGCCACCGCACGGGCCAACGCTAGCTCGTAGCACTCCCGATAGTCGGCGCGGTGCCCCAACTCCTCCGCCCGAGCATGGACGACCGTCGCATCAGCCAGACCGAGCTCGCCGACGGTTTGGCGCAGGAAGGCACACTTCTTGCCCGTGGCCTCTACCAGCGTCACCTCCCACGAGGGGCAGGCAAGCCGGAGAACTAGGCCTGGGAACCCTGCCCCGCTGCCGACGTCCACCACGCGCTTTCGTTCCGGGCCACAGGGCACGAGTGCCAAGACGGCCAAGGAGTCGGCGTAATGCTGGACCGCCATCGCCTGCGGATCACAGATCCTGGTGAGATTCAGGCGGCGATTCGCCTCGTGCACGCAGCGTGCGTGCGCCTCAAAGCCCGCCAGTCGTTCCTCGGCTACGAAGACGCCCAGCCCGTGCAGCGCTTCCCGGAGAAGGCAGAGGTCCAACGTGTTCGCCGCTCCGCTGTGTCGCCCAAAGCCGATGCGAGGACCAATCGACGCCCTCGTCGTGGCTGCGAAGTATGCTATACTAGCGGCCCGCGAGCTTCGAGGGATCGGCAACCGACGGTCCTCCACGCTGAGGGACAGCCATGAGCCTGCCAACGATCACGCCAGTCACTGTCGCCGAGCGCCTGTCCTTGCCTCTGGGTGAGGTCGACCCGGAGATCGCCGAGATCGTGCGCCGCGAAGAGCACCGACAACGGTTCGGCCTCGAGCTTATTGCCAGCGAGAATTACTGCAGTCGCGCCGTACGCGAGGCAACCGGCAGTGTGCTCACGAACAAGTATGCCGAAGGCCTGCCGCACAAGCGCTACTACGGCGGCTGTGAGTGGGTCGACGCTGCCGAGGATCTGGCTCGCGAGCGAGCCAAGCAGCTCTTCGGAGCACAGCACGCCAATGTGCAGCCTCACTCGGGCACGCAGGCCAACATGGCGGCCTACCTGGCCCTGTGCAGCCACGGCGACACCATCCTGGCAATGCGGCTCGACCAGGGGGGCCACCTCAGCCATGGCAGTCCAGTGAACTTCAGCGGCAAGTTCTATCAGGTGGTATCCTACGGTGTCGACCAGGAAACGGAGCGGATCGACTTCGGCCAGCTTGCCGCCCTGGCCCGCGAACACAAGCCGCGCGTGATCGTGGCCGGCGCCACCGCGTACCCAAGAGCGCTCGACTTCGAGCGCTTCGCCGAGATCGCCCGCGAGGTCGGGGCGCGGCTGCTGGTAGACATGGCCCACATTGCCGGGCTGGTGGCGGCGGACTTGCACCCCGATCCCATCCCGGTGAGCGACGTGGTGACGACCACTACCCACAAGACGTTGCGCGGTCCGCGCGGCGGCATGATTCTGTGCACCGAGGAACTGCAGAAGGACATCGACCGCGCGGTCTTCCCCACCAGCCAGGGTGGCCCACTGGAGCACGTCATCGCGGCCAAGGCAGTGGCCCTGTACGAGGCCATGCAGCCCGAGTTCCGCATCTACCAGGAGAACATCATCGAGAACGCGCGGGCGCTCGCCGATGCCCTGGCCTCGCACGGTTTCCGCATCGTGTCGGGGGGTACCGACAACCACCTGATGCTGGTCGATCTGCGCCCCAAGAACGTGACCGGTAAGGATGCAGAGCTCGCCCTGGATCGCGCGGGAATCACAACCAACAAGAACATGATCCCCTTCGATCCGCAGAAGCCGTTTGTCACCAGTGGCTTGCGCCTGGGCACGCCCGCGGTGACGACACGTGGCCTGGGACCCGACGAGATGCGCCTCATCGCTGCCTGGATCACCCGGGTGATCGAACACATCGACGACGAGACGGTCATTCGGCAGGTCCGAGAGGAAGTCGCCGAGCTGTGCTCCAACTTCCCGGTACCAGGAGCAGCGACGGTCTAGAAGGTCACCGGCGCCAAGCCTGATTTGCCGCGCGCGAGGGGACGCGCGGCAACGTTGGTCGCGCGACGAGGCCAGTGCTATACTTACCTCGCGGGCGGTTAGCTCAGTTGGCCAGAGCGCCACGTTGACATCGTGGAGGTCACAAGTTCAAGTCTTGTACCGCCCACTGCCAAGACCATAGCAGAGAGGCGATGAAGAGGACGAGTAGGGCGTCAACGAGCGCCAGGGATAGAGCGTCGCAGACTGGAAGCGCTTCTCGCCGCGAGACGTCCGAAAACCCCCTCTGAGCTGGCATTCGAACGCACGGCTCGCCGGTTGGGCTGCGGGCTGCGCCAGTAGGCTTGCCCGGGTGGTGCCGTTACAC
>DAOUCP010000078.1:0-7168 GCA_034432155.1 Anaerolineae bacterium
CCGCCCCCCCCCGGCGGACGACCCAGCCGGCGGCATAGCGGGCGAGCTGGGCCGCTTCCCGCACCGAACCGCCCGAGGCCAGGCAAAGCGTCATGACCGCCACCACCGTGTCCCCCGCGCCGGCCACGTCGAAGACCTCGCTCGGGTTCGCTGGCGGGATCACGACGTAGCCCTCCTCGTCGGCCAGGCTCATGCCGGCACTGCCACGGCCCATGACCACGGCCCGAGCGCCGAGCCGGCGGCGCAGATCGCGGGCCGTCGATTCGAACTCGGCCTCGGCGCGCAGTGGCCGGCCGAGAGCCATCTGGGCATCCCCGCGCCCGATGCGGACCAAGTCAAACCCCAGGAACCAGTCGATGTCGCCCTGGGCATCTACCGCCAGCACCAAGCGCTGCCGCCGAGCGATGGCTCGCGCCATGTCGCAGACCGATGGCGTGACCACGCCGCTGCGGTAGTGCGACACCAGGATGGCACTGGCACCGGCCGCCGAGCGCTCCATGGCCCACAGCAGATCGCGCTCCACGCTGCCGCTGATCGGTCGGCGATCCTGGCGATCGATGCGCGCTACCTGCTGCGCCGCGGTGAGGCCATTCGCCACAATGCGCGTCTTGATCGTCGTCGGCCGGTCGGGATCGACCACCACTCCAGCTGGGTCGATGCCGCACTCGACCAGGCCGCGGCACAGCTCGGCACCCGCTGGGTCATCGCCCACCACGCCGACGGCGATACCTACACCGCCCAGGGCCACGATGTTGCGGGCCGGATTGGCGGCACCGCCGGCCAAGCTCGTGCGACGCTCGAAGGCCAGCACGGGCACCGGCCCTTCCCGGCTGAGCCGTTCCGGCCGGCCGACGAGGTACTCATCCAGGAACAGATCGCCGACGATGACGAGCCGATGGCCGCGCATCCGCTGGAGCCGACTGGCCGCCAGCTCGGTCACCGGCCGATGGTTCATCGGCTACCCCATGGCAGGTAGAGTCGCGTGCCCAGCGGCGGCGGGCTGGCGGTGCCGGTAGCGGTGGCCGGCAGCGTGGCCTCCTCGGTCGCTGTTGCGCTGCCGGTGGCCGTCGCGCTTGCCGTGGCCGTCGCGCTGGCGGTAGCGCTTGCCGATGCGGTGGGCAGCGGCGTGATGGTGGGTACCGGCGGTGGCCAGGTCGGCAGCGGCCGGGTGCTGGGCGGCGTTCCTTCCGGTAGCGTTGCCAGCTCGACGAGCAACAGACCGGCACCCGCCACGTAGAGCCGCTGGCCAGAGGCTGCGACATCGCTGATCGGATAGTCAACCCGCAGCCAGCCCATCACCGACGGCAGACGGGGCTCGGCCAGATCCAGAACCAAGAGCCCGCTCGTGTCGGCTGCCACGAAGAGCTTCGAGTCCACCATGGCCAGGCCCCGTACGCCATAGCCGGCACGATGGTGGGCGATGGGCTGGGGACGCAACGGATCGGCCAGGTCGTAGAGGACTACGCCGTCCTGGGTGCCGAGCAGGAGAAGCGACCCGGCCACGAGCGGCGTCTTGGCCTGAATCCCGACTGGCACCGTCACAAAGGCGCGCAATTCGGGCCGGATCTGAGCCGGATCCTCGTCGTCGATGGTCAGCACCGCCAGACCCGCGTCGCCAGCAGCCACGTAGACGATGGTGTCACCATAGAGGGCGATGCCCTGCGGGATGGCGTCCGCCGGCCACGCTGGCTGTCGCGCGTAGACCAGCTCGGCTACCTCGGTTGGCAGCTGACCCGCTTCCAGGGTGGCAATGTGCAGCCGCTCGCGCGTCGTGGCCACCAGGCGCGTGTCGGTGGTGGCAATCCAGGAGGTCGCCGCCCACTGAGCAAAGGGCCCGCTCGTGACCGGCACCGGCGATCCGGGATCGCTCACGTCCCAGACCTCGAAGCCACGAATGGTCGAGACATAGAGTCGGTTGCCACGTGCCGAGAGCCCGAACGCCCCCCAAGGCGGCGCGTACTCCAGTACCACCTCGGGTTGTTCGGGCGGGGTCACCCGGATGGCCATAAGGCCCTCCTCGCCCCGAACTAGGTACACGTGATCATCGACGAGCACGTGCTGCCGCAGCGGCCAGGCCGAGTGCAGGCGAGCCAGGACGTGCGGTTGGTTCAGCGGACTGGCCGGGCTGAAACGGGCCACGATGAGCTGCTCGCTGGCAGCGGCCAGGAGGAGCTCACCCGCCAGGCCCATCGCTACCGTGCCGGTCAGGCTGCCGTAGACCCCCACATAGCTCAGCCGGCTCGGGTCGCCAGCCTCCGCCGTCACCAAGTTCACACCACGGTCGACGATGTACAGCACCGTCCCCAGACGAATCAGGCTGCCGCTCGGCACCCCGCCCAGGAAGCCTCGCACCGCGGGGCGCTGCGGGTCGCTCACATCCACCGCCAGAAGACCCTCGGCGCTGTCGGACACGTACACCAGGTGCGAACCGGGCGGACCCGCTGCCACACCACGCACCTGACCGCGCGTGGCAAGGCGGCCGATCTCGACCGGCGTCTCGGGAGTGGCCAGGGAGACCAAGTAGAGGTCGTCCCCAGGAATCACTGCCAGGTCATCGACCACCGCCACCCCGCTGCGCGCCCCACCGTCACTGAGCACCACCGCCGTGGCGCTGACGGTTGGCCCGTCGACCATGGCCAGCAGTACGCCTGCCAGGTCGTCGGACAGGAAGAGCCAGCCGGGGCCCCCACCAGCGGGCTGGTGGTACGTCAAGGCGCGAACGGAACCCGGCGTCGCCAGGTGGGCCATGGTTGCCGGGGCCGAGGGCGTGGCGACATCGACAATCCACAGGCCATCGCGGGCGCCCACATACAGGTAGCCTTCATGGCGCGCCAGGCTGTACACATCGCTGCCCATGCCCAGGGGCACGTGCGCGACGATCGACGCCGATTCGCCGTCGGCCAGGTCCACGCGGCTGACGCCGACCCCCTGGCCGATCCACACCTCCGCACCGTTCACCACGACGGCGCGAATGGCACCGCCGACGTGGCCCACCAAGCGGAAGTCCAGGGTGGCGGCCGGTCGCGCCACGACGCTCGGCGAACTCGGCCGGGCGGCAAGCAGGCCCAGCGCCCCGGCCGTAGCCAGCAACAAGAGACACCACCAGGGCGGCAGGGTCGCGGCCGGCGTCAGCATGACCGGCCGGGCAGCGCCGCCGCGGAAGCCACGGCTGCGCAACGATGGCCGCCAGGATGGGGCCATGCCACGTCCTGGCAGCCCAGACTGCGAGGCTTCGAAGCTGCGCACCTGCCTCCTCCTTTCCCTGCGCCGCACGCCCCAGGAACCGGGCGACCAAGAGGCGGCCAAGACTCGGCCGGAGCTAGCCCCGGGGCGCCCCTGACCGACGCTAGGGACTAGCCACTCGAGCCACCACTCGACTCCTCGTGCCACGGCTGGGCCGCTCGTTCGAGAACCGACTGCACCTGGTCCGCGCACCGTTCCCACGTGAAGCCGCGGGCCCGCTCCCGGCCGCGCCAGGACAGCTCGGCCCGCAGCGGCGCATCCTCCAGCAGCCGTTCGAGTTGGCTGGCGATGCTCGCCACGTCCGTCGGGTCGAAGAACACCCCGCCGTCGCCCACCACCTCTGGCAAGCTGGACACGTCGCTGGCTGCCACGACGCCACCACAGGCCATCGCCTCCAGCGCCGGCAGACCGAAGCCCTCGTAGAGACTGGGGAAGGCCGTGATCACGGCGCCGGAGTATAGCGCCGGAAGCCTGTCTTGGGACAGGTAGCCCAGCCACCGCACCCGACTGCCCACTCCCAGCCGCTGCGCCGTGGCCAGCGGCCGCGCCCCGCCCCAGCCCTGCCGACCCACCAGAACCAGCCACAGCCGGGGCCGGGAAGCGGCACAGCGGGCAAAGGCAGCGACCAGCCGCTCCAGGTTCTTGCGCGGCTGCACCGTGCCCACGTGAGCAATGTACTCGGCGTCCGCAGGCAGCCCCAGTTCGGCTTTCAGGGCTGCCACGGCTCCCGGCTCGGCCGGCTCGAAGTGCCGGCTCACGCCCAAGTGGACAACGACCACGCGATGCCCATCCGCGCCGTACCAGCGCTCTAGATCGCGCCGCGTCGCTTCCGAGTCGGCCACCAGGAAGCGCGCTCGCCGGACGTGGTAGCGCGCACTCCACTCCAGGTAGAGCCACTGACACCAGGTGTGGCATCGCCGACAGACCCGGTGGCCTAGGTCGTGGACGGTGACCACCGCCGGCACCCGCAGACCCACGGGAAGAACATGTGCCGGCACGAACAGCACGTCGGGGGCCCGTCGCGCCACCTCGTGCCTGAGGCAACGGTGCGTCCAAAGGCGACGGCACCCCAGGACCGTCACTTCGGCATGCTCCGCCACCGAGTCGCGTAGCGGTTGGCGCGCGTAGAGTCGAACCCGATGCGCGCCCACACGCACCAGGTGGCAGATCACCTCTCGGGCATAGACTTCGGTGCCGGTAGGCTCGGCATCGAAGCCCCGGCTGGCATCAATGCCGATGGTCAAACGAGGCACGGAATGGCCTCGACGGTCAGCAGCCGATCGCAGCCTGCCAGATCCGTCCGGCAGCGCGCCCGGCCGCCCGGCAGAAAAGCGCGCGCCAGCGCCAGGGCGGCGGCGCCCTGTCGCCAGCCAATCTCCAGGCCCACATCGGCGCCCGGAACCAAGCGCGACGGCAAGGTCACCAGCAAGCGTCGGATCCAATCGAGGCCATCCGGCCCGCCGTAGAGCGCTTGCGCCGGCTCGAACCTTGCCACCGCCGGCTCGAGATCGGGGTCCTCTTCGGCCACGTACGGCAAGTTGGCCACCACCAGGTCGAAGGCAGGTGGCCAGGGCGGCAGCAGGTCGGCCTGCACCAGCCGCAGCCGATCCTCCAGTCCGTGGCGGCGCGCATTGCGCTCCGCCACGGCGAGTGCCTCGGCGGACACGTCGGTAGCAATCACCTCGGCCCAGCGGACTGCCTTCGCCAGCGCCACAGCGATCGCGCCGCAGCCGGTGCCCACGTCGATGAGCCGCACAGCCGCGTCGCTAGGCCGCCGCCGCAGGCGACCGATCGCCCAGTCCACCAGAAGCTCGGTCTCCGGGCGCGGTACGAAGGTCGCCGGCGTGACCTCGAATTCGAGCCCATAGAACTCCACGCTGCCGACGAGATAGGCCAACGGCTCACCGTCCGCACGGCGCGCCACAAGACGGGCAAAAGCCTGCTCCACCGTCGCAGGCAGCGGCTCGCGCAGCGCCGAGAGCAACCGGGCTCGAGAGACACCGAGGACGTGCGCCAGCAGCCGCTCCGCCTCCAGTCGCGGCGCCGGCACGCCGGCGAGAACCTCACCGGCCCAGCCGATGGCGGCGGCAGCGCTCCGCCGTGGCTCGGGGCGCGCCGAGAGGGTCATCCCCGTGTCGCAGCGGCCATGGCAAGCTCGGCGTGCCGCGCCACGAGCGCGTCAATGAATTCGTCGAGATCGCCAGCCAGGACGTCTGTCAGACGATGGACGGTGAGCCCGATGCGGTGATCGGTGACCCGGTTCTGCGGGAAGTTGTACGTCCGAATCTTCTCCGAACGCTCGCCAGTACCGACCTGACTGCGCCGCTCGGCGCTGCGCTCGGCCCGCCGCTGCGTCTCGGCCAGATCGTACAACCTGGCGCGCAGCACCTGCAGGGCTTTGCGCCGGTTTTGGAGCTGCGATTTCTGGTCCTGGCAGATGACCACCATCCCGGTCGGCAGATGGGTGATGCGGACCGCTGAGTCGGTGGTGTTCACCGACTGCCCGCCAGGCCCGGTGCTGCGAAACACGTCGATGCGAATGTCGCGTTCCGGAATCTCGACCTCCACCTCATCCATCTCCGGCAGCACAGCCACCGTAGCCGCCGAGGTGTGGATGCGACCCGCAGCCTCCGTTGCCGGCACACGCTGCACGCGATGCACACCACTTTCCCACTTCAGGCGCGAGTATGCGCCGTGGCCCTGCACTTCGAAGACCACTTCCTTGAAGCCGCCGATGCCCGTCGGCGAGCTGTCAATCGGCTCCACGTGCCAGCCGCGGCGCTCGGCATAGCGCAGATACATGCCGTACAGGTCCGCGGCGAAAAGCGCCGCCTCCTCGCCTCCGGTCCCGGCACGGATCTCCATGATGACGTCACGGTTGTCGCGAGGGTCGTCGGGCGCCATCAAGGCCTTCAGCCGCTCTTCCAGGGCCGTGCGGCGGCCATGCAGACGGTCCAGTTCCGCTCGCGCCATTTCGGCCAGCTCCGCATCCTCTGCTTCGCGGAGTAGCGCCTCGGTGTCGGCAATCTCGGCCAGAAGCAAACGGTAGTCGCGCAGCCCGTTCACCAGCGGCTCCAGCTCCGCCTGTCGGCGGCCCAATTCCCGCAACCGATCCGGCTGGGTGGCAACCGTCGGGTCGGCGAGCGCGCTCAGGACCTGTTCATACTGGTCCTCGATTCGGTGCAGATCATCGAGTGCGAGCATGGACTTTGTGCAAGCAAGCATTTGGCCCAGGCTTGCTAGACGCTTGTCATTATACCATCGGCCGTTGGTCGCTCCCGGTGCCACGCGCAGGGCGCCCCCGCCACAAAGGCTGGCCAGTGGTGCTTGGCTTGGGCTATCATTGCCGGCGCAAAGGCGGCAATTCCGCCGCCGGCGGTTTGAGGGACACCCATCCACATGATCGATTTGGCGCTCGCACTGCCCGTCCCGATTCAGTGGGCAGTGAGCTTTCTGGTGGCGTTGTTTCCCCTGGTGATGGCCCATGAGCTGGGCCATTTCGTGCTGGCCAAGCTCAATCGGGTGCGCGTCGATGAGTTTGGCATCGGTTTCCCGCCCCGCGCCTGGCGCATCGCGCGCGTGGGCGAAACCGAGTACACCCTGAACTGGCTCCCCATCGGTGGTTTCGTGCGCCTGGCTGGTGAGGACGATCCCACGGTGCCGGGCAGTTTCGCCGGCCGCAGCAAGAAGGCCCGAGCTGCAGTGCTTCTGGCCGGTCCGGCCGCCAACCTGGTGCTGGCGATGGTCATTCTGGTCGCCATCGCCGCCTTGCGCCCCGTGGCCCAACCGCTGGCCGCGGTGGCCGGAGCCTCGCTGGTGGATGTCGAACCGGACTCACCGGCCGACCGAGCAGGCCTGGCGACGTGGGACATCGTGGTCGCCGTGGACGACCCGCCGCTGGACCGGGTGCCACTGGCGACGAAGC
>DAOUCP010000079.1:0-12420 GCA_034432155.1 Anaerolineae bacterium
GCGGGAAGGGGCCATGGTCGCCAGGTATGCCGCCGGGTGGGTCGTCCGCGGGGTGGGGGGGGCCGGGCCCAGCGCCGAGGAGCTGTTGGCCGAGATCGAGCGCACGGTTGATCGGCCTCGGCCTGCAACCTAGAATCGCCCCCGATGGGGCAACGTGGCGTCTGGTTCGCCGAGCACCTCGAGTTGGCCGAGGCTGCGAGCCGCTGCCAAGCGTGGCGAGCGCGTGGCGAGCGCGTGGTACTGACCAACGGCTGCTTCGACCTGCTGCATCCCGGCCACGTGCACACCCTGGCCACCGCTCGGGCCTTGGGCGATCACCTGATCGTGGCCATCAATGACGACTCTGCGGTGCGGGCCCTGAAGGGTCCTGGGCGTCCCCTTATGCCCCTCGCGGCACGGGTCGATTTGGTCTGCGCCTTGCGCGCGGTGGAGATCGTGGTGGCGTTTTCCGGGCTCAGCGCTGAGAGCGTTCTGCGCGCCCTGCAGCCGGACGTGTACGCCAAGGGCGGCGACTATGACCCGTACCGCCACCGACCGGCCGAGGCGTCCCTGGCGTTGGCCATGGGCGCCGCAGTCGCCTATCTGCCACGCGTGGCTCCGTGGTCGACCAGCCAGCTCATTGGACGGCTGCGCGAGGCCTCGCCTTGAGCGAGCCGCCCCGCGGCATGCGGATCGCCAGTGCTGCCTCTCTTCTGGCGGCCGGGAACGTGGCGAGTCGCTTGTTGGGGCTGGTGCGCGAGCAGGTCATCGCCTACCTGTGGGGTGGTACGCTCGAGGCCAGTGCCTTTCGGGCGGCGGCGCGCGTGCCGACCATGCTGTACGATCTCCTGATCGGCGGCATGCTGAGCGCGGCACTGGTGCCTGTGCTGGCCTCCTATGCTGCGAGCCGCCGCGAGGAGCTGTGGCGGGCCGCTTCGGTGGTGCTCTCGGCGGCCGCGGCCGTCATGGGCGTAGCCGCTCTGGGCGTCTATGCCTTCGCATCGCCCATCGCCGGGCTCCTGTCCCGCGGCTACGGCCCCGACGGCGTGCAACTGGTGGCCGGCAACCTGCGGTTCATCGCGCCGGCGGTCCTGGCGTTCGGCATCGCCGGCGTGCTCACCGGTGTCCTTTACGCGCTGGAGCGCTTCACGCTGCCGGCGGCCGCCGGAGCCCTTTACAACGGCCTGTTCATCGTGGCCGCTCTCGCCCTCCACCGCCGGCTGGGCGTCTACGCCCTGCCGGTCGGGGTAACGCTCGGTGCCGTCGGCCAGGTGCTCTTGCTCGCGCCTGGGCTGCGGGGTGTGCGACTGCGGCTGACCGGCTCGCTACGCCATCCGGTGCTGCGGCGCGTCCTGGTGCTGTACCTGCCAGTGGCCCTGGGTCTGGTCATCACCCAGGGGCAAGTCGCCCTGGACACCCGCTTGGCCTCACGGGCTGGTGCGTCGGCCCTGTCGTGGATGTCGTATGCCACGAACCTCATCCAGTTCCCGCACGGGCTGGTGGCGGTAGCCATCTCGTTGGCCATTCTGCCGCGCCTGGCGGCAAGCCACGCCCGGCAGGACGAAATCCCGTTCGCCGACACCCTGGCCCGAGCCCTGCGGATGGTGTTGGCCCTAAGTCTGCCGGCGGTGGTCGGTTTGGCGGTGCTCGCCGGGCCGGTGACGGGCGTCGTCTTCCAACGGGGCGTGTTCGGCGATGCCGATCGGGTCGCCGTTTCGCTGGCCTTGCTGGTCTACCTGATCGGACTGCCCATGGCTAGCGTGGACTGGCCGCTCAACTACGCCTACTACGCACGCCAGAACACCCTGACGCCGGCGGCGGTGGGTGTGGCAGCGGTGGCGGTGTATGCCGTGGTCGCGGTGTGCCTCGGACCGGTGGCGAACCTGGCCCGGCTGCCGGCGCACCGCGTGTACCTGGGGCTGGTGCTGGCCGACAGTGCGAAGCAGTGGTTCCACGCCATTGCCATGGCCATTCTGACGCGTCGCTCGCTGGGCCGAGGAGCGCTCGCCGGGGTGGGCTCCACCGGCCTGCGGGCGTTGATCGCTGCCCTGGCCATGGGCCTGATCGTATGGGCGACCGACAGCTTGCTGGGCCGGTTCGTCGCGGCCGGCATGGTCAACTGGTCGGTGCGCACGCTGGCGGGGGTCGGAGTTGGTGTGGCCAGTTACGTGGTGCTGGCCCGGCATCTTGGCATCGCCGAGGTGGGCTGGCTCGAGGACACCTTACGCCAGCGACTGAGGCGCGGGGCGGCTGCCCCATGAAAGCACGACGAAGGCTGCCGACGGTGCGGCCAGTTGACGTGGGCCGGGCCGCCGATTATAGTGGCCCGGCGCATCCAAAGGAGACACCATGGCCCGCAAGAAGCCCGCCAAGAAGCGACCACAGCCCCGTTCGACCACCAGTCCTGTAACGGCGCCGGCGGCAGCGGCCCGTCCTGGCCCCGGCCCGAGCACGCTACCCGCTGCTGCAGAGCGAACCGCGCGGGCGGCCTCGCCGGCCCAGGCGTCGGCCGTGCCGGCTGTGGCCAAGGATGACGTGACAGTGCAGTACGCCTACGTTCGGCGCGACCTGATGCGGGTCATCGTGCTGGCGATCCTCGGTCTGGCGATCATCGTCGCCGCCACCGTCATCATCTAGCTACTGCGCCGCCGTGATGGGTCACGGCCTGAGCGGCGCCCGGCGTCACCGGCCACCTTAGTTGCCCGAGCAGCAGAAACAGCGCCAGCCAGAAGTGGCCCGCGACGCACAAGGGGACGCTGCCGGTGCGCAAGAACAGGCTGGCGCTCAGGATGCAGGCTGCCGCTGGCCAGAGCGGCCGCGGATCGGTGGTGAGCTCGCGCCACGCCTGTCGCGTAGCCGGACTCGCCCAAGACTCGAGCGCGAGCAGGCACAGGCTCAGGTAGACAGCCGTCGTGGGGCTCGGCAAGCCGACCGAGAGACAGCCGGCCCGGTAGAGTGCCCAGTGGAGCTCCAAGGCGAAGGCATGGACGAGCGCGAAGCCGAGTTCCTGCCAGAGGACGGCTCGCGGTCTGCTGACGGATCTCGCGGCGCCACCGAGTGTTCTGGCCTGCAGGAGGAGGACACTCGCCACCACGCTGCCGCCGAGGAGAGCCAGAGAGACGCCGAAGGCCGAGATCGGCTGCTCGAATCCCCACGCCGTGGCCGGTCCCGCCCGGCGCAGCGCAATGGCCAAGATTGGGAAGCCCGCCAGGTACGCGTCTCGCACCAGCACGGGCCATGGCCATGCCCAACGTGCACACCAGCCCTCGCCGGGCAGCCGCGCGGCCGCCCCGACGCGGCCCGTGCTGACCAGCCACCCATACCCGTTGCTGCCGAGAACAGACACGAGGACGGAGATGGCAACCAGGAGCAGGGGCTGGGTCATGGTTCGGCGGCCCTCGGGCCGCGGGCGCCGATTCTAGGTGGGGGCGCAGGGTCGTGCAACGTGGCCATCGCGCCAGGATATCGCGCTTTGGGATTCCCGTATCGGACAGAGTTGACGCGCGTCACCGCCTGTAGAATGATTCACCGCCGAGGGCGCGGGTGGCGGCATTGTTGATGGGCAGGTGGCTCGCGGGGTCGAGGTGCGTCCGAGGGCGGGCCGCATCGCTGGTTCGCGTGGCGGCCCTGGTGACGCTCCTCGGGGGCCTGGCGGCCGGCGAAGTCTGCGCCCAGCGGTGGCGTGCGGCCGGCTTGGCAGCGCACGCTGCCGCCTACGCGGCAGAATCTCCTGCCGCCGCAAGCTCCCCCGCCGTCTGCAGTCAAGAATGGTTGGCCAGGCTCTACGGCTTACGGCCGCAAGCAGGCAGCCGGCGGCCTATCGAGTTGGGTGTCGGCAGCGGCGGCCGCTACCCGGCGCCGAGTGGTTTGCGACTGGACCACGCGGCGAGCCGGCCGACTCTCTGGCAGCCGCCCGTCGGCGCTGCGGAGCGGGCTTTCCTGACGTCTGGTGGGCCAGGGGTCGTGCCACAGCGTGCGGCGGTCCATGGGCCAGCCGTCGTGCCACGGGGTGCCGCTTTCGGTGGGCCAGCGGTCGTGCCACAGCGTGCCCCTGCCGATCGGCGGCCTGCCGGCCTTCTTAGTGTGCCGCCGCCCAACGATCCCTACTTCCGGTCCTACCAGACGCACTCGCTGAAGGCCATCGGTGCTCTGGATGCCTGGGAGACGAGTTACGGAGGCGATGACGTTGTGGTCGCGGTGATCAGCTCGGGTGTCGACTACGACCATCCGGACCTGGCGGCGAACATCTGGCGGAATGCGGACGAAGTCGGCGGCAATGGAGTCGATGACGACGGCAATGGCTACGTCGACGACACCATCGGCTGGAACTTCGCCGAGGCGAATGCCGACCCAGCCGATTTTCCGGCCGGGCTGCGGGGCACGATGCTCGCCGGCATCATCGCCGCGGAGACGAACAACGGCCGCGGCGTGGCCGGAACGTCGTGGTTCGCCCGGATCATGCCGCTCAAGGTGTTGCGGCCGTATCCCTGGCCGGGCGGCGGGACGGCCGTTGGCGGCCAGGATCGCGACCTGATTGGCGCCGTGTGTTACGCCGCCAACAACGGCGCCGGGGTCATCCTGATCGCACCCATTCTGGCGCGCCCGGAAGGTGCCGCGGCGACCATCGATGCCTTGCGGGCGGCAATCGAGTATGCGACGGTGGAGCGCGGCGCGCTGGTCGTCGCGCCGGCCGGCGATTGCGGCGGCGATCCTTGGGCAGACGACCGCTTGTGGTGCCCCGATCCCGATCGCTACGGCGTCGATGGCGAGAATCCGGAGATCCTGCCCGCTGCCCTGGAGAACGTCGTCGGCGTGCAGTCGGTGGGGATTGGCAACGCACTGCGCACCACCGCGAGCTGGGGCCCCTGGGTGGACCTTGCGGCTCCGGGCGAGGAGTTCATGACCACGGGCGTCGATGGGCAGTATGAGTACATCTCTGGCGCCCGCCCGGCAGTCTCCGACTTCGCCGCTGCGCATGTGGCAGGTGTGGTGGCTGTGATGCGCAGTGTGAGTCCGGACCTCTCCCCCTACCGCATGCTGCGGAGCATGTGCGGTCATGCCACCAAGGTGGGCCCCGACTACGAGCCGGCCTTGCTCGGCGAGTGGACGCGCAATGACCGCTATGGCTGCGGAGTCGTCCACTTCGAGCGGACGATCGAGAACCTCGCGGTGCGCATCCACGACGTGGTCCCGGCCGAGCTGGTGGTGCTGACCGATGGCGGACGGGATTGGCTGCGCCACGACTTCCGGAACCGGTACGTGAACCGCGGCAAGTGGCTTCTCACCCCGGAGTCACAGGCCAGCTGGCTGGTGGGGGAGCCGGTGCGCGAACTGCGAGCCGGCGATCCCTCGATCGTGAAGCTGACCACCGATGTGGCCCTGCTGCGCCAACAACGCGGCGGGGAAATCGCCGGTCGCACCTTTACCGAGACCCTTCTGGCATGCCCGGCGGACGGCCCCAGCCGGAATGACCCGGCCAGCTGCCAGCGCATCCCTTACACCCTGCGGGTCGTCCCACGTCTGTGGTCCGTGCACCTGCCGCATGTGGAGCGGGCCAGCCAACGGTAGCCACCGTCTCGGTGGCGATCTCAGTGTGGAGAGCCGGGTGTCGGGAGAAGGACAGGCACCGACTGCAGCGGCTTGCGCAACTCGACGAGCTCGGCGCGTAGCCAGCCGCCCAGTCCCGTCGCCAAGAGCACGACATGCAACCAATCGCCGTCGGGCGTGCGACCCAGAACGACTATCACCTCGCCGGGCCGCAGATCGGACAGCTTCTCCGCCTCGAAGCTAGGCTCGCTGCGCAATTCCCCCATGGGGTAGAGGGTCACGGCGTCATAATCGGCAATCGGCGTCACGCTGCCGGCGATGCTGGCCCGCACCGGCGTGCGCTGCAACCGCAGCTCGTCTGGCGGCGGTGGCACCGTGGCAACGGTCTCCGCGGTCGGCAGGACCTTGTAGACGCGGGCAGGAACCGTGGCCGTCGGCTCCCCAGCTCGCGCCACGGTGAGCGGAACCGCGGCGCCACTGGCCAGCGTCCGGCCGTCCGGGGAGGTGAGGGCGAGCACCATGCGGTAGCTGCCCTCGATGGCTGGCGAGCGGATCTCGAAGCTCGTCTCCTCCAGCGGCTGGGTGATCTCCTGAACCACCGCGCCCCGTTGGTCGAGCATGCGCCAGGTCAAGAGGTAGTGATCCGCTGCCGTCGCCGCCGTGCCGTGCTCCAGGAAGGTCATCGTCATGCGCCACAGACTGGGGTCGATGCCCGTGGTAAACCCATCCAGCGCGATGCGGCCCAGGCGATAGCGCTGGGCGATGTCGAACGCCGGCTTGAGACTGGCCGCATCGTTCAGCCACACGGTGTGCCGTCGCCGGTTGCCGTCCCAGTAATGGAAGCGCCACTGGCCGGTGTCGAGGTCGCGGGTCATCTGAGCCGCTCGGAGCGTCGGCAGGTCGATCTGCACCGCCGTGCCGGGCCGAATCCAGCGCGGTGCATCGGTCTGCGCGAGATCGAGGATGTGGGCCAGTGCCTCGCCGAAGGGGATCGCCCTAACCTCATCGTCCACTCGGTCGCGTCCCATGGCTGGCACCGCAAGTTGCAGGCGATGGCGCGGCACCGTCGTGAACGCCCAACGCACAAGGCTGTCGAGTTCGTCGATCGACATCGGTGGCGTCTCGGGCAGGCGGATTCGCACGGCATCCGCCGCCTGGCCAATTCGGTACCAGTCGTATGGCAGACCGTCCCAGGTGTCGAGTCGGCGGGCCGGTGTCGGCAGGCTGACCACCAGCACGGCGCCAGCGCGATGCAGGTCCACGGCCAAGCGGCCGAGCCAATCGCTGAACAGCGGCTGCAGGTCGCTCCGGATGCCATCGTATTCGAGCACCAGGCCGGCCAAGCGGTCGCGAAGGACGACTTCCACGATGGCCTGGCGATGGCGCTGCCGGGCGTTTCTCGACACCAGCATGTTGTTGACCAAGTCGGAGCGGCTCCGCTGCGCCTCCCGGTTGTCGAGCCGGCCAAACCGCGAGGCGCCCTTGGACGGCACGGCGAAGGCCTGCCCGCGCACGGTGCCGTCCTGATCGGCCAGGTGGTAGGCCGCGAGCTCCAGGATCGCGAGCTCGGCAGCTGCCGCCGGCACAGTGGCTGGCGGTTCGAGCAGCACAGCGGAGACTTCCGTAGCCCGCTCCCCGGCCACAGCGAGGGTCACCCACTGCGGCAGAAACTCGCGGGGCCGCAGGCTGACGGTGGCACGGTCCGGGGATGCAAAGCGCAAGGGCAGCCAGCGCCAGCGCCGGCCGTCCCAACCGAAGGCGTCGGCCAGGCTGGCCGATGCCTGCGAGCCATGGTAGCCGACCTCGAGCGACGCCTGACTCGGCGCCTGGCCGCGCAGCGCAATTCCGTATGCCCGGCTGGCCGAACGGTAGCCCGCCGGCAGATGCGCGACGCCGCGTGGCAGGTGATCTCGGGTGACGAGGCGCCAGCGAGAGGCGGCAGTGAGATCCTCGCCGTAGACCTCCAGCCACGCACCCGGCGGCTGCGAGGCCACCACGGCCCGCACACCGGGCGCTACGACTGCGTAGTTGCGCGTGGCCAGGCGCGAGACGATGCCAACGGGCGGCAGCACCAGACCGCAGAGGAACAGGAGGAGCGCGATCGACAAGGCAAGACGGCGATCCCAGGCCAGACGTTTGGCCAGTCGTTCGACCCACCGTCGTGAACTCCTCCGCAGAGCTTGGAGTCGCTCCCAGCTGCGGGAAAGCGGCGGCCGATTGGGCTCGCCGGGCGATCCGATCACGGGGTCCTTGGGCTGCACGGCGGCGGCACTCCGAATGGCTGCTAGATGCTCGGTGGGCAGGGCGGCGCTGCGCAGCGAGCGGCGAGGGCATCGCGCAGCCAATCCAGCACCATGCGCGCCACTTCCTCTTTGGACTGCCAGCCCAGAGGCCGAGGCCCCTGCGCATCGATCAGGGTCGCCTCTACACCGTCGGCGGCGAAGCTCTCGGGCACGGGGTTGGCGACCACAAGATCGAGCCCCTTCTCTTGGCGCTTGGCTGCAGCATTGGCCACCAGGTCCTCGGTCTCGGCGGCGAAACCGATGCGGATGGGATCTCGGCCGCAAGCGTCCCGGCCCAAGGTCGCCGCCACGTCGAGCAAGATGTCCGGGTTGGCGAGCAACGGCAGCGCCAGCGAATCGTTTTGCCGGCGCTTAAGCTTGCGCGGCGCTACCGAAGCCGGACGGTAGTCGGCAACGGCGGCAGCCATAATGAGGGCATCCACGGCAGGCGCCTGCTCGAGAACCGCGGCGCGCATCTGGAGCGCCGTCTCGACGGCAATGGTTTCCACCCCTGCCGGCGGGCTAAGGCACACCGGTCCACTGACCAGCGTCACCGCAGCGCCTCGGTTGCGGGCCTCCCGCGCCAAGGCGTAGCCCATGTGCCCGGAGGAACGATTCCCCACGTAGCGCACCGGGTCGACCGGCTCCCAGGTGGGGCCAGCGGTGATCAGAATGCGCCGTCCGGCCAGGTCACCGTCGCGGGCGAGGATGGACCGCAGCTTCTCCACCACGACCTCCGGCTCCACCATCCGGCCGACCCCTTCCTCTCCCGAGGCGGTGCGCCCGGCTTCGGGGCCCAGGACGGTGGCGCCGCGCTCGCGCAGCGTGGCCACGTGTTGCTGCGTGGCCGGGTGCGCCCACATGGGCGGTTCCATGGCCGGAGCCAGGACGAGGGGCGCCGTGCTGGCCAGAGCAGTGGTGGTCAGAGCGTCATCGGCCAGGCCAAGCGCCAGCCGGGCGATGACGTGGGCCGTTGCTGGAGCCACCACGAACACGTCTGCCGATCGGGCCAGGGAGACGTGGTCCAGGGCCATCGGTCCCACCGGCTGCCAGAGGCTGGTGACCACCGGCCGATGGGTCAGCGCCTGGAATGCCAGCGGCTGCACCAGGCGCCCGGCAGCCTCCGTCAGGATCACATCCACGTCGGCGTTGGCGCTGGCAAGCCGACTGGCAATCGTCAGCGCCTTGTAGGCGGCGATGGATCCACTGACGCCCAGAATCACCCTTCGGCCGGCCAGTGGTTCGGTCAAGACAGCACTCCATTCCGCTCGGCAATGCGTCGCAGGCCGTCGAGCGTCAGATCCGGTGCCGTGGCAGTGATGCGCGGCACCCGGGGCGCCAGGAGGCCAGCGTAACCGCCAGTGGCGATCACGGGGACGGTCGCCTGCGCTTGTGGGTCCAACTCCTCGATCATCCGTGCCAGCAACCCGTCTACCAGGCTGGCATGGCCGTAGAGGACCCCCGAACGAATGCTGTCCTCGGTGTTTGTGCCGATGAGCGGCACGTCGCCTTGGGTGGCCAGACCCACGTGGCGAAGGCGTGCCGCGGCGTCCGCCAGGGCGTCGGCGGAAGCCCCGACGCCCGGGGCAATGGCGCCGCCTGCGAAGGCGCCGCTGGCATCCACCACGCTGAAGGTGGTGGCGGTACCAAAGTCGACCACGATGACCGGTGCGCCCCACCTCTCGCGGGCCGCCAGGGCGTTGACCAACCGATCGCTGCCTAGCGAGGCGGGCGGCTCGTAGTGCACCGCCATGCCGGTGCGGACGCCCGGCCCAACCACGAACGGCACGCAGCCGAAGAGCTCCTGGCAGGCTCGGACCAAGAGCTCGGTTACCGCAGGGACGACGCTGGAAAGGACCACCCCGCGCACCGCGGTAATCTGCAGGCCGCAGTGCTGCACGAGCTCCCTCAGGTAGATGCCATACTCGTCGCTGCTGCGGCTTGGATCGGTGGCCAGCCGCCACAAAGCCCGCCAGCGGGGGGCGGCGTATAGCCCGAGGGCGATTTGCGAATTGCCGATGTCGAGCGCCAGAAGCACGGCGGCAAGGTTAGCGCCTCGACCAGTAGGCGTCAACGAACTGGCCGTCCAGCATCTCGGCCACCGGCGCCTCGCGCTGGATCAGGCCGATGGAACGCATGAAGGCCTGCGACTCCTGCCAGCGCGGTGGGTCCACAGCTCCCAGGCGGTCGGAGCGCCAGAAGCGGATCGATTCGGCCAGCACCTGGCGCTGTGCGGCGTGCACCTTCGCGTCGCCGGCCTCGGGCACGAAACGGGTGACGGTGGCGAAGGCCGCCTCAGGATCGGCGATGGTGGCCTCCAATCCCTCGAGGAAGCCGGTGACCAGCCCCTGCACCACGTCTGGCGACTCGTCGATGAGGCTCTGCGCCACCACCAGACCATTCGACACCAGGTTGAGATGATCGGCGATCTCGATGACCGTCGGTTGGTGCCCCATCTGACGCATCTGGACGGGTTCGTTCGTGGCATAGCCCACAGCGGCATCGACCTGTCCCTGCAGGACGGCGTCGAGCTGACGGTAGCCGATCACCTCGGTGGGAATGCGGCGGGGGTCGATGCCAGCCTGGGCCAGCAGCGCCTGCCAGCCCGTGTAGCTTGTGCCCTGCAGGGAAGGCAGGCCGACCTTCCGGCCGACGAGATCGGCGACGGTCTGCACGTCGGGATCGAGCGTGAATACGGCACCCGGATAGCGAGCGAACCAGGTCATCACATACGTGACCGGGATGCCCTCGGCGCGGGCGAGAATGACCTGTTCACCGCTGGCAACGGAGGCTACGAGCTTGCGGGTGGCGACAAGCCGGAGCAAGGTCGATTCATCGCCGTACTGGAGCTCGGGTGCCAACTGCTGGGCAGCAAAGTGCCCCTTTTCCAGGGCAACGTACAACGGTGCGAACTGCACGTCCGGCTTGTACGGCAGGCCGATGGTCACGGGCACCGGCTCGGGAGTCGCGCCCAGGGTGGCGATGGCCGCTGTCTCCCAGCCAGCTTCCGTCGGCAGCTGCGGCGCGACCGCTCGGCCGGTGCCGGGCGCTGCGCCGGGTGTGCTGCAGGCGCCGACAAGTGCGATCGTCGTCAGGGACACGAACGCGTGCCCCAGGCAAGGGGGGAAGCGCAAGCCAGTCATGATGCCATCTCCTCGTGCGGTAGGTATCGAACTAGCGACCTCGCAGCAGCGCACGCTCCAAGGCCGCGGTCAGCCCGTAGAGGGTGAGGGCGATCGTCACCAGGACGATCAGCCCGGCGTACATCAGGGCGTTGTTGAACTGGCCGCGGGCCACGTCTACCAGAGTCCCAAGGCCGCGGTCGGAGCCCAGGAACTCGCCAACGACGGCCCCGATGACCGACAGGGTGACGCCCACCTTCAGACCGCCCAGAAGGACCGGCAGAGCCGCCGGAACCTCGAGGTGGCGCAATGTCTGCCAGCGGCTGGCGCTCAAGGCCCGCATCAACTCCCGGTCGCTGGCGGCCACATTGCGCAGGCCAACCACGGTGGTGATCAGCATGGGAAAGAAGCTGACGATTGCGGCCGCAGCGAGCTTGACCTGCAGACCAGCTCCGAACCAGAAGACCAACAGCGGCGCCACCGCGACGATGGGCACGGCCTGGCTGGCGATGACGTACGGCATGACGAGCCTTTCCAGGGTTGGCGAGTGAGCGATGGGATAGCCCAGCAGGGCTGCGGCTATGGCACTGCACAGGAAGCCGCCTCCCACCTCGGCCAACGTTGCGGTGGCGTGCCAAACGATGAGCTGGCGATTGCGCAGCAGGCTCTGGACGACTGTCATGGGATCCGGGAGCAGGTAGGGCGTTGCCAGCAGCGTGGCCGCGAGCCACCAGCCGAAACCCAGCCCGAGGATGGCTATCGGCACGCCCGCCGCCCGCAGCAGCGTGGTCGTCGGTCGCCGGGATGGATCGGTCAGAAGGCTCTGCGCCATGGCCACCGCGCCCAGGCAGCCATCGGGGAGAACCGGGGAGGGACACAGCCAGGGGTGACGATGCAGTCGCCAGGGACCGTCAGCCCCCTCGTCCGCCGAGCCTTCTCCCATCCGGACTATACCGTCGGCCCCGGACTTCTGCGGCCCGCTCGAACGAGCGAGCGTCAAGTCACCGGTGTCGGCCGCTGGCGCGGCTCGCGGGCTTCGAACCCGTCACAGGTTCGTCACCGCCGGTCGGGATTTGGCACCTGCGCCTCACCCTGCCCCGAAGGCCATTCGGAACGCGGGCGCAAGTGTAGCACGACAAGGTGTGGCTGACCAAGTACGGCGCACGTAGGCCAACCGCGGCGCACGCCGGCCCAGCGCGGTGCGCCCAGGCAAACTGCCGCGGACACACGCCGAGCGGGGCGCACACATGCCGAGCCGTGCCGCGAGGACCGGCACCGGAGCCGCCAAGACAACGCGGGCCCGACGATGACTCGTCAGGCCCGCGAGGCTAGCAATCGGGGACCTCCACAGCACGATAGAGGCTGAAAACGGGCGGGAGTGCTGCATCCGCTCGGTGGTGAGCCGGGCGGGAGCAGGTGCTCCGTAGAAAGGAGGTGATCCAGCCGCACCTTCCGGTACAGCTACCTTGTTACGACTTCGTCCCAGTCGC
>DAOUCP010000080.1:0-6507 GCA_034432155.1 Anaerolineae bacterium
GATCAATGGCGTTTCGCTGTCCGCGGTCGCCATAGGCATCTACGCCGAAGCCAGGCGACGTTGGCAGAAAACGCAGCCAGTGAAGAGCCTCGAGATGCTGACTGATGCCGCGGTTGGTCTGGTTGCCAACCTGGTGGTCATCCGTGTCCTGGGCGGCCCGGGTCGGCACGCGGCCGAGGAAGCGCACTGCCCACCTGGCCAGCGGGAAGACCTAAACGTCCGCAGCGCCTACTTGCATGTCCTTGGCGATGCGATCTCGTCGATTGGCGTCATCGTGGCTGCCGGCGTCCTCTGGACGACCGGTTGGCTCTGGGTGGACCCACTCGTCAGCGTGCTCATTGCCATCCTCATTCTGGTCAGCTCGGGGCGCGTGCTCGCAAGCTCGCTGCACATTCTGATCGAAGGTGCTCCCGCAGGCCTTTCCGTCGAGCAGATCGGCCGGGCGCTAGCAAGCATCGAGGGCGTGCAGGACGTCCACGATCTGCACGTCTGGAGCCTTTGCTCGGGGCATATTGCCCTGAGCGCGCACCTCGTGGCTGCCGAGCGGGAACTGGGCCAGGCGGAAGCCTTGGCGGTCGAGCTGAAGCATACCCTCCGCGATCGTTTCGGCATCGAGCACACGACCATCCAACTCGAACGAGTTCCTTGTGGACACGGTTGTGTGGCTTCGGACCGAGATCCGGCGTAGAGCACTGGCGGGCAAGCCCCGAGTCGAGGCATCGGCGATACCCCGTTGAACGTGTGGCCGCGGGTGCCCCGCCTGTCCTTCCGACTGCCGCACCCCGATCCGCGCACGTCGAGCCAGTTCCAGAACGAGGCCGATCCCGTCTGCGCCAGCCTGGCAGAACAGACGCCAGTCGCGAGCCAGGAGCTTGCCGTGGGCTCGGGCGCCGGCGCGCTGCTCCTGCTAGCCGAGGCCGTCGAGCTCCTGGGTTTCGCCTGGTTCGCCAAAGGTGACATCGAGCTGCCCTTCGTAGCCGGCCTCCTCGATGGCAGCGATGATCTCGGCCGCTGAGACTTGGGAGGGATCGTACGTTACCTTGGCCCGGCCGGCAGCGTAGTCTGTCTCACAGCGCACGACGCCTGGCAACTCCTCGACGGCGTCGTCGATGGCCATGGCGCAGTGCGCGCAGTGCATGCCGGAAATGAGGAAGCGTTGTGTGATCACGGGTTCACCTCGATGGTGCCGCCGTACATGCCCATGCTGCAGACAAACGCGAGCTGACCTGGCGCCTGCGCAGGCAGATCGACGTACTCGATGCCTGTCGACGGCAGGATGCGCTCCACCCCCAGGGCGGGGATGGTGAAGGCCCGCGCACAGCCAAAGACGTTGTCGGTGACCAGCTTCAGCCGGATGGGCACTCCGGCCTTGACTGTTACGCGATCTGGCACATAGCCGTGATCAACCACCTGGATGATCACCTCTTCCGAGACAGCAGCCGGAGCCGCAGCCTCGCTCGCATCGCGGGCGGCTGCGGTGCCGGCGACGTAGCCAGCGACGCTGGCGGAACCGTTCCCAGCGGCGACTCGCCCGGACGCGGCAGGCACGAGGCCGGCCATGCGCAGGCCGCTCACCACCACGAACGCCGCCAGCACCAGGACCGCCGCTGCCAGCGTGCGAAAGCCGTTCTGCCAGGTCTGGCTGAGGCGCATCGCCGCCAGGCCAAGAGCGAAGAAGAGCGGTACCGTGCCCAGAGTGAAGGCGAACATCACCGCTGCACCCCGCAAGGGGTCGGCGGTGGCCATCGCCACCAGCTCCATGGCCTGGGTGACGCCACAGGGGATGAACACGGTGAGAGCCCCCAAAGCAAGCGGTGTCAGGGCTCCGCCGTGCCGGGACTGGCGGCGGATCAGTCGCTGCAGCGGCTTGGGCGCGACGATTGCCAGGTGGCGGAAGGCCGGGTGCACGTCCAGCAACTGCAGGGCCACGATCACCATGAACACGCCGATCGCGACCTGTAGCAAGCCCCGCAGGAGCGGCGACAAGGTTAGGAACGAGCCCACGTACCCCAAGAGGAAGCCAAGCGCAGTGTACGCGGCGATCTTGGCCGCCAAGAACGAGAGCAAAGGAACAACCGGGGTGCCCAGCCGGTCGGCCGAGGGTTCTGGCCCAGGACTGCGGCGAGCCACGGCCGTTGCCAAGAGCCCACCTTGGACGGCCAGACAGCTCAGGCCCCCGGCCAGTACACCGGCCAGGAACACGAGGGCCAGGCCGCTCGTCGCCTCGACCCTCGGCGGTGCCGGCAGACGCAGCCACCCCAGCCCGAGAGGGACGAGCAGGGCCGCCGCTGCCGCGGCGGCGAGAGTCGGGCCGATCGAGCGCGCCCGGCGACGGCTGTTTGCCCGCGGGTCGGCCAGTCTATCCTTGGGCTTCCTGTTCTTCACGCGAGGAACTCCTATCTGTGCGAGTTGGTCCACGGATCAGCTTGCTCGCTCGTCGCCGAGCGGAGCGTGTCGCAGGCGCAGGGCATTTGACACCACGGAGACGGAGCTGAAGGACATGGCGGCTGCGGCGTGGATCGGGTTCAAGAGCGGCCCGCCCAGGACGTACAGCAGGCCGGCTGCCACCGGGATGCCCAGTGCGTTGTAGGCAAATGCCCAGAACAGGTTCTGCTTGATGGTGCGGATCGTCCGAGCGCTGAGCTCCATCGCCGTGGCCACGTCCCCCAGGTCGTTGCGCACCAGCACGATGTCCGCCGACTCAATGGCCACGTCCGTGCCGGAACCGATCGCAATGCCAACGTCCGCCTGGGCAAGCGCTGCGGCGTCGTTGATTCCGTCGCCGACCATCGCCACCTTGCGGCCTTCGGCCTGCAAGCGCGCGATGGCCGCTGCCTTGTCCTCGGGGCGAACCTCCGCCAGCACACGATCGATGCCCACCTGGGCAGCGATCGCCTCGGCGGTCTGACGGTGATCGCCGGTGATCATAACCACCTGCCGCCCCATGTGCTGGAGGCGGCGAATGGCGGCGCCGCTGGTCGGCTTTGGCGCGTCGGCAACGGCCAACACACCGGCCGCCACGCCATCGATGGCCACGAACATCGGCGTCTTGCCGTTGGCCGCGAGCTCCGCGGCTAAAGGTGCCAACCCGTCGGCCACAATGCCCCGTTCAGCCATGAAGGATTGGTTGCCTAGCAGCACCGCTTGTCCGTCCATTCTGGCTGCCACGCCGCGACCGGGGATGGCCTCGAACTCCTCGAGCTGCAAGAGCTGCAATCCCTTGGCCTCCGCGCTGCGAACAATGGCCTCGCCGAGCGGGTGCTCCGAGCCCTTCTCCGCCGATGCGGCCAACTGCAACAGTCGCGAGGCGTCCGCACTGCCTCGTGCCACCACGTCGGTCACAACCGGCGTCCCCTCGGTGATGGTGCCCGTCTTGTCGAGGACCACGGTGTCGACGCGATGCGCCTGTTCGAGTGCCTGACCGCTCTTGATCAGGATGCCCCTCTCGGCGCCGCGACCCGTGCCTACCATGATCGCCGTCGGGGTCGCGAGCCCCAAGGCACACGGACAGGCGATGACCAGCACGGAAATGAAGATCGTCAGGGCGAAGGCCGCGCTCTGGCCAGCGAGCAGCCACAGCAGGGACGAGAGGGCAGCGATGGCCATGACGGCGGGCACGAAGTAACCGGCCACGACGTCGGCCAGTCTGGCAATGGGCGCCTTGGATCCTTGCGCCTGCTCCACCAGGCGAATGATCTGGGCCAGCGTCGTGTCCTCGCCCACTCTAGTTGCGCGGAAGGTGAAGGTGCCCAACTTGTTCAGACTGGCGCCCGTCACGGGATCGCCGACACCCTTGGTCACGGGCAGGCTCTCGCCGGTGAGCATCGACTCGTCGACGGCGCTGTGACCAGCAACCACGACGCCGTCCACGGGCACCTTCTCCCCGGGGCGCACCCGCACCAGGTCATTCACCCGAACCTCTTCGATGGGCACTTCCAGCTCTAGGCCATCACGGATCACCGTGGCCGTCTTGGCCTGCAGGCCCATCAGCTTCTTGATGGCCTGGGAAGTGCGGCCTCTGGCGGCCAACTCCAGGGTCTTGCCGAGCAGGATCAGGGTGATGATCACCGCTGCCGTCTCGAAGTACAGGTAGTCGGCGGCCTCCGGCTGTCCCTGGGCGATGCGCCATGTCGAGTACAGGCTGTACACGATCGCGGCGCCGGTACCCACAGCGATGAGCGAGTCCATGTTGGGCGCCCGCTGCCAGAGGGAGCGCAAGCCGATGCGATAGAACGAATTGCCGAGGGCGACCACCGGCACTGCCAGTGCCGCCTGGACCAGGGCGAAACGCAATGGCTGCTCGTGCGGACTAAGCCACTCGGGGACCGGTAGCCGCGCACCCGGCAGCATGTGCCCCATGGCGAGGTACAGAAGCGGCAAGGAGAATAGGGCCGAGGCGAGCGTCTTCGTCCGCAGCCGGTGGTATTCGCGTTCTTTGCGCTGGGCGTCGTCGTCGCGCGGCTTGGCGACTTCAACCTGCCGGGGCACGTAGCCGAGTTGGCGGATGGCCTCGAAGATGGCCGCCAGCTCGATCGCCGTCGGCTCGAAGGTGACCTCGGCCGTTTCCGTTGCCAGGTTGACGCTCGCCGAGCGAACGCCGGGCAGTTGGCGCAAGCGTTTCTCGATCCGCGCCACACACGCAGCGCAGGTCATACCTGTGATCGCAATCGTCTCTCTTTTCATCCTGAACCCCTTATCAAGCCGCGGGCCTCGCCGGCCGTTGGTCCTTTTTGCCAACGCTACGGCAGCGGCTTCCTGGCCAGTAGTGGCAAGATCAGCCGCGCGCCTGGCGAGCACTCCGCGTTCGGAAGACCTCGGACAGCTCCGACAGCACGCGCTCACGCTCCTTGGGATCGTCCCCCCGTATGGCCGTCACCAGGCAAGAGTCGAGATGCCCATCCAGGATGATGGCCGCTACCTTGTCCAGGGCAGCCTGCACGGCCTGGATTTGGCGAAGAAGATCGATGCAATAGGCATCTTCCTCCGCCATGCGGACAATGCCGGCCACATGTCCCTGCACGCTTTTCAGCCGCTGGACTGCATTTGCCCTCACCCTATCGTGCATCCCATTGCTCCCTTTCTGGACGGCTGGACGGTACTTCGACTGGCGTGTCCCGATCCCCGAACGCACGTCCGCGCGCACCCCCCGAAGGCCTGCCCCAAGTCGGCAAGGGCGCAGATCGGCCAGCGGGCGGTGACTGGCGGACAGCCCCCGCGCCTGCCAGAGAGCCCCACGCCTGGTAGGCCGCCCCACCCCAGGGGGGTGGGGATACCATAGCCCACGTAATCCGCGTAGGCAAATCACACGGCAACACCCAACGCCTGCTCGCCGCTGGCCAGGGCTGGCCAATGCCTCTGGGGAAGCGGGCGGAGATATACTTGCCGACTGGAGGACCAGGACATGGGAAGGCATCGGCTGCTGCGGTTCGCCGTCCTAGCGACCCTCCTCTTCGTCGCGGCGGGCGGCGTCGTTCTGGGGAGGGCGTGGCGGTGGAGTGCACTCTCCGAGGCCACAAGCGAGCGTGGGGTGCCCGTCTTGGCTGGCGCGAGCGAGCTGCCTCTGGCCGAAGCCGGTCCTCACGCCGGCGGCTGGCGGCAGGTGACCGTGGTGCGCGCTGACGGCGGCACCTTCCCTGCGGTGCTGTACTACCCCGCCCAGACGAGGGGAGAGGAGGCGCCGGTTGACCCCGAGGGGGCACCGTATCCGGCCATCGCCTTCGGGCACGGCTTCCTGCAGACGCCGCAGCGTTACGATCGCACCCTCGAGCACCTGGCGACGTGGGGGTACTTCCTCATCGCGCCGCAGTCGCACACCGGCCTGGCGCCCAGTCATAGCGGCATGGCGAACGATCTCTTGGCGAGCCTGGCGTGGCTGGAGGAACAGCATGGGCAAGCGGGATCCTGGCTACGCGGCCAAGTTGACAGCCACACGCGGGGCCTCCTGGGCCATTCGATGGGTGGTGGCGCGAGCCTCTTGGCGGTGGCCATCGATCCATCCCTCTCCGCCGTGGCTACGCTTGCCGCGGCGGACACGGCGCCTTCGGCTGCCGGTGGCCTGACGGCCGTGCGCACGCCCCTTGCCTTCCTGGTGGGCAGCGAGGATCGTCTTGTCCCGCCATCGCGCACCGCCGCCCTCTACCGCTCGGCACGACCCCCCAAGCAACTGGTGACCATCCTCGGCGGCTCGCACTGTGGTTTCCAGGATGACCCGTTTCCCATCGGGTGCGACCACGGTTCGCTCGCCCGTTCCGAACAGTTGGCGATCACGCGCGCTCGACTGACAGCCTTCTTCGGGCTGTATCTGAAAGGTGACCAGGCACTCGACCCGTCGGTATGGGGGCCGCCGAACGACGGACGGGTGACGCTCCTGGCGGAGCGCGAGTCAGCGTCGCCGCTCGGCGCGTATCTTCCCTTGGGCCTGATCCGGCCCTAGGCCAAGCACAGGCGGCAGCAGCCCCGTCGTGTCGGGCGCTGCCTCCCACCCGCCAAACGCGAGCGCCGGGGGGG
>DAOUCP010000081.1:0-3561 GCA_034432155.1 Anaerolineae bacterium
TGCCAGTACGGACGAAACGTGATGCGCGTGCTGATGGTGGCGGCCAAGGGCTTCGCCACGGTGGGCGAGATGATGGACGTCATGCGGGTGGGCTATGGGGTCTACGAGGTGCCGGTCATCGTCTGAGCGCGGCGTCCTTGGCCGCCGGGCTCACGTAGCGCACAGACCACGCCAGGGGCTTGGGAGTTGAATCGGGCACCGCTCTTCGGGCCACTCCGGCACCAGCGTCGCTACCGTGAGATCGTTGGCATCCTGGTGGATCACGGCTTCGGCGCTGTGCTCAGCCAGTTGGGTGTCAGCGACCGCTTCAACTTGCCGCGCCGCCTGCTGCGGCGAGGGCCGCAGCGCGAGACATCTCTCAGCGGCCCCGAGCGGCTCCGTCTCGCCATTGAGGAACTCGGGCCGACCTTCATCAAGCTTGGCCAAATCCTAAGCACGCGGGCCGACATCCTGTCACGGGACATCGTGGACCAGCTGGCCAAGCTCCAGGACCAAGTACCGGCGGTGCCTTGGCCCGAGGCGCGGGCAGTCATCGAAGCGGAGCTGGGCCGCTCGCTTGACGAGGTATTCGCCGACATCGAAGAGGAGGCGATGGCTTCGGCTTCGCTGGCGGAGGTGCATGTCGCTCGGCTGCTCGACGGTACGGAGGTCGTGGTCAAGGTGCAGCGGCCGGGCATCGAGCGGCTGATCGAAGAAGACCTGGCGATCCTCACCGACCTCGCCCGATTGGCCCAGCAACGCACTGCCTTTGGCCGCCGCTTCGAGGTCCTGGAGATGGCGCTGGAGTTCGGAAATGCCCTGCGGGGTGAGTTGGACTTCCGCCGCGAAGGCCGGAACGCCGATCGGATGCGGCACAACTTTCGCCAGGTGCCGTACCTTCGCGTGCCCAAGGTGTACTGGTCCTACACCAGCCGGCGGCTGATCGTGCAGGAGCGTCTGACCGGCATCAAACTGACCTCGATCGAGGCCCTTGCGGTGGCCGGGCACGACCGCCATCGCCTGGCCGATCGGGCCGCGCACATTGTGCTCAAGTCGGTGCTCGCCGATGGCTTCTTCCATGCCGATCCCCACCCTGGCAATCTGCTGGCCCTGCCCGGAGACGTCATCGGCCTCGTTGACTTCGGCACCGTCGGCCGCCTCGATCGGCGCGATCGACTCTACCTCGTCCAGCTGTTCACGCGAATCGTCGCCATGGACGTTTGCGGTGTGGTGGACCAGCTGCAGCGGATGGGCATCGCCGACTGGACGGTGGATCGCGAGGCCCTGACGAACGATCTGCGGCGCCTTCTGGTTCGCTACTATGGCCTGTCCCTCCAGGATATCCCCACCGACGAGGTCATGCAGCAGCTGGAGCCGATCATCCAGCGCCACCGGTTGCGCGTGCCGAGCGACTACCTGTTGCTCTTGAAGACCCTGGCGGTCATGCAAGGCGTGGGCCTGGCGCTCGATCCGACATACGACATCTTCGCCACCGCCCAACCGTACGTCCGCCGGCTGCTCTTGAGCGTGGTCGCACCGCGCAGCTGGGCGCCGGAGGTCCTGCGCCATGCGGGGGACTGGGCGTATCTGGCGAGCGAACTGCCCCGGCAGTCGGCCCGCCTGGTCGGTCTTGCGGAGCGCGGCGATCTAGGGTTCCGGGTCAGCCTGCCACAGCTTGCCGAGATCCTGGGGCGGATGGAGGTGATCGCCAACCGGGTGGTGTACGGTGTGCTGCTCGCGGCCTTCATCGTGGCTTTGGCACTGCTCCTGCCGCGGTTGGATCTGCGTTGGCCGTGGCCACCTCTGACGTGGGCCATCATGGCCGGCTTAGGGATCACCGTCGTCCTAGGGGTGGAGCTCTTATGGTCGATCTTCCGTTCCAGTCGGAGGTGAGCGCCGCCGCGGTCGAGCACCGCTGACCGTCCCTCGGCGCTCGTACCGTGGTGCTGCGCCTTTGACCGTCCGTGGGCGCCGAGGTATCCTGCCCGCCCTCAACCGCCTTGTCTTGGGTGCGCCATGGATCTAAGCAACGATCGGCCGAAAGATGTACCGCTGGAGGCGGATGCGCCCGCACAGGCCGGCGTGGTCGGCCTGTTCGTCGACTGTGTCCGGCGACCGCGAACAGCGATGGCGGAGCTGGCCCAGCAACGCGTGCGCCTATGGCTGGTGCCAACTGTCGCGCTGGCGGTATTCTCTCTGACAGCCACGATCGTCAGCCTGCCAGCCAAGGAGCGCTACGACATGGCGGTGAGCGCTGCCCAGATGAAGCGCCTCGCCGAGCGGAATCCGAGCGCCTTTGGCAATCAGGATCCCGAGGCCATTACCGAGATGGCCACGAGCAGCAGTGTGCGAACGGTAAGTCGGCTGACGGCGCTCGCTGGCAGCGCGGCCGGGCCGTTTGTCGCGGCGCTGGTGATTGCCGCGCTGGTGCACCTCCTAGCAACCCTTCTCGGCGGCCAGCAGACGTTCGGCCAGATGCTCGTGGCTACCTCTTGGGCGCGCCTACCCCTGGTGTTCCAGGCCGCGCTGCGATCGGTGGTGTGGGGTGCAACGGGTAGTTTCGACCCCGTGCCCGATGGCCTCGCTGGCCTCGTCGCCTCACCTTCACCGCAGGAGATGGTGCGCCCTAGTGTCTGGGGTCCGCTTCTGGCGCTAGTTTCGATCTGGAACCTGTGGATGCTGCTGTTGCTCCTGCTCGCGGTGGTCGTCGTCACTCGGCTGTCGCTGCGAAAGGGTCTGGCCGTGGTCTTCGTCTATCTGGCTCTCCTCCTGGCGTTGGGCGAGATGGGTGTGATGATGGGCCGGTTCGCCATGGACCTGACCGTCGGCGGAGCCTAGTCGATGTCACTCCCCGCTCAGCCGATCCTTCTGGAGCTGGTCGGCGTGTACAAGGATTTCCCGCTCGGCAGGACGTGGGTCCGGGCACTCGCCGGCGTGGATCTGGCTGTGCCCACTGGGGAGTTCCTCTTGGTCATGGGCCCCTCTGGCTCCGGGAAGAGCACGCTGCTGAACCTCATCGGCGGCCTGGACAGGCCGACGCGCGGCGAGATCCACGTCGCCGGCGGGAACCTGAACGAAATGGACGAGATTGCGCTGGCCGGCTATCGCCGCACCATGGTCGGCTTCATCTTCCAGTCGTTCAACCTGATCCCCACCATGACGGCCACGGAGAACGTAGCCTTTCCGATGCTCTTTGCCGGCCGACCGGCTCGGGAAAGGCGGGCGCGCGCCGAGCAGTTGCTGACGACGGTCGGCGTCGGCGGGCGATTGCACCACCGACCGACGGAGCTTTCGGGCGGCGAGCAGCAGCGCGTTGCCATCGCCCGGTCGCTGGCCAACTCGCCTCAGATCATCCTGGGCGACGAGCCGACCGGCAATCTGGACACGCACACCGGTCAGGAGATCATGGACATTCTGGCCCAGCTCAGCCGGGCTGGTCGGACAGTGATCGTGGCCAGTCACGATCTGCGCCTGACGGCTTACGCCGACCGGGTATTGCGCATGGAGGATGGCCGCATCGTGGCCGTCGAGGCCGGCGGCGGCCAGTCCCGCACTGCCGGCGGAGCGCCGGCGGGTGGCGGC
>DAOUCP010000082.1:0-2607 GCA_034432155.1 Anaerolineae bacterium
GTGCCTGCGCCATGGTAGGCTGCTGCATCACGGCCGATCGGCTGGCGGGGACGGTGCTTTGCTTCGGCGTTGCACGGCTAGCCAAGCATCCCGCTTCCGAGCGGCCTGCCATGAGGAGGCCTGACCATGACCAGCGAGCTCTGCACATCGGTTGGCGAGGAACTGACCCAGTCTGTGGCCTCTGGCGCTCGCGACCCGGACGATTCGCGGGCCCGCGGCACAGAAGAAGAGATAGCGGCGACGGCGTCCAATCTCGGGTGCCCGACGGAGGAAACGGCCATAACGGCGTCCGATCTCGGGTGCTTGGGCGAGGAGGAGGGCGCCGCGGTCGCCGAGCTCTTCTGCCCGGAGCCGCAGGGAGGCACAACGCCGCCTGACGTCGGACTGCCAGAGGCAGAGGCAGGCACGGTGGCGGCTGACCGCGGATTGGCGGAGGCGGAGGCAGGGATGACTGCACCTGACCTCGGGTGCCAAGCGGAGACTACGGGCGCCACCGCGCCTGACCTCGGGTGCCCGGCGGAAGAGGAAGGCACCACATCGCCTGACCTCGGACTTCCGGAGGCGGCGAGCGTGCACGAGCTGCTCAAGTCGCCGCAGGGCATCGGCAACGAGGTGCGGCTGCGGTTCCTCGAGGCGCTGCGGGCGATGGACGACGGCCGTTTGTACTACGAGTTGGGCTACGCGACCTTCCACCAGTACTGCGATCGG
Organism: Anaerolineae bacterium; assembly: GCA_034432155.1. Classification (GTDB taxonomy): domain Bacteria; phylum Chloroflexota; class Anaerolineae; order Epilineales; family Epilineaceae; genus DAOUCP01. The sequence goes on from DAOUCP010000082.1 coordinate 709, forward strand.
GAGCTGGGCCTGGCGCGCAGCACCGCCAGCGAGTACCTTCGCGTGGGCCGCGCCCTGGACGGGCTACCGCGCACGCGGGTGTTGTTCCGGGAAGGGGAGGTATCTTGGGAGCAGGTTCGTGCCATCAGCCGGGTGGCGACGGCGGATACCGAGGTGAGCTGGCTGGAGCTGGCGTTCGAGGAGACGGTGGCGGTGCTGCTGGCGGAAGTCCGGGAGGCGCAGCGCACGGGTCGCGACCAGCCACGGGATCGACGCTTCGGCCTGCCGAACCTGTTGGTACGGCTGTGTCTGGAGTTGACGCTCGAGGAGAAGGAGCGCGTGCGGACGGCCTTTGCGCTGGTGAGTGCCGGACCCGGTCCCGACCTCGGCGGGGCACCATGGGATGCCGTGCCTCAGGCATCGCCCGCTGGCGATGGGGAAGCGGCAGCCGGCGAGGCACACGGGTCGGCCTGGAGCGCTGCTGGTCGAGCGCCGGCGGACGGTCGGCGCGCCTCGCGCGGTCCTGGCCCAGCGGCGGCGGACGGTCGGCACGCTTCGAGCGCTGCTGGTCGAGTGCCGGAGGACGGACGGCGCGCTTCGAGCGCTGCTGGTCGAGTGCCGGAGGACAGCCGGCGTGCCTCGGGCAGATGGAATGGCAACGGCAGGGCGCAGGCCGACACCCGCCCGCCTCTCGTCCGCTGGGCCGATGGGATTCTGTCGGGGGCGATTCCCCTGGCGCCGGCGAGGGGCGTGGGCGAGTCGGATGCGGCGGTCGAGAGGAGCCAGCCGGCCCAGACGATCGTGTACCGGACCTGCCCGCAGTGTCGGGAGAGCGCCCTGGAGACGGCGGAAGGCCCCATCGCCATCGCCCCCTCTCGGATCGAGGAGCTGGCGCCGGTGGCCAGGAGGGTGGTGATCGAGGCTGAGGAGGAGGCGCCCACCGAGACACCGGACGGTGGCTCGCTGGACAAGCCAAACAGCCCGCGGCTGACGCGGCAGGTGCTGCACCGCGAGGGCCTGCGTTGCGCCAATCCGGGGTGTGGTCGCCGGCGCAACCTGCACGCGCACCATATCGTGTTCCGAGCCCACGGCGGGCGGACGGTGTTGTCCAACGAGGTTGCGGTCTGCGAGGTCTGCCATGCGTTGATTCACCAGGGGCTGCTGGACGTGACTGGGTCCGTGGACGGTGGGCTCAGTTGGCAGCCGCGGCCGCGGGCGGCCGGGGTGCGGTTGCGCGGCTTGAGCCGGCTGCGGCAGCAGTTGGCGTCCGACGAGTGCCAGTCGAGCGCGCCGTCTACGTACGTAGACAACGGTGCACCCGCCTCGGCGGCCGGCAACGGCCACCCGGGCGCGCCGTCTACGTACGTAGACAACGGTGCACCGGTCTCGGCGACCGGCAGCGGCCACCCGGACGCGCCGTCTACGTACGTAGACAACGGTGCACCGGTCTCGGCGGCCGGCAATGGCCACCCGGGGGAGCCATCTACGCACGTAGCTGGACGCCCGGCTGCTCAGCCGCGGGATTCCGGGAACGTGGGCTCCCTCCGGTTGTCCACGTTAGGAGACAGCGGCACGCGCGCCTCGGAGCTCGGCAACGGCCAACTGGCCGAGCCATCTACGCACGTAGACACGGTTACGCCCGCTTCCGAATCCGGCAACGGCCACCCCAGCAAGCCATCTACGAACGTAGATGCCGCGAGACCTGGCCTTCCATCCGGCAATGCCCATCCCGGCGGGGCACCTATGTACGTAGACTCGAACCCCGGCACCGGAGAGCTGGGCAGGACCGGCCGCTCCCAGCAGCCAACGACCGCTTCTCCTCGCGCGCAAGGCCAGTCGCCGGCCGCACGCGTGCCGGCCCGGCAGACGCCGCTTGGGCCCGCGCAGTTTGCGAAGCGCAGGCGCGATCTCGTGGACGCT